>JAGNUG010000001.1 GCA_017987115.1 Flavobacteriales bacterium | reverse complement strand
ACAAAGCAGCATACCAACATGCACAACGGAACGTCCCATTACAATGCAATGTAATGAAACGGATCTGCATGCTTTCGGAAATCAGTCAGGGACCGCTGACAGAAGAAGGTCTTTTTGGAAAGATCCCCACGGCCCGGGTTCGTTTCGTTGATCGGCGTATCCTTCCAACGCTTTAGTTGTTTCCTGCACCCGGAAGGATCTTCCGCTGGCCTGCATATGGTCCAACGCACCTTTGGATCGAGGGATCCCGCAGCGAAGGTTTTCAATGCCCCCAACAACAAAAGCCCCGCAGAGCAGGGCTTTTGTAAGGCGATAGCGGGTTCTACTTCTTCGCTTTCGCAGGGTCCAGTTCCTTCTCGTTATGCTCTTCGTGCATCATGTCGCCATGATCTTGGCGTGTTGCATCGCACTGGGTCTGGAATGCTTTATACTGCTCAGGGGTCAGAAGGCTTTTGATCTCGCCATGGTACTTGTTCATGGTTTCCTCGCGCTGTGCATCGCCGGCTGGTAAGGCTTTGCATGCGGCGTTACAATCCGCCATAATGGACTCCAACTTGGTCTGTTGGTCGGCCTCCAACTTCAGGCTTTGAAGGTCCACGCCTTTACCTGTTACGCAGCAATGGCTTGCTTTGTCCATCTGCTTGTTCTGGTCCGTAGCGGTGGTCTTGCTCTGCGCGAACCCTAAGGAGCTTACGAGAACGAATGCGGCTGTTATTACACTGTACTTCATGATTGGTCCGGGGGTTTAGTACTTATCTGGTGACAAGTTGGTTAGTTGTATTATTCGTTGGTGGCAGGTTTGCCTTTGCAGTGGGTAATTGCCAACGCCATGCCGTTCAAGTTCTGAGCATGAAAAGGGTAATTAAGTGAGGAATTCCTTGCGCGATCTTAGCGTGTGCGGGGGCTGCGCGTTCCCATTTTGGGCGCTGGGTTCAACGTCGGGAGTTACTGCGCGGGATACGGAGGAAGCTGAGCGGAGAAGTAGCAGGGTCGTCGCCAAAGCTCGACAGACCCTGCAGTGGTTTAGAGTACCAGCACTGGATCGCTTTATCTTCGCGGTATGCGAAAGCTTTACCTACTTCCCCTTTTTGCCCTGGCCTGCACTTCAGCAGCACCCGTTGATGACACCATGGCCCCTGAACAAGAAGCGCACGAAATGCCGGAAACCAAAGTGGCCATTCACCCCATCCATCATTCGGCCATGGCCCTTACATGGAACGGCCACACCGTGCTGGTGGATCCGCACGATGGTGCTGCGCGCTATGCCGAATACCCCTCGCCGGAACTGGTGTTGATCACCGACATCCATGGCGACCACATGGATCCAGCAACCTTGCATGACCTGGATCTTAGCAAGGCGCACATCGTGGCACCCAAGGCCGTCGTGGACCAACTGCCCGAAGACCTGAAAGCACGCTGTATTGCACTGGCGAATGGCGAACAAAGCGAGCAACTCGGCATCGGTATAGAAGCCATACCAATGTACAACATGCCCGACCCGAACGACGCACGCCACCCGAAAGGACGTGGCAATGGATATGTGCTCATCTTCGGCAATGAACGCATCTACATCAGTGGCGATACCGAAGACATTCCCGAGATGCGCGCACTCACCAACATCGACGTGGCCTTCGTGTGCATGAACCTGCCCTACACCATGACGGAGCAACAAGCAGCCAGCGGCGTGCTCGCGTTCAAACCCAAGGTGGTGTACCCGTACCACTACCGGGGCAAGGAAAGCCTCAGCGATGTGGCCCTCTTCAAGAAGCTGGTGAACGAAGGCGACCCGAAGATCGACGTGCAACTCGTTGACTGGTATGCCGAAAAGAAATAGCGATACGTACGAACAAAAAGTACCACCCACGCAACGCGATGGCAGCAGCGCGCCATTTCAATGAACGCCTTCGTGATCAGCGTAGTCCAACCTGTGCGACCTTTATCCGTATCGGTTAATGCACCATCGTCTTCTCGATCTGCGCGATTGTCCTATGGACATTGAAATCTGCTATGCCGTAAATTAAGCTTACGCCGTTTGCCTAGCGTTTAAAGGTAGCCGGGGTCAGGTGAGCATAATACGCAGGGTCTCGAAGACGGAGAGGCTGCGGGGGTTTAAGGTGGTGAACTTACAAGACCATATATACAATACATTTACTTTATGAAAGCACTGCGCTACCTATCACTATTCTTACTGGCTAATTTGTCCAACGCTCCGTTGCACGCTCAGTACGGCATGCCCGAAGTTTCGGGCCAGAATGGAACGGAAAGGCAGGTGGGCATGCGTGTCGTTGAACGCAAGGCACTGTCCAACTTCACGAGGGTCGCTCCGTTCTCACAGTTCGAAGCGCCCGCCCTTCGCGACGCACTCGTTGGTGTGGTTGTGGAAGATGCGGCGTTCTTGGTAGCAAGTGGAACCACATTGGCCGGGATGCTTGCCCAGCCGCCCGAACAACTGACGCTCGAGATACCAACGGCGGAAGGTATGATCGAACTCGACCTTGTGCGGGCGGACATTTACTCCCCCGGCTTCTCCTTGGTGACCGCCAGTGCCGATGCCCCTGTAGCGCACACACCCGGTGCGCATTATCGCGGGATCATCGCAGGCCAGCCGTCCACGTTGGCCGCCATCAGCATCTTCCCCGATGAAATGATGGGATTCGTGAGCGATGCCACAGGCAACCATGTGCTGGGCAAGTTGGAAGGCGGCACCGATGAGCACATCTACTACAACGACCGCGATCTGATCGACCCACCGGTATTCGAGTGCCATACATCGGATGAGGGCGATGTGCGTCCTGAACGACCTCCCACGGGCCAAGACCAAGCGAGGACCGTGCGGTGCGTGGACCTCTATTGGGAGGTGGACCATGACATCTTCCTGGACAAGGGCGGCATCACGAACACCACGAACTACATCACCGGCTTGTTCAACCAGCACGCCACCCTGTTCGACAACGATGGCATTTCCGTGCAGCTTTCCGAATTGTTCGTCTGGGATTTACCGAGCCCGTACACGGGTAACAGCTCACAAGCCCTGCTAAACCAATTCCAGGCCTTCAACAATGGGTTCAATGGCGATGTGGGGCATCTGCTCGATTATACAAATGACGGCGGCCGGGCTTTCCTCGATGGCCTATGCTCCAGCAACCAGGAATACAGTCTTGGCTATAGCGGCATTCATAGCAGCTTCTCGGGTGTGCCGGCCTATAGCTTCAGCGTGATGGTGGTTACGCACGAGGAAGGCCATGTCCTGGGCTCACCGCACACGCATGCCTGCGTATGGAATGGCAATAACACAGCGATAGACGGCTGTGGGCCTGCCGGAGGATTCCCGTACGAAGGCACATGCGGCGGTGCTCCCATTCCGGCGGACGGGGGCACTGTCATGAGCTATTGCCATTTGACCCCGGTGGGGATCAACTTCAACAATGGCTTCGGGCCGCAACCTGCGACGCTGATCATCAGCAATGTGGATGCTGCACCGTGCGTGGGCGCTTGCGGTTCCGCAGGTTGCGACATGCCTTTGGGCATCTCAAGCGATGCCATGACGAACTCCGCTACATTGAGCTGGGCGGCGGTGAGCGGTGCCACATCGTACACCCTGCAGTGGAAACCATCCATGACCGCGATGTGGACGACCGTAGCGGGGATCACGGGGACGAACCACGTCCTTGTTGACCTTCTCTCAGCGGCCACATACAGCTATCGGGTCCGTACCGAATGCGCCGGAGGATCATCGGCTTACAGCGCAGTGAATGAGTTCACCACGCTCTGCACACTTGGGGCAGATTGCGCAGACGGCGATCCGTTGACAGAAAACGACATCATCATCGCCGATTGCGTTTGCGCTGGCACGCCGCGCCCCCTCCTTGAAGAGATCAACAAGATCGTGGCGGGCGATCGGGATGCCGGTGATATGTTCGGGAGCAGTGTGGCGATCAGCGGCGACTATGCCATCGTGGGCGCTCAATATGCAGCCGGCGATGGCGCGGCCTACATATTCCAGCTGATCGACAACACCTGGGTCCAGCAGCAGATGCTCCTGGTCATTAATGGCTTCGGTAATGATTGGTTCGGGTGCAGTGTTGCGATCGACGGTGACTATGTCATTGTAGGGGCTCGTAGGGAGAGTCTGGATTCCATGGGTGGTAATCTGGCCCTCGGTGCGGGTGGTGCCTACATCTTCAAGCGGAACGGCAACGTTTGGGAGGTACAGCAGAAGCTTGTGGCCAGTGACCGAGCCGCCGGTGATGAGTTCGGATACAGCGTCGCTATCAGCGGGGACCGCGCCATCGTGGGGGCTCATTTCGAAGATCATGATGCCACGGGAGGTGGTGAACTCAGTTCCGCCGGTTCGGCCTACATCTTCATGCGGAGCGGCGACACTTGGACCCAACAGGCGAAGATCGTGTCCAGCGACCGGGACGCCGATGACGAGTTCGGCGGGAGCGTGGCGATCAGCGGGGACCATGCCATCGTGGGGGCTCGTTACGAGGATCATGATGCGTTCGGTGGTGCTCAGCGGAATTCCGCAGGCTCAGCTTACATCTTCGCACGGAGTGGCGATGAGTGGACCCAGCAGCAGAAGATCATGGCCGGCGACCGGGACTTCGAGGACGAGTTCGGCGCTAGCGTGGCGATCAGCGGGGACCATGCCATCGTGGGAGCTCCTACCGAGGATCACAATGCATCTGGAGGTGATTACGTATGGAAAGCCGGTTCTGCCTACATCTTCGTTCATAGCGGCGGCGCTTGGACCCAGCAGCAGAAGATCGTAGCCATAGCCAGCGACCGGGACGAGGGTGACGAGTTCGGTGTGAGCGTGGCGATCAGCGGGGACCGGGCCATCGTAGGCGCTCGGTATGAGGATCGTGACGCCACGGGAGGCAATTTCGACAATAACGCCGGTGCTGCGTACATCTTCTTGCGCGAAGGCTACGATTGGGCCCTGCATCAGAAAATAGTGGCCAGTGACCGGGCCACCGTGGATGTTTTCGGAGAGAGCGTGGCGATCAGCAGTGATCATGTCATTGTGGGGGCGAAAAGGGAGGATGAGGATGTATTCGGGAACAACACGCTCGCAGAAGCAGGGTCCGCCTACCTCTTCGCGGAAGGCGATATTTCCACCGGCCTGGACCTCACCCACACCACCACGGACCTGCTCGTCTTCCCCGTGCCGACATGGGATGTGCTGAACGTGCTATTGCCCGATTCGCGCGCTTACCGCGCCGACGTGATCGGCCTGGACGGACGTTTAGTGCTACCCCTAGGCACCATGCGTTCGCGAACGCCGGTTGATGTGAGCGCCTTGACCTCCGGGGTCTACTTGCTCCGGCTCACATCAGCTGCCTACGACGTACGTTACGTACGGTTCGTGAAGGAATAGGGAACGGCGCCTCTTGTTCTCGCTCGGCCGCCTGTGAAGTGGCTCGTCCCGAACAAGGAGGCGTGCGCACTGCCCTCCTTCCCGCTCTTGGAGTGAATGTTCAGTAAAGTGATTTAAGCTTCGGCATGACCACTACCTATGGATCGTGCCGCTTTTCCACAAGAACGCAAGGTCTCGAAGTCGAAGACCTTGCGGCGGTTTAGGGTCTCGAAACCGAAGACCCTGCGCGGGTTTAAAAACGCAGGGGCTCGCAGATGAAGAGCCTGCGGGGGTTTAGGGACCCAGGGCGTAGAGCCCAAAGGGGTATAGTTTATCTTCACGCGCCATGGAAGAAGGGGATGCAACCATGACCGGAGCGCTCAGTCAAGAAGAACTCCAGTCGATCGAGACTTTTCGTCGGCACAAGCACACCGCCATCCTTGCGATCCTCTTCACGGATATAGTTGGGAGCACCAGAGCCACGGAGCAACTTGGCGAGGAGGTGTATGCACGACTGAGGCATCTGCACGACGAACTGTTCATGCGCATCATGGGTCGAGATGACGCTGGTACTGTGGTGAAGCAGATCGGTGACTCATTCCTCTGCGTTTTCGCGGAACCTTCAGTCGCCGTTGCCCGGGCTGTGGAATTCCAGCGCGCACTGCACGGCAATAGGGAGCACCTGACCTCGGGAGGTTATACCATCAAGGTCCGCATCGGTATCCATCTGGGACAGGTCGCAGTAGAGAACGCCTTGCAAAAGGATGTTTTCGGTGGCCATGTGAACAGGGCGGCCCGGATCGAATCCGCTGCATCCGCTGGCCAGGTGCTCACCTCCCGTTCGGTGCAGGAGAACACGGTCGGCTGGCTAAAGACGCAAAAGGGTTCCAACATCGACCAGGCCGCTTATGGCAAGGCGAGATTGAAGGGCATCGATGAACCGGTGGAACTGTTCGGTTTTTTCCCGAGCGAACTTCCGGCTCCGGCGGTCCCGCAACTGATCCGGAAACAACGGAGCAGGAAGCTAGCATTGTATACCGTGGGGAGTATCTGCACTCTTGCTCTTTTCATCTTGCTTTTCCGATCGGGCATCACAGGTTCGGCAAAACCCGATCTACCAGCCACGTTGGGGCCCATCTACGTTCAGTTTGAACTGGATTCGTTGGCCCGGTCGCATGCAGCAGGCCTAGTGGACACGATCGCCTTCAAGGAGACCTTCATGACGCAGGCCATCGGCGCATTGTACCCGTACCGGGTGATCGACGAGGAAGCGCTCAGCGCATCACTGGCCAGTAAAGGACAGCTCTATCAACGGCACAGCATCAACGGGTCCATCGGCAGCGAGTATTTCCGGGACACCCTGGGCTTGGGTGGGGTGCTGCATGTTTCACCGGACAAGTACTTGGGCGTGAAAGGGGATTCAGTATGGATGTATATGGAACTAGTCATGCACTACGACAAATCGCCCTCAATAGCCGGCAAAAACATGGTTCTCACTTCTACCAGCATGGACCATTCCATCGGTCCGCTTGTGCAAGCAATGTACATGTCCACAAAAGCATGGACGATCCAAGCGCGCGTCCTAGTTGTTCAGGATGAGCAGCTCACCTTCCGCCTTGATAGTGGTGCGATACTCGTGAAGGGGACTCCATTGCGGTTCATGCGTGAGTACAAGGGCATCGCGGGACAGCGACAATGGTCGGAACGTATCTGGGCTAAACTGGCTTACCATAGAACGGAAGATACATGCGCAGCATGCGTGGTAAGTCTATTGACCGACTCGACGGAAATGGCTCGCCAAGAACCCCGGCCTGAAGCGGCCTTCGCTTACGATATCAATGTGAGTGGGAAGGTACTCACGTTGTATGACACAACAGGAACAGCGATGTGGAAGAGAACCAAAGGGTTTCCTGACCGCCCACAGCCAGGCGATCTGTTGTATCTGGATTATTGAAGCTGCTGGACCACCTCCGGTTCTACGCGCATTGGGCGTGCCTGCGGTTCAGAACGTAGGTACGGGTTGTTCACCACCTGCGCACGGGTGCAGCGGTGCAGGGCCCCGAAAACGAAGACGTTGCGGTTTTGACCAAAGCTTGCGTAGGTTTACAAGGCGGGTCAATACGGGAACACGCGAAATTCATATGAAAAAGCGGTTGTCATCTTGGCCACCTGTTTGTTCGCTTCTAATGAAGCTGCCATGAACGCCTCCAGATCCATTATCCATTCAAATTCCGGCGTAACCAATGGTTTACCAAATTCACCGATCATAGATACGGCTGTTCCGTTTCTTGGCACCACTACTTTGTATGTCGTGCTATCAATTATCTCAAGCCCAAAGGGCACATCGGTCAGATCCGCTTGCAAGCGTTGCACAACAATATTGATGGGCATTTTATAGAAACGCCGTGTGTTGTAACGCCCTACTAAATAAGTCGCAATAAAGTATCCGTGCTCTCCTGTCGTCTTTAATGAATCTACTTGGGCCAATAGCATTCTTCGCTCCTTGCCCTGCTCTTGTTGAACTGCCGAATTACATGAAACGAGCAACGCGCCAAACATGATAAGTTGAATGATCGTTTTGACATTCATTGGATCTTGACAATTGTGTGAAATAAGGTCACCTTCTTGCCGTCGACGATACGCCCATCCATGATGCACAACAAAAAACAGTCTCCTTTCCTGCCCTGTTCATATCCGCGAACCGCGGCTTCGCAATAATCAATGATGTGCTGCGCTGGGAAATTGTTGTAAGCGCTACAGACCAAAACACGCAGATCTGCATTTGCCACAAGTAGCTTATCAAAATCCATTGCAATGGCACTAATGGAATTGTCCCATTCGCACTCCACTACAAGTGGGACGGATAGTGTGCGCGTTGTTAGCGGTGCGTTATAGATCACATCCGTGTACCAAACCAGATCATAGAGCCACTCGCCCCATTCAACACACTCAATATTTCCTTTTTTTAGGTCTGCATGTTGTCCATCGTTGCACGCTGTACAAACTTTGTAGCCATTGTGATCGCCCAACTCAATGAATGCCTTCTTGATCGCCCATGTCCAATTCTTACGGCCCTCTACAGTATCAGGCACACTACCGTCCTTCTTCGAATGGAACCGAACATTGAATTTTGCTTTGATCTCATCTATCGCTTCGTAAATGCTAAAAGCAGTCATGCCGGTAAATTAAGCTAAAGTCACTTATGTATCGCACAGAGATCGTGGGACGATTTATGCGGAAAGCGCGGGATCTCGAAGACGCAGACCTTACGCAACTTTAGCCTTCACATTTATTCCACCAAATACCAGGAAACAGCCTTCTTGAACATTCGCTCACGCTGATAATTCACGACAGGTAAACCAGAAACCGTGCAATTCATCTTCTTTTCCTGAGGCCCCCAGTATCCCTTTTCCGAGACGAATTCAGCCGAGGAGATGTAGAAATCATTATCGATGATATGCGGCTGCGCATCCGGGTACTGAGTGGAATAACTCAAGTAATTTCTGAAATGCAACGGCGAATCTACTGACGTGTAAGTCCTTTTGTAGTTCTGGGTTTTCTTCGCTGTGGCCCAGTTATAGTCACAGTCGAAGAGCATTGAGGACATGATCCTCAACCCCTCGAGCTCGATCGAACTATGCGGCGGTAGGTGTGTGGTCTGCTTTGGCTTGCTGCGCACTGTGGTCGTTTGCGACGAGGAATTGCGACTTCCTCTCGCTACAGTTGCTACCGCGACATCCAAAGGGTTGAATTGTAAGGTGGAATTAGACGTTCCGTAACTTGATGAATTGGAGAAATAGAAAGAAGACGTTTCTTCAGTATCGTTCCAATAGTCGTAGGAAATTTCATCATGGACCAGATGGCTCTTTGTCCAGTCGATGGTCAATGGAGCATCCGTTTTATTGGTAAGCCTGAAGGCAACACGCCCACCATAACCCCAGAAATCATACATAACCTGAACGTCGTCATTCTCATAGACATAGAAGCCATTTGATGTGCTGACATTCTCACTGCTAGCCTCGAAGACCTGATAGACTTTTGATGAAGCACATGAAGTACTGAATAAGACACATAGAAGTATCCAATGGATACCGATAGGACGGAGAGGTTCGTAACTCATTAGTGGTCGTTGAAATGAAATTTGTTTGATTCTGATATATTCGATGCTTTACCCTACTCCCCCATACAACCACTGCTGGAACCCGAAGAAGGTTTCGCGGATGGCTGCTATGTCGCCGAGCTCTTTTGTGGCATCGGGTAGCGTCTTGTATTTGAGCAAGAGCAGTTGCGGTAGTTTCTCTTGGTCCAGTTCCTTTACTCCGTCCCGCACGTAATGCTGTAGTACAAAATCGAGGAATGCGCGTTGCTTGTCCGCATAGGTATCGAAGTGGTTGCGGGCTGCGTTTGCTCGCTCCGTGCGCAGTTGCGTGGCATTGTTGTAAGCCACGTAGGCGAGTACATCGAAGAGGTCGCTTTTCTCTGCATCGATCAAGCGTTGCAGGTCTTCCAATTGATTCATTGGGAAGCCTTTCTCACCGAGTTCTTCCAACAACTTTTTGCGGGTATCCGGCCGGCTCCACAACGCGCGTAGCTCATCTTCATTCTTGAACAATTGCGGCAATTCTCCAAATAGCAACTTGATGAATTCCGGTGCACTGATCGGTGTACCATCCGGACTCCAGAACGATGTTTTTGATGTGTGCTGGATCTGCCGCTCCTTGCCATCTGCAAGTTTTATACGTAGGATCTTGCGCTCCACCTCTCCTGGTGGATCGACCAATTGGTCATTCGGATCGGGAGGCGGGTACGGTGCGCTGATCTTCGGCTCCCGTGGAGGACCCGGATCCAGCGGCTCACCATCCCATTCAGGGTCTTGGAAATGCTGATGCGCTTTAACGAAATCATAGATGGTGAAATAGTCCTTGCCATCATACAAGCGCGTACCGCGACCAACGATCTGCTTGAACTCGATCATACTGTTCACCGGCCGCATCAATACGATGTTGCGGATGTTGCGGGCATCAACACCGGTGCTCAGTTTTTGACTGGTGGTGAGGATGGTAGGGATGGTGTGTTCGTTGTCCTGAAAATTGCGCAGGTGTTGTTCGCCGATCTTGCCGTCATCCGCTGTAACCCGCTCGCAGTAGTGCGGGTCCGGGCTGGTCTTGTATTGGTTGATCAGATCGCGCACCGCCAAGGCGTGCAATTGTGTGGCACAGAACACCAACGTTTTCTGCCGCTGATCGATCATGTCCATGAAGGTCCTTACGCGATAGGCTTCCCGTTCCTTGATCTCGATGATCTTGTTGAAATCTGCTTCGCTGTAGGTACGCCCTTGTTCGGCCTCGCCTTCTTCCACCCCATCATCATTCGTGTAGGTGTATTCATCCAACGTGGTGGTGATCTGCCGCACTTTGAATGGCGTTAGGTACCCGTCGTTGATCCCTTCTTTGAGCGAATACACATACACCGGATCACCGAAGTACTTGTAGGTATCCACATTCTGGTCGCGCTTGGGTGTTGCGGTGAGGCCCAGTTGCACTGCCGGTTTGAAATAGGTGAGGATATCGCGCCACGAGCTTTCATCATTGGCACCACCGCGGTGGCACTCATCGATGATGATCAGATCAAAGAAGTCAACTGGATAATCACCGAAGTAGGGTGTATCATCCGGTCCTGACATGAACGTTTGGAAGATGGTAAAGAAGATGCTGCCGTTGGTCGGCACCTTGCCTTTCTTCTTGATGCTCGCCGGATCGATGCGCACCAAGGCATCCTCCGGAAATGCGCTGAATGAATTGAATGCTTGGTTGGCAAGAATATTCCGATCCGCTAAAAACAGAATGCGCGGACGACGTTCGCCATCGCGTTTCAAATTCCATCGGCTCTCGAATAATTTCCAAGCGATCTGGAATGCGATCGCCGTTTTGCCCGTGCCGGTAGCAAGCGTAAGCAAGATGCGATCCTTACCCTCTGCGATCTTATCCAACACGCGTTGAATGGCGAGGTCTTGGTAGTAGCGCGGTTGCCAGCTACCGCTTTTGTCTTCGAAGGGTACAAGACCGAAACGGTCCGTCCAATTAACGTTGGGCTGGCCGCGCTCCAGCGTGGCCGGTTGTACCAACTTCCACAACTCATCCGGTGTAGGCCATCCTGCAATGTCACCCTCACGGCCTACCAGCATGTCCAAGGCGTAGATGCCTTTGCCGTTGGTGCTGTATGCGTGCCGCACCCTCAATTTATCTGCATACTTCTTGGCTTGGCCCAATCCTTGACTTACCGGTAGACTTGCCTTCTTTGCCTCTATCACGGCGACCATACGGCCTTTGTATTCCAGCACGTAGTCGGCGATCTCCGGGGTGTTGCGTTTGCCAGCAGCGCCCTGCAAACGGCCCAGGGTAATAATGTACTCACGCCGCACGCGACTGCCCTCCACAACGCCCCAGCCCGCCGCAAGTAGTGCGGGGTCGATCAGTTCGGCGCGTGTTTCGGCTTCGTTCATTGTTCAGAGGAAGAGCCACGCTGGTGAGTGGCGAGCCCAGCAAATGCAGACGACCATTTCCAATCCTCCGGCCTCGATACCAACTTGGCCTTCACCGGATTCTCGTGGATGTATTTCACAACGTTCGAATAATGCGTGCGGTCCCGAATATAGCGGTCCCAGTACTCGCGATGCCAGATCGGGGAGTGTTTAGAAGAGGAAGTGCCACGCTGGAGCGCGTACCGACTGTTGTTAGCAGTAGCTGAAGAGCCGGGCAGGCCATAGGCCGGGAGCCCGGCGAGCCCAGTGGATTTCAAATACTCACTGATGCGCCGCCCGGTATAGGACTTCCACGAAGCCACGATCTTGCTCATTGACCAACCTTGCACTGGTTGAAAGAGGACATGCACATGGTTAGGCATCACACACCACGCATGCAAGATGTACCGCTCACCATGGAACAACAGGAATGCGTTCTGTACCATCTCAGCGATCTCCGGAACACGCAGCACACAACTGCCTTTTCCTGCATCGATGTACGCCGCAATACGTTTTTCCTTCTCCGCATCGCGCAACTTCGGAGGTAGGCTTTTCAATTGAACACTCATCTGCTCCAGCGCCTCCTTCGGCAAACTATCCGCTAGATGATAGCTAACGTGTTGGATCAAATGTTGGCCATCGACGTGTGGCATATAACCCCGGTCCGTCCACTTCAATTCACCACTGGGCTCCCCACTGGGCTCGCCAAGCTCCAGCTTGGCACTATTACCAGCTGCACCACCACTGGGTTCGCCAAGCTCCAGCTTGGCACTACTACCAACTGCACCACCACTGGGCTCGCCAAGCTCCAGCTTGGCACTATTACCAACTGCACCAACACTGGGTTCGCCAAGCTCCAGCTTGGCACTATTACCAACTGCACCAACACTGGGTTCGCCAAGCTCCAGCTTGGCACTATTGCTGGGTTCGCCAAGCTCTAGCTTGGCCTGTATTGAAGAGCCACGCTGGAGCGTGGCGAACCGACTATTGCCAGTAGTGGCTGAAGAGCCGGGCTGGAGCCCGGCGAGCCCAGTGTAAATGTACTGCTTCATAACTCCCCCCTAAACGCCGCACCCAATATACTTTTCTTCAACTCCTCCAGCTCGCTCAGCTTTTGGGCGTAGGTGGTTTCGAGGTGTTCAGCTTTTTCCGACATTTTACGAAGCCTTGATTCAAATTCTTTCTGCTCAGCAATAGGCGGAACAAATAATGGGCAACTAAGAACCTGATTCAACCGCATATTGGTTTGATTCTCACCGTTGTTGAAAGCTAAAAAGTGCTTGTTGCGGTTTAGCTGAAAGAATAGAAAGTTAGTGTCAAAATGGCTTGAACGAAATACGCATATTCGCTGATTCAATGTATATGTATTGGCCTTATCTACTAAAAAGCATTTAGCTAAAGCTCTGCCATTCGGCACGTCACTTAGGACCATTACGATATCGTTAGGTACCAACGGCAACAAGTTATGTTTTGACCTTTTAAATTTTTTGCCTTCAGTAGAAACGAATTTAGAGTTTATGACAATGTATTTTCCATTTGGGTCAATGCATTTTTCATGTGCTTTTCCATTCTGATACTCACAAACTTCCCCTAAAGATTTCTCAGGCCAATTTGAAGATATTTCGTTGCGCACCCCATTCAAATAGCTCTCGAACAGCTCCCGCGCGTTGGCCCGGTTGCGCTCCACGTGGGCCTGCGCCTCCGTGAGCGCTGCAAAGGCCGCATCCAACTTCCCCACGATCCGCTGTTGTTCGGGGAGGGGCGGAATGGGCATTCGTATCTCCAGTAACTCTGTCTTTACCAGACTTGGAATCGTTGTCCCGCGATTGTGCTTGCTGAAATCATAATGCAAACAGTAGTAATACAAAAAGCGGGGATGAAGCCGCTCTTTGTGATGTAGGCCAAATGCAGTGTCAACTGTCCAGAACCGCTCTTCAACATAAAGCGGGTTATTGATCGAGCCTTTACGTCCAATGATGGTCGTATTGGCTTCGCAGATATAGTCGGAGGCGTAGCCCATGACGCCACCACTGCCGTAAATCGGATAAGGTCCGGAAGCGTTCTCAACCTCACGTTGGTTGCGACCGTTTCGGATCTCAAGTACCTCGCCGAATCTTTCCAATGGCCAAGGATGTGCGGTTCTCATTTCAGCAGCGTCATGATGTTGTCCAACAAGCCCTTGGTCTTGGCATCCAGGTCGCGCATTTCGTGCAGGATGGTCTTAGGGTCGCGCAGCGGGGCTTCCTCCGGTCCGTTCGGGTTCTTCGCACTGAGGTCGTAGGTATCCGTGTTCACCTCGCTCGTGTTCACACACCAACTGTTCGCGCTATCGCCCTTGGTCTTCGCCAGCTTTACGAACTCGGCCATGTCCGCCTCGTTCAGCGGGTTGGTCTTGCCCATGTTGCGGCCGGGGTCCAGCTGGTAGTACCAAGTCTTCCGCGTCTTCTTCCCTTTCTCAAAAAAGAGCACCACGGTCTTTACGCCCGCCCCTTGGAAGGTGCCGCTGGGCATGTCCAGGATGGTGTGCAGGTCGCAGTCCTCCAGCAACTTGCGCCGCAAGCTGATGCTGGCGTTGTCGGTGTTGCTCAAGAAGGTGTTCTTGATCACGATGCCCGCGCGGCCGCCCGCCTTCAGGCTTTTGATGAAGTGCTGTAGGAAGAGGAAGGCGGTCTCGCCCGTCTTGATCGGGAAGTTCTGCTGCACTTCCGGCCGCTCCTTGCCACCGAAGGGCGGGTTGGCCAGCACCACATCGTATTGGTCCTTCGGCTGTATGTCGCCGAGGTTCTCGCTGAGCGTGTTGGTGTGGATGATGTTGGGCGCCTCGATGCCGTGCAGGATCATGTTCATGATGCCGATCACATAGGCCAGGCTCTTCTTCTCCTTGCCGTAGAAGGTTTTTTCCTGCAAGGTCTTCTGCGCGCTGGTGCTCTTGGCGCTGGCGCTCATGTGGTCGAAGGCCTCGCACAGGAAGCCCGCGCTGCCCACGGCACCGTCATACACGGTTTCGCCCACTTGTGGGTCCACCACTTGCACAATGGCTTTGATGAGCGGGCGCGGGGTGTAGTACTCGCCGCCGTTGCGCCCGGCATTGCCCATGTTCTTGATCTTGGCCTCGTAGAGGTGGCTCAGCTCGTGCTTCTCCTCCTGGCTGCGGAAGTGCAGGGCATCCACATGGTCCAGCACATCGCGCAGGGTGTAGCCGCTCTGCACCTTGTTGTTGATCTCCGAGAAGATCTCGCCGATCTTGTATTCGATGGTGTTGGGTCCGGTGGCCTTCTGCTTGAAGCCCTTCAGGTAAGGGAAGAGCTGCTGGTTCACGAACTCCACAAGGTCCGTTCCGCTCAGGGCTTTGTGGTGGTCCAGCTTTCCTTCCTTGTCCTTCGGGCAAGCCCATACCGGCCAACGGAAACTGCTTGCAATAATGGGCACATACTTCTTGTCTTGCAACTCGGCATCCATCTGCTTGGTCTCCTCCAGGTCTTCGAGGTATTTTAAAAAGAGTATCCAGCTGGTCTGCTCGGTGTAGTCCAGTTCGCTGGTGCAGCCGGGGTCCTTCCAGAGCGCATCATCGATGTTCTTAAAAGCTTGCTCGAAAGCGGAACCATTGTTCTTCTTGCTGGGCTCACCACGCTCCAGCGTGGCCCTTTTCTTCTTACCACCGTTGCTGGGTTCGCCGGGCTCCCGGCCTTCGGCCTGCCCGGCATTTTCAGTGCGGCCACGCTGGAGCGTGGCGTGCTCAGTGGCTTTTGGTTGCTTGGCAGTTTTGCCTTTCGGCTTCGGTTTCTCGGCAGTTTTCGTCATCACGTTGGTAAACTTAGACCAACCATATTAATGCACGGCACATGCCTTGCGTTTTGTGGTTTGCGCAAAAGCAAATAGCGGTCTACTCCATGTACTTTATCCCTTACAAAACCCACACACCTCATCCTTACTCTATAGCGCGCACTAAAAAATACCCATAAACAGGTATTTCGGGAGTTGGGAAAAGGTTCATCCTTTCACCCACTTTGGCGCGGAGCCCCTTTTCCTTACGAACACAGATCCAAGATGGCCTCTAAAAAAGACAAGAAAGCGATCAATGAAATGTATGGCGCCCGTTTGTACGAATTGCGTAAACAGTATAATTGGAAACAGACCGCCTTGGCGCTGGAGGTAGGTATTTGCCAAAGCGTGATCAGCAAAACGGAAAATGGGCGGCATGAACTGGGCTTGCACAGTGCGGTCTGCTATGCACGTGTGTTCGGTTGCGACATCGGTGAGTTCCTAATGGAGCAACACCCACGCAGGCAACAGCTCAACTATGAAAGCAGGCAACAGGCGTTGGGCATACCACCACCAGCAGGAGACGCACCGCCTAGCGCGTAGGGTCTTTACAGCCGGGCAAGGCGCACCAGCAATGGTGGCTGCCGTGCGTGCATTATTCCCTTGTTCAGCGAATACTTAGGTTTAGGTCATGGTCACCTTATGTTGAAGTATAGGGCAACTTATGTTGAGGTCATAGTCACCTTATGTTGAAGTATGGGTCGACTTATGTTGAGGTCATGGTCACCTTATGTTGAAGTATAGGGCAACTTATGTTTAGGTCGTGGTCACCTTATGTTGAAGTATGGGTCAACTTAGGTTGAGGTCATGGTCACCTTATGTTGAAGTATGGGTCGACTTATGTTGAGGTCATGGTCACCTTATGTTGAAGTATGGGGCGACTTATGTTAAGGTCATGGTCACCTTATGTTGAAGTATGGGTCGACTTATGTTGAGGTCATGGACGACTTAGATTGAAGTATTACCACTAGACACTTCAACACGAGGTATGCTTAAGAGGCATGTGCATGCGAACACGGCCCATTATTCCGAACTGGAATAAACTATTCCGATTCCGCATAGGATCTGGAATTGCCCGCATGGTACAGGCCTGTTCCGCAGTATGCGAATATGCGGAATTGGCATAACCAGGAGCGGTTCTGAACCTTCTGGAATTGGCGGCGTTGAGAGGCCCTAACCACCCCGGTTCTGCCGGGGACTAAAACAAAAACGATGAAAAGCAATATCAAACTATCCCTCTACAAATTGATCCCTATTGCGTTGCTTGCGCTGGTACGTAACGTAATAACCAAGTTAACGGGCAATGCCTTCTTCCCCACACCCGTGGTGAGCTTGGCAACCATGACGGCAAAGGCCGATGAGTTCGAAGTAGCCATACAAGCGGCTACTGCGGGCAGCAGGCAGAGTAAGCTGATGCGCGATGCATTAGCACTCGATATCGGTGAAATGCTGCGGGCACAGGCGGACTATGTGCGCAGTGTTTGCTTGGGCGATCGCGTAATGCTGGAAAGCAGCGGTTTCGACCTGCGCAAGCAGCCGGAGCGTATTGGGTTACCCGGCACACCGGAGATAAAGATCGCGAAGATGACCGGTAAGCAAGGCCAAGCGCAGTTGCGTTGGACCGGTGAGAACGGTACAAGTGCCTACCATGTGTGGATGACGGACAAGGACCCGGCCGAGTTCAGCAGCTGGGCAGTTGTAGCCATTACCACCAAGGTGAACCACACGGTGGATAATTTGGAGAGCTACAAGCCCTATTGGTTCGCTATTAGCGCAATTGGCGCAGCGGGCGAAGGCCTTAAGAGCGATCCTGCAATAGTACGCGCTGCATAAGCCAACCGCGCGCTGCCACGAGCGGGCAGCATGAACTACCTTCTACGAACTGTAAAAAGCCCCGGCCGTTGTGCCGGGGTTTTTTGCGTTGTGTGGGGTGGGTTCGTTGTTTCACTAGTTGCACACCGTACCAAGAATACGGGTACCTTGTACAGTGTTAGCGCAGGAGTGATCTGCCAAAGCGCGTACAGTTGTGCAGCCGTTCAAACAACTGGTTGTGAAGGCTTATATTTGACATACACGAACGCACAACGACAATGACCAAGAAGCATTGGGGTATACGGTTAAGAACAGATCCAACACCCACAAGACTGCTTGCAGTTCTGTTGTGGACCATATTGGCATTGGGGCCAGGCGCGGTGGTTAAAGCGCAAGTGCCGAACGATGCTTGTAGCAGTGCAATGGATCTGGGGGTACTGCAAGTCCAGCCAACGTGTACATTCAATAATGCGAACGGCGAGCCTACGGCATTTCCATTCAGTGATTCCACGGTACTGGCCGTGCCTGACTTTCCGTACCCTGCTATGCCGCTAACGTGTAATGGATATGCACCGGCAGTAACCGTACCCTCCAATGATATGTGGTACAAATTTTATCCAGGGTGTTGGTTCTCCATTGAAGTAGAACCCGGCATTGCCTACCCGACCGATACACTACACATGAGCCTTTGGTTAGGACCGGATTGTAGTCAACTGGTACCGTTGAAGTGTTATACACTGGCGGCCAATACGGCCTTGAATGATAGCTTGATCCCTTTATATGATGGACCCTACTATCTTCAGGTTTCCAGTCCTTCGTTAACTTCCATATCCCGGTTCTCGATCTGCTTGCGTGCCCATTGTTGGCCTATTTCCCCTGCCGTATATACAGACTTTGAAGCAACCCCTGTGCAATGTTTCCCATACGCGTTGAGTACGGTGAGTGCAACTACAGGTAATAATGATGGCGGTGCAACCTTGCTGGTGGATGCTGCCTATGGTCCGTATGATCTGACCTGGTCTGATGGTGTACAGGATTCTTTAGCGCGGCATAATCTCGGAGCAGGAATTTATTTCATTGATGTTACGGATGTGAACGGATGCACCCAGAACATTGAGGTGGTAGTTGCTGATCAAGGTGTGCTGGGAGTTGGCGAACCAACCCATGCGTCGAATTTCATTTACGACTCCGTGAACAGGAAACTGCGCGTGGATCTTGGATGCAACAATTGTAAGGTGAGCATGGAGATCGTGGATCTACAAGGAAAGTTAATACGGTCCACCAAGAATATGAACGGAATAAGTGTGCATGACCTAAGCAGTGTTCCACCTGGAAGTTATGTGCTCGTTTTTCTGATCGATCAGGACCGAAGGGTCGTGCAAAAGCTTACGATCATTTAGTATTGACGCTGCGTAGGAGTTGGTGGCACGTTAGCGGCGCAATGGCCCGCTTCTCCACCTTTCCCGATCATGGTCGGCCGACATTCATCCGCTAGTTGTTCGACGCATTCCATTCGCAGTTTCTGAAAAAAGTATACCCATAAAGCGCACGATCACATCCGCGCACTGTGGGCAACCTTATGCGCTACAACAGCAAGGATGTGCAACTGGTACCGAACACGGCAACGGATCGGATCCAAGTGTATGTTGATGGTCGTTCAGTAACAACCATGCAAGGAAGGGTGATCGGCGCGGACGGCCGTGCTTTGCCTTTGGCGATCTCCAACGGTACGTTGCATGTTGCATCCTTGGCAAGCGGTATGTATGTCTTGGATGTGATCACCGGAGAAGGGTTGGTGGTGAAGGCACGCTTTGTTAAGGAATAGAGCGAAGAACGATAGCTTCATGCAGTTCACCATGATCCACCTGTAATTCACGGATCTCCACTTCGGTTTCCGGATCGTATTCCGTAGGTTTCGAACTGCGTTGGTTCCGCATTCAGCGGGTGGCGCGGTAACCATGGTACGATCATTCTTTAGCGCGCTGTTATGCGGTTTACTATTCACCACCACGAACGCTCAGTTCTTGGAGTGGGCTCGATCAATTGACTCTTCCGGGCAAGAGATCGCCTTTGCCACCGCTGCGGATACCGAAGGTTCGGTGATCACCGTTGGGTCCATTGCCTTTACCGTTGATCTGGATCCCGGCGCTGGCGTAAGCATGGTCTCTTCCAATGGAAGCAGCGATGCGTTCGTACAGAAACTCGATGCCGATGGCGCCTTCGTTTGGGGCTACGCGTTCGGTGCAGGCGGCGCCGACCAGGCCTTGGGTGTTGCAACGGATGCGAACAACAATGTGCTTATTACAGGCAAAGTCAGTGGCACAGTGGACCTGGATCCAACGGCAGGCGTTTTCATGGCAACCTCGCTCAACACCGGGTTCGATGTGTTCGTGATCAGCTTGAGCAGCGCCGGTGTTTTCCAGTGGGCGAAGTTGTTCGGTGGCAATAGCAACGATGCCGGGACCAGCATTGCCACCACGGCCAATGGATCGATCATTACTACCGGGTACTTCGGTTTCAATGGAGACATTGACCCGGGACCAAGTGTTGTAACCGTTGGTGGCAACGGAGCGCAGGATGTATTCGTGCAACAGTTGGATGCGTCCGGCACCTTTGTCTGGGGCCAAGCGATCGGCGGTATGGGGAATGATAGCGGGCATGGATGTGCTGTGGATGCGACCGGGAACATCTTCATTACCGGAGAGTACCAAGTGAGCATGGATGCCGATGCTGGTGCGGGTGTAACAACGCTTACGAGCGCCGGCAGCACGGATATGTTCGCGCTGAAGTTGAGTGCTCTTGGCGTTCTGCAATGGGCACATGGCTTCGGTGGCACCAGCAGCGAACGCGCGCGAAGTGTTGCAGTAGGTCCTGACGGTGGGCCGGTTTATACTGGTCGCATTACCAGTCCAACGGATTTTGATCCCGGTCCGGGCACGCTCATATTGCCGGGCTCTGGTACGGAAGATGCGTTCGTGTTGAAACTGACCGCGAGCGGTGATCTGGTATTTGCGTTCTTGCTGAAGTCGTTCCTGAATGAAGGTTCCGGTGTGGCCGTCGATGCGCAGAACAACATTTATGCGTGTGGAGAATTCGGCGCACTTTCAAGCAATCCATTGGATCTGGATCCCGGTCCCGGTTCCACGTTGCTGGTGGATAATGGCGGCAGTGATGCGTACTTGGCAAGCTATACGGCAACAGGCACATTCCGCTGGGGTTTCGGAGTTGGCAGTGCACAGAATGATGTGCCGCACGGCATTGCGTTAACACCCACCAAACGCATCATCATAGTTGGTGAATTCCGGCAGACGGTGGACATGGATCCCGGTCCGGGTGTTACGTTGCTTACAAGCGCAGGTGGCCAGGATGCGTTCACAGCAGTCTACAACAAACCGGATTGTGAAGGCGTGTTCGTGGATGCACGCGCTATACTTTCCGGTGCGTACGAACAAGGTGGTTTTTCAGTGATGTATGATGATCTGCGGATCGCGGATCTGATCCCGCTTGCTGAGCCGTACACGGCCATGGGCTTTGTATTGGATGAACCGGCAACCACAACGGAACAAGCATTGGACTGGACATTGAGCGCAGCAATTGTAGATTGGGTGTTGCTAGAATTGCGCGATGCAACGGACCCAACGGATATCGTGGCGCGCAAAGCCGCATTGCTGCGCAGGGATGGCAAGATCGTAGCGGTGGATGGCGTTGCCACGGTAGGGTTCTGCGTACCGCACGGTGACTACTATGTAGTGGTGCGCCACCGCAATCACTTGGGTGTAATGACGGCTGCACCCATAGCGCTCTCCGCTGCACCAACAATGGTGGATCTCACGGACCCGACAACGCCGGTGTATGGCACGGATGCCCGTGCGCAACTGAATGATGTAATGGGTTTATGGCAAGGAAACGTCACCCCGAACACGGAAGTGAAGTATACCGGAACGGAAAACGATCGCGATCCCATCCTCGCGCGTATCGGCGGTGTGGTGCCAACGAATTCAGTAGTTGGCTACTGGCCGGAGGATGTGAACTTGGATGGCGTGGTGCGGTATACGGGAGTGAACAACGATCGCGATCAGGTACTGCTGGTAATTGGTGGTGTGGTACCAACGGCAACACGCGCGGAACAGTTACCTTGATCGGAATGTTAAGGTCCGGTGCGTTGCGTGTGTGCATTCTTGTTTGCCTGTTCATCACGAGCAGGTTCACGAACGCGCAGGACCAACAACGCATGGACAGCTTGCGCACGGTGCTGGAAGAACTGCCGCATGATACGACGCGCTTTCCTGTTCTGAACGTTCTCTTCAACAACGCCGCACGCACCAACCCGGACAAAGCGGTGGACTACGCCAATGAATTCCTGACGTTGGCACGCGCGCATCAGGACCAAGAACGCATTGCGGATGCGGAGAATAAACTCGGCGTTGCGTACACCATGAAGGGAGACCAGACCCAAGCACTGGAACATTTTTTCTTGGCGTTGAACATCATGGAAGAACGTGGCGAGATCTCCAATGCCGCACTCCTCCATTCGAGCATAGCGAATTCATTTGCAGGTCTTGGGCAATTCGAAAAGGCCGTGGACCATTACAGAAGATCCATTGCGGGGTACGCACGATCAGGAGAACCGCTCTGGGAAGCCGGAATTGCCAATGAACTGGGCAAGGTCTACAGGCAAATGGGTTGGTTGGATAGTGCGGAAGTGGCCTACGGAAAAGCAGCTGATATCCTGGTAGAGGTCGGTGGAACACATGGCGCTTCGGCACGGAGTGAACAAGCAGCTTTGCATGCCGCGCGTGGAGATCCTGCGGGTGCGATCCCATTGTATCGGCAAGCATTGGAACAGTTGGGAGAAGGAGGGGATGCGCCGGCGCGGTCCGAGATCGAATTGGGTCTTGGTACCGCGTTGTCGCAGACCGGATCAATGGATGAAGCGCTGCAGCACTTGAACAGTGCATTGCGTTTGTCCAAGGAACTTCGGTTGAACGGAGGTGTTGCCGATTCCTACAAAGCATTGGCGGAACACTACCACCGTTCAGGTGATCTTACCAATGCGTACGATGCGCTAACGTTCCACATGCAATGGCGGGATAGTTTGCACAACCAGGAGCGAACGGAAGCACTGTTGGAAGTACAGGAGCGGTATGCTATGCGCCAGAAAGACCTGGAACTGCAACGCAACAAAGCGTTGTTGGAGAAGCGTGCTACGGGGCTCAACGCGGCGATTGCACTGGCCATTGCTGCTACGATCGCAGGCTTCGCCTTTTTTGTTGCATACTACCAACGAAGAAGATCGATAGCGGCATTATCCATAAAGAACAAAGAGGTTGAACAAGCATTGGCCGACAAGGAACTTTTGCTGCGTGAGCTTCATCACCGTGTAAAGAACAACCTACAGACGATCGCGGGTCTTCTACGCATGCAGATGCGCACGATCTCTGACCCTGCTGCGCGAAATGCCATACGCGATGGGCAGGACAGGGTTCGCAGCATGGCATTGATCCACCAGGACCTTTACCATGCCGATGACCTGCGTGGTGTGGACATGGTCATCTACATTGAGAAACTGGTGAAAGGACTTATTAAAAGTCATGAAGTCGACCCGCAGCGCATCACAGTTCAGGTCAATGTGGATCCGATCCGAATTGATCTGGACACGGCCATTCCGATCGGCCTTATATTGAATGAACTCATAGTGAATGCCTTGAAGTATGCATACCCGGATGAGCGAACCGGCCTGCTGAACGTTGCACTGCGAGAACAGGAAAGTGCATTAGACCTGGAGGTAAGTGACAATGGAGCTGGTATGGATCTGGATGAAGATGCTGTTGCAAAAGGCAGCGGATTCGGGATGGTCATGCTCCGAACGTTCGCAGAAAAACTACAAGCCGAGTACCAGGTGAATGGAGTTGGTGGCACAACGATCTCCATGCGGATCCACAATTACAAGATCACCGGTTGATCATGGAAAAAGCGCGCATCCTAATTGTTGAGGACGAACCGTTGATCGCAGAAGACCTTGCGAACATGGTGGAAGACCTGGGGCATGTGGTATGTGCGCGTGCCCATGAAGCGATCAATGCAATGGATGCTGCGGAACGGGAGCGACCGGACATTGTTCTACTGGACATTCAATTGGGGAATGGAGCAGATGGGGTGGAGGTGGCGCAACGCTTGAAACAATTGGTGATCCCTTTTCTATTTGTTACCTCGCATACGGATCCTGCCACCATGCAAAGAGTGGCTGCTACCAAGCCACAGGGTTTCATCATAAAGCCGTTTGAGGCGGATGATGTGCGCACCCAGCTCACCATTGCATTGGCGAGGTTAACGGATGGCGCAGTTGCTGAAGTTGCCGATCGGACCCATGAATTATTACTCCGGGATAAGGGGCGCCTGGTTAAAGTAGCAGTGAACGCGATCATGTATGCGGAGGCGGATAACAACTATGTGGTGATCCATACCAAGGACCGTCGATACGTGATCTCTGAGACATTGCATGCACTTGAAGCGCGGATAGGTTCACCGCATTTCTTGCGCATCCATCGCGGATATTTGGTTGACGTTAGAAAGATCACCGCATTGCGGGAACGCGAGGCCATGATCGGTGATGTGGTGCTGCCGGTAGGGAGAACACACCGTGCGGCCCTCCTTCAAAAATGGCGTGGAACGAATGAGGAGTGATGATGGGATCCAGTATGTATTGCATAGCATGCGTTGAACCAAGATGATCGATCAAACATGACAGAACCATATTCCCCATCCGATATGAATACAGGAAATGCGCGTTCGTTGATCTGTGCAACATCTGTTTACCGTGTCTTGTGCCTGCCCCACGTTTTCCTGTTGTGGTCCGCGATCGCCGTTGCGCAGAACTTGGTTCCGAACCCAAGTTTCGAGGAGCGCTTGCTCTGCCCGGATTTCCAAAGTCAATTGGACCGCACGGCCTTCTGGTTCGATCCCAGTGAGGATGGCACGCCGGACTATTATCATGAATGCAATGGCGGGCTTTATTCAGTACCGAACAGTACCGTCGGGTTCCAACAATCCGTTCAAGGCAAGGCGTATGTCGGTATCTTCTTATGGATAGAAAATGTGCTGACCGATTGGCGAGAATATATAGAAGTGGAATTGATGAGCGAGTTACAGGCAGGCGAATGTTACCGCTTCCACATGTATGCGAACTTGGCCGATTTCAGTGGAAGGACCACCGATGCGCTTGGTGTGCATTTCTATCCGGACTCCGTTCTTCGCAATGATCCTTATCCGCCGGGCGAGGTGCCTCATTTGGCATTATCATCCGGGACGTATTTGGACCGTGAGGAATGGACCGTGTTGGAAGGGGAGTACACAGCTGCTGGCGGCGAACGGTTCTTGATGATCGGGAATTACGAATGGAATGCGCAGACGTCCACTGAGGTTGTACCGGGTGGTCCGGCCAACACGGGCAATTTCGTGTACTGTTTGGTCGATTCTGTTACACTAACACCTTGTGTGCAAACAAGCATTCAGGATCCGTTCTTATCGGATAACGAAGAACCGATCATCGTTAATGTGCAAGATGGTCGCATAGTGATGCACGGGTCGATGGGCGCTAATGCCGTTTATTCGATAACGGACCAAATGGGAAAACAAGTCGCACAAGGGGCATGCAGCGATCAGTTCATCTCGACCGCTCGGTTCGTTCCTGGGATCTATTTCTTGGAAGTTAGATCGCGCTCCACGCTAAACCATCGACAACGGATCTTCATCCCTTAGGACAGGATCATTCCTGTTGAGGATGGTTCTAAGTTCATGTAATAGGACCGTCAACCTAAAATAACAAGAACGGCGAGCCAAGCTCGCCGTTCTTCAGTGCATACAATGTGCTGTTATTCAACAACGAATGAGCGCACGACCTGTTCGCCGTTGTCATCCATCAAGCGCAACAAGTACAAGCCCGCGTTCCAGTCGGAAACATCCACTTGTAAAACACCATTCTGGATCGTGGTACGTGCTTGTTGCAACGCACCGTTGTTATTGAATACCTCGACCATGATCGGAGTTGTAGTCGGGATCTTCAAGGTCAATTGCTCTTGCGCAGGCACCGGGTAGAGTGATAGTTCGCCCCACGGGCTTACCTCTGCAATGCCGTTGGGGTCAAGCACCGTTACGGAGCCGAACTGGGTAGCGCTGTGCGGCATTCCTTGGAATACGGCCGTGCAATGGAAATCGTATGTTCCAGGAATAGTAAAGGTGTGCGAATAGACCCATGGGGCTTGTTGTGGAACACCGCTTCCGAATCCTTCCGGGTTGCTCGGGAACACATCCAACTCACCCCACGCGTTGTGTGAACCATCTACGCCATTCCAAGTAACCATATCGCCAACGTTGATCGTTAGGAATTGCGGGTCGTAATAGGGCAGGTTGTTCGGTTGTAACATGGACCCACCGACCTCAATGTCGTAATTCGTTTGTGCCATTAAGGCAAGTGGAAGCGCAGCAAGTAGTGTAAGTGTTGTTCTCATGTGTATTGGTTATTTGGTTCGGGTCAAAGAAACAGCAATTCCCAAGTACAGTCGGTCAAAGAACCTGCTGTACTTGGGTTGCTTTTGTTGAAAGTGGTTATCCGATCAAACCGTATGCCTCACCGCGCGATCATGAGCGGCTGTTGCAATTGGTGCCCATCGGCAAGTGTTGCACGCAGTTGGTAGAGTCCGGCGGGTAATCCGGATACATCCAGATCGTGCCGGTTGGTGGTTGCAGTGGTGCCAAGAACCACGCGACCTGTAGCATCCAGGAGCTCAATGCGCACGTTGCCGCCTGCATAATGCTCCAGTGAAACTTGCACACGATCCTTTGCAGGATTGGGGTAGGCATTGAGTAGGATGGTGGTGTTGAGATCCGGTACACCAGCAATGGCATCCGGCTCTAGTTTGAGCAGTTCACTGGTTGTGGCATTCACTGCCCAGATATACCCGCTCGGCCCAACTACGATCCCCATGATACCGGGAAGGTTCGTTTGGATCCGACCAAGTTCTACAAGTGGCGTTGAGCTGATATCGTAGATGATGATATCGCCATTGCTATGGTCGGAAACAAGGAGGCGATCTCCGATCACTTCAATACCCGCTGGCTCCACAAGGCCGGTGCTGATCACTTCTTCCCAATCATAATTCACCACGGTGGTGTACTCCGCATAGTTCTCATAAGGGCCAGTAGGTGGCCACGTTGGTGCGGGTCCGGTGGTTCCCGTGTTGATGTCGATGCGCATGACGCGTTGCGCGCCATGATCCACCACATAGAGCCAGCCAGTTGGTTTGTCCAATACCAAGTGGCTAACGATATGGTCGTTCGGGTCTTTGGTGATGGAGAATTCCTGGTAGCGTTTAATGATGCCATCCACATGGTCATCCGCACCTGGGCCGTGGTCGCTCCGGAAATCATTCATGGTCACGTCGCCATTGTAACCGTCGGTTACCCAGAAGCGGTTCAGGCTTTCGAGTGCAATGCCTTGGCTCTCGGGGTTCTGGTGCAGCATGTCCAAGTGGCTGCCGTTGCCGCCGGAAGGTTGCGCATACACGGCAAGGTCGCTGCTCCAGAGCGTAGGTCCGGTAAAGGCATCGCCGCCGTTATGGTTCGCATCGTACACGCCGGGGCTGGTGGCAAAGTTGCCATTATCGGACATGGCCAGTCCGGTGGTAAGCGACATGAAATGCCAGTTGTTGGCATCCTCCAATACGAGTGCATCCAGCACCGGTGCGTTCACATCCATGAAGGTAACGGTGCTACTGCCGCTCTCTTCGGTGTCCTTGTTCACCACCCACAGCTCGTTGCGTGCAAGGTCCTTGTGGAAATCCAGGTCGCGTGGAATGTTCAACCCATCGGCGGAACCGGCCATCACTTGCACGGTAGGTGTGCCAATAAGGTATTGGTCGATGATGTTGGGAATGGCAGCACTCACGATCAGTGCGTTGGTCATTTCATCGTTCGCGGGCACCATATCCGGTTGGCCGTTTATGTTGGAAGCCCACACCGTGAGCGTGTTCGCTCCCACAGCGGTCGGTGTCCAGGGTACGCTGTGCTCAAAGAGAACAATATCACATGCATTCATGAAAACGGGTGTCACGGTCTCGGTCACCACAGGGCCACTGTTCACTTGGTAGTTCAGGTCATAGCTGGTCACCACATCCGCACCAAATGATTGGACCTGGCCGCTCACAGCCACATCCATGTTCTCGAATACATACTTCGCTGCGGTGATCTGTATCACGGCCATATCCCGCGCTATGGGCTGCTGCGCTGAGAATGTAAAGGTCTGTCCTACTCCTGTTCCATCGAACTGGCCCACACAGGTGCCATCCACGGACACCTCGAAATCGAGTCCATCATCGCCATAATCATCCGCCCAGAAGATGTCGTATTGCGCGCCGGCCGTTAAGCACCACGGCCCTTCGGTGATGGTGATGTTGTTTCCGTAACCACCGGGTGTTTGCGTCTGTGCGCCACCACCATTGCACCCAACAGCAGTGTTGCCTCCGGCGAAGATGGTGCCTGTGCCACAGGCATTTCCGTTCGGCAACAATTCCCAGTAGGTCTCATAACCATAGGCATCAACGATCACGTCGATGCTCACTTCAACTTCACCTGGAACGCATTGGGAAAACGCGTTAGTGGAGCATACCGATCCGATCAGAAAAGCGATTGTGTTAAGGGTAAAGGTTCGTTTCATGCGTTCCAAGGTAAGTACCTTGGATCGATCATCGCATTACATCATGGTGATATCTAGGGATCCTGAACGGGAACCGAATACGGTCCGGAGGGTGGCTGGGCCATAATAACACTAGAGATCCCATGCAAGGTGTGTACTCTTGGGTGGAAAGGCCACTAACATGACTTTGGTGGTATCCTTTTGACCTCAATTAGCGTATCAAGCGCTTACTTTTATCACCTCAAAACGACAATAGACATGGAGATCAGACGTGTAGCCGAAGGCGAGATCACCCAGAAGGAATTCTACAACGAATACTGGAAAAAGGGCATCCCTTTGGTATTTACGGAGGCCAGCCGCGTATGGAAAGCATCTGGTACGTTCACCCCTGATTTCTTCCGTGAACACTTCGCTGACCGTCCTACCAATGTGGATGGTACGGATTACACCATGGCAGAGATCATGGATCTGGTAGAGGGTAAGGACACTACCCGACCAGTCCCTTATCCGTGCAAGTACCACATTCGTGGTTCACTGCCTGAACTGGCAGGTCACATGGATCCATTGGATCTGGGTTACGCACGGCCGAACTGGTTGGAGAGCCGTTGGTTCCAACGCGGCAATTGGGGCAATGCGACCGAGCTGTTCATCGGTGGTCCGGGCGGTCAATTCCCCTACATCCACATCGACTATTACTGGCTCAGCGCGTGGATCAATCAGTTGTATGGCGAAAAGGAATTCACCGTGTATCCGCGCGAGCAAGCGCACATGATGTACCCGGATCCGAACGACCCTTGGAAGTCCTTGATCAACGATCCAGAGAACCCGGACTACGATCGCTTCCCGTTGTTCAAGGGTGTAACGCCGTACAAATTCACCATCAAGGCAGGTGAATCGTTATACGTTCCGTTCGGCTTGTGGCACACCGCACGTTCGCTCACCACCACCATGTCGGTGGCCTATGACCTGATGAACGCGGAGAACTTCATGCCCTTCTTAGGTGAAGTGTGGAACTTCAGAAAAGGAGGCAATAAGTTCAAGGCCGCGGCGATCACGGGTTATGCCGCAATGGCTGGCGCTTTGTGCAAGATCGAGGACATTATCGGCGTAGAGCGGAAGAGTGATAAGGCATAGGGGTTAGGAGGTTTACGTTTCCGTCCTACCTTGCGATTTGCTGTTTTATAACTTGATCCCAATTGGACGATAACGAGAGCCTCGAAGGTGGACTGGACCTTGCATCCAAAGCGACACGGTTCAACGTGCACCTAATGGACGTGTTGGTTTTCATTCCACTATTCTTGACTTACGTATTTTCAATGGAGACCTTGTATGGGGTACTTCCGGAAGGAGATGTGATGAGACCTTTAGGAGGACTTGCCTTATACCTTCTCTACTTCACCGGATTTGAATTCGCTTTCTCTAAAACGCCTGGCAAGTTTATTACGCGGACCAAGGTGGTGAACAAGGATGGAAGCAAACCTGAATTCTTGATGCTACTGTTTCGAAATGCGTGCAGGTTGATACCGTTCGATGACCTTTCCTATCTGTTCGACCAAAGAGGCTGGCATGATAGGATATCGCGCACATATGTGATCAAAGAAAAGAGATAAGGAGTTGCTATTCTGCTTATAATACACCGAACGGCATCATTGTATTGCACCTTGCGTAGGGTACCTTTGTTTATCATGGAATGAAATGAAGATCATCCCTATCGGAAGGCAAAAGTGGGAAGGTTATTTCACCTATGTGAACGAACTTGAGGACGGTACGATCTCTGAAGACCGGGTGTCGTTCGAAATGGAGTTGGTCTTTGACAATGGTTCGTTCAGTGGAACAACAGTTGACGAAGAGACCAAAGAGCTATTTGATGAACCGATCACCGTAAATGGTTTTGTTGTAGAGAACGAGATCAGCTTCATCGTTATGTATCCGCACAACTATCTTATTGGAGAAGACGGAGGTGTTGTGATCGATCACGAGACTGATTATCCTGGATGTGAGTACGAGGGTGAATTCGATGCGGATGAGAATAAATTCATAGGCGAGTGGCACCTGATCGCGCATGAGAACAGGCAAGGAATATTCCAGTCATCCTACCTTCAAGAAGTTCATTCCGGGAACTGGGAAATGTGGCGATCAAGGTGAGAACAGTCTCGCGAAATGTCCATGATCATTGTTCGGGTTTATGATCTATTTGGAACACTTATGTTTTTCAGGTCATTCATGAAACGGATCGTTGAACCACCAATGAAGCGACTTCTACGACTTGCCCAGTATTTTGCACCTGTACTGATACTGACCAGCTGCGCTGCTGATGGCCGAGAAACGGTCAACGAACAAGAAGTTGATGGAGGTTGGGAGGTCCAACGGTTCGTGACCAGACGCATGGACAGCATCGAGTTCGTGTTTCCCATGCCGGGTTATGCCTATGATCATCGAGATTCGCTCGTGGATGCATGCATGAAAGCGATCGAGCACAACAAAGAACTGCTGGGGTTGGATGAATTCAAGGCCCCGTACAAGATCAAGTTCTATCCATCGAAAGCGGAGATGAAGGAAGACATCAACATCGGTGTATCCGGTCATGCGGATCATTGGAACAAGGAGGTAGCCTTTGTCGTAACGGATGATCCGGAAACAATTGAAAAAGAGAATATCATACCTGCACCGATCGTGCATGAGACCATGCACATGATCGCTATGGAGAAGTGGGGTTTCCCACCGGAGAATAACCTCTGGTTGAACGAAGGGTTGGCAACGTATGCGGCAAATAACTGCAATGGGGCATCGGTGGATAAGGTCTACTGCTATTTGATGGGGGCCGACATGCTCTTTCCAATGGATTCCCTAGTGAGCCAATTTTACAAGAACGATGAAATGATCGCGTATCATCAAGCGGCGTATATCGTGAAGCATCTATTGGAAGTAGGAGGTGTCGAGAAGTTTGCAATGCTTTGGCAAGAAGGCTTCACAAGTTTTGAGCGGGTCTATGGAGTTCCATTCGCTGAGGTAGAGACCACGATCAAGAGCAATTTGGAAAAGAAGTATCCCAATGGTGTTGATCTGGATTGGGAGACCTTCAAAAAAGGGTGCAAGTGAATGTACGAGCGATGAGCTTCCAGAAGAAGACTGAAGGCCACGACTCACACCCAATGCCCCAAAGCCTTTTCCACTTCCTGCACATAGTGCCCACCGAACAGGTTCACGTGGACCATTAAAGGGTAGAGGTTGCACAGTTCCATGCGCTTTTCCCACTCTTTCTCCAAGGGCTTTTCCGAAGTGTAGCCAACAATGAGATCGGGATCAATAGAACCGAACAAATGCAGCATGGCGATGTCCATTTCGCGATGACCGAAGTATACCGCCGGATCTATCAGCACGGGTTTACTTTCTGGATCACAAATGAAGTTTCCGTGCCAGAGGTCGCCATGCAAAAGTGCGGGAGGTTCTTTCGGAAAGAGATCATTCAGTTTGCCATAGAGCCGTTCGAACCGGAACGCAAGACCGGCCTCCACGCGTTTCTTGTCGCGCGCTAGTTTCACCAACGGTTCCAACCGCTGTTGAATGAAGAAGGTGCTCCATTCTTTTTCCTGTGTGTTGATCTGTTCCAACGACCCGATATAATTGTTGCGTTCCAGTCCGAACTGAGCATGCGCGTTACTGTGCAACTGCGCCAACCCTTTGCCGAAGTGATGCCAGAAAGAAGGATTCCGTTTGCCTTCACCGACGAACTCCAACAAAAGCCATGTGGTATCATCCGTTTCGCCATGACCGATCACCGTCGGTGTACGCAGGGTCTTCGTTGCACTTAAGCGTTCCAGTCCATCCACTTCTGCGGCGAACATGCTCGGAAAACCATCCGCGGAATTTACTTTCAGGAAGAATTCACCTTTCGATGTTTCCAAGCGATAGGCATCATTGATGCTTCCACCTGTGAGTGGAAATGAATTGCGCACGGTAACCTGAAGACCGTGCTTTTCAGACAGAACAACTTCAACTTCCGTGATCGTTCCCTTGCTTGGTGTCATGTCCACTTTGTGCGGTTCGAAAGTACGGCCTTCCGGTTGGAAAGAATTTGGGGTTGTTCGGATCATGGAAGAAAGTGGACATCCCATTCCAAGATAAGTTCCAAAAGCGTTCATTAAAAAATGCAGCGCAAAGCAGCTGCTATTCCTTGCAATTTCAAAGATCTTGACACCTGTCCGATCCGATCTGCATTTTGCATCGTAAGTACTCCAGACCTCTAATTATTCTTTTACCAAAACCATCAGACCATGAATCAGAATAGGACGCTTCGAAATCTTCTGTTGACATCGGCCCTATCCTTATGGGGCCTTTCTAATTCTTCAGCAGCAACGTTTACGGTAATGAACTCGCTGGACTCTGGTCCAGGCTCTTTGCGCCAAGCCGTGCTTGATGCGAACGCTAACCTAGGTGCGGACGACATCGTATTCGACGGAACGACAAATGGTGTACCCATCATACTCTTGACCGGCGAGCTGGTCGTGAGCGAAGATGTAACGATCACAGGAAATGGTACGATCAACACAACGTTGAACGGTAACTCGAACAGCCGCATCTTCACCCTTAGCAACGCAGGGACGGTAAATATTGATGGAGTTCAACTTACAATGGGTACTGCGATCGATGGCGGAGCTATTCTGAGCACGAGTACGACATTGAACCTCAGCAATTCCAGTATAACCTCGAGTGTGGCCAATGGGGTGAGTGGTAGCGGTGGTGGTCTATTCATAGCCGGTGGTGCAGTAACCATTACTGCATGTACTATTGATGGGAACTCGGCCAACCGTGCTGGTGGAGGAATCGAGATCGCATCCGGTTCCCTTATCATGACGGGAGGTTCGTTGAGCGGAAACGATGTGGACGGCGGAGCAGGTACGCCCAACCCTGGTAACGGTGGTGGACTGCACGTTACCACGGCTTCAACAGTAGTCTTCAATAGTGTGACCATTGCCAACAACGCTGCCGGGCAAGAAGGAGGTGGTGTTTGGAATAACACAGGTAGCACCATGACCATTGATGGTTGCACCATCGATGGGAACACGGCCAATGCGGGCAGCAATGCCGGTAACGATCAAGGTGGTGGTGGCGTGTTCGAGAACGGTGGTTCGACCATCATTCAGAACGGTACGGTGATCACGAACAATTTGGCACCCATCAACGCCGGTAACGGTGGTGGTATAATGGCCGTAGCTGGTTCGGTGAACATCCTTGGTGGCCTCATTGCCTCGAACTCATGTGCTCGCGCAGGTGGTGGTATCGAGAACAACAATGCCACTGTAACCATCAGTTCCGCTGTCGTAGGCGGAGCTCTTGTCGCTGATGGCAATACGGCGGGCATCAACGGAGGTGGCATACACGTAAGTGGTACTGGTGCCACCAATGTGAACGGTGGTACTTTCCAGAACAATGTCGCAGGGCAAGAAGGCGGTGGCTTGTGGAATGCCAGCGGCATTATGACCATTGATGCAACGCTCATTGAGAGCAACACGGCCAATGCTGCTAGCAACGCTAACAATGACCAAGGTGGTGGCGGCGTATTCAACATCGGTGGAACACTGATCATTCAGAACGGTGCAATGATCACTAACAATGTGGCCATGATGAACCTCGGTAATGGTGGCGGGGTAATGACCGACGGCGGTACGGTAACCATCACGGGTAGCACGATCTCATCCAATTCTTGCGCTCGCGCCGGTGGTGGTATCGAGAATTTCGGTGGCATGGTCACCATTACTGGAGGAACAGTAGGTGGTGCGGTTGCTGGCGATGGTAACACGGCTGGAGTTAACGGTGGTGGTATTCACGTAAGCGGAACTGGAACCACCAATGTGAACGGTGGTACATTCGCTAACAACGTAGCCGGTCAAGAAGGTGGTGGCCTTTGGAATGCAAGTGGCACCATGACCATCGACGGAACCACTGTTGACAGCAATACGGCGAACGCAGGAAATAACGCAGGGAACGACCAAGGAGGTGGAGGTGTTTTCAACATCGGTGGAACGCTCATCATTCAGAACGGTGCAATGATCACCAACAACACGGCACCCATCAACACCGGTAACGGTGGTGGTGTAATGACCGATGGTGGATCCGTGACCATTACCGGAAGCACACTTACTGGCAACTCTTGCGCTCGTGCAGGTGGTGGCATCGAGAACTTCAATGGAACAGTAACGATCAGCAGTTCTACAGTTGGCGGAGCCGCTGTTGCAGATGGTAACACGGCCGGAGTTAACGGTGGTGGTATTCACGTAAGCGGAACTGGAACCACCAATGTGAACGGTGGTACATTCGCTAACAACGTAGCCGGTCAAGAAGGTGGTGGCCTTTGGAATGCAAGTGGCACCATGACCATCGACGGAACTACCGTTGATAGCAATACGGCGAACGCAGGAAATAACGCAGGCAACGACCAAGGAGGTGGAGGTGTTTTCAACATTGGTGGAACGCTCATCATTCAGAACGGTGCAATGATCACCAACAACACGGCACCCATCAACACCGGTAACGGTGGTGGTGTAATGACCGATGGTGGATCCGTGACCATTTCGGGTAGCATTTTATCCGGCAACTCATGCGCTCGTGCAGGTGGTGGCATCGAGAACTTCAATGGAACAGTAACGATCACCAGTTCTACAGTTGGCGGAGCCGCTGTTGCAGATGGTAACACGGCCGGAGTTAACGGTGGTGGTATTCACGTAAGCGGAACTGGAACCACCAATGTGAACGGTGGTACATTCGCTAACAACGTAGCGGGTCAAGAAGGTGGTGGCCTTTGGAATGCAAGTGGCAGCATGACCATCGACGGAACTACCGTTGATAGCAATACGGCGAACGCAGGAAATAACGCAGGCAACGACCAAGGAGGTGGAGGTGTTTTCAACATCGGTGGAACGCTCATCATTCAGAACGGTGCAATGATCACCAACAACACGGCACCCATCAACACCGGTAACGGTGGTGGTGTAATGACCGATGGTGGTTCAGTAACCATTTCGGGTAGCATGTTATCGGGCAACTCATGTGCTCGTGCAGGTGGTGCCATTGAGAATTTCAATGGTTCAGCTTCACTTACTGACATTACGTTGATGGGAAACAATGCAGGCATTAACGGTGGTGGTGTGCATGTAAGTGGAACCGGTACTACAAGTTTCATCACAAGCACGGCATCCGGCAATACGGCCGTTAATGAAGGTGGTGGACTCTGGGCTTCGAATGCAGGAGCCATGACCATCACCCGTTCTACAGTAAGCGGTAACAATGCACTTGACGGAGGTGGTCTTTTTCTGCAAGGTGGAGGCCCAGGAACCGGTACGTTGGATGTGAACTACAGCACGGTTAGCGGCAACACGGCCACCAACGATGGCGGTGGTGTAAGTGTTGAAGGTGGAACAGCGACATTGCTAGCATCCACGATCGCAAACAATAGCGCGGATAATAACGGTGGTGGTGTGAATGTGATGGTGGGAACGTTGAATAGTAATAGTTCGATCATTGCAGATAACAGCATTACAGGTGCCGGCACAGGTCCGGATGCGAATGGTGCGTTCGTATCAGCAATGTTCACCTTGCTCGAAGATGGTACGGGAGCTTCCGGTATCAGCGACGGTGTGAATGGGAATGTTGTTGGAACAGATCCTGGTCTGGGTGCATTGGCGGATAACGGTGGCATTACGCAAACGCAAGCAATTGCATCAACAAGTAGTGCAGCCTACAACACAGGTGATCCAGCGTTGCTGGAGAATGATCAACGCAACTTGCCATTGTTCGGAACGCGTGATATCGGTGCATTCGAATTCCAAGGAGCGGTGATGGGAAACAACATGTTATCACTCGCCTTCGATCTGGATGCATTCGGTAGCGAAGTCACTTTCCAAGTTACACCAGCTGGTGGTGGAGCCCCAGTTGCGAGCGGCGGACCGTTCGCGGATGTACCAGGAGGATCCATGGAAATTGCAACGTTCTCAGTTGCTGATGGATGCTACGATCTTACTGTAACCGATGCAGGAGGCAATGGCATCACCGATGGAGGTTACGTGTTGAGTACTTCGGATGGAGTTCGCCTGATCGACAACACGGATAACTTTACTTCCGGAGCCACAAGCATGGCAGCAGTTCCATTCTGCGTTCCGCCATCGGCCAACGAACTGCTCTTTACAAGTTGCGATAAGTATTTCTGGAAGAACGGTGAGTACATCGTGTGCAATGAAGATGCTGCTGTTGCAGCGGACTACAACGGTGGCGGAGCAGCTGGTGCGGATTCAGGATACGACTTCTTGTTCTTCGATCCGAACGGTACCTACAGCTATGTGCGCCAGCGTCGTCATAACGTATCGGACAACTTTGCGAACATCGGCTCAGCGCGTACATGCCATGCCAAGATCAATAACTGGGCAGCAGTGGATCAGATCCCGAACGGCGTACAACTCAACGTTCGTGTGCGCAGTGTTGTGAATGGTGTGGCCGGAGCGTATGGTCCCGCTTGCCGGTTCACAAGGGACGAAGCGTTGGCCAATTGCCCACCCACCAAGTTGTTCGATGTACCTGGTTTCCCTCAGTTCCTGAGCTGCAACGTAACACGTGATTTTGTGAACAATAGCGCAAATCGCTTGTATGCACGCCCTGTTGGTGGTGCAACGCAGTACCGGTTTACCTTCACCAATGCAGAGTTGGTTTCTCCGATCGTTCGTGTGGTACCTACGTACTATGTAAGCTTGGGATGGGGTGCGGCCATAGCGCCTGCACTAACTCCGGGTAGCACATACGACGTAACTGTAGAGGCGTTCAAAGGCGGCGTTTATTGCCAGGCCGGAGAGTCCTGCACTGTAACGATCAATACAATGGTTGCAGGTGGACAACAAAATGTGTTGTTGGAAAGTGCCAGTAGCGTACTCGCCTTGTACCCGAATCCGAACCAAGGGACGGTACTCACCGTAGTGATCAATTCACTGGATAGTGAGATCAAGACCGTGAGCTTTGAGATCATGGACATGAGCGGAAAACTCATATTAAGCAAGCAGCTCCTTACACAGGACGGTCGCTTGAATAATGTGGTAGCTCTGGATGGTGGTCTTGCCAGTGGCATGTACCTCGTGCGCGTCACAGCCGGTGAGCGTATCTATACCGACAGGGTCTCAATACAACCGTAATACGTGGTCCAAAACCCAGAAGGGGCCGTCTCGCAATTGCGAGACGGCCCTTTCTGTTTTAGAACTGGAACCGTGCTGATGCTGTGGTAAAAAAGAAAAGGCGACCTACAATAGATCGTTTTCGTGGAGAATCCGGATCCCGCATATGCAAGCGGGAGAACCTGTGACCTTCCCGCCTGCCGAATGGTACTCGGGCCGCTCTGTTCAGCTGTGCCTTGAATACGGAAGGCGACCATTTCTGATCGCCTTCAAGTGGAGAATACCGGAGTCGAACCGGTGACCTCTTGCATGCCATGCAAGCGCTCTAGCCAGCTGAGCTAATCCCCCAAGCTGTTTTTTGTAGTGGGCCGCAAAGCTATGAAAAGCACGCATATCAGGAACATGAAAAAAGGTGATCGGGCATTGTTCGCGGATGTAAGGATCCAAGTGCTGTTCAGAAACCACCGGACATCTAAGTGCGGCCAGCGGAAAGCCTGATTAGCTCCTACGGTATTTGGACAAGGATCCCAGCAACGCTACGCGATACGTGCTTACGAATGTAAAACGGATCCTACCCCCTGATCAATTAGAACCGTACGACCTAAAAGCTCAATCACTGTTCCGCTTCTGCTCCAAATACTTCCACGTATCGTGTTGGGCCCAATGCGTATGCTTCTTGGACCTTGATCCAACATACGGGTTGGTCTGTTTTGCAGTGATCAAGCGTGCTTTGGTCCTATCGTTCCACTGCAATTGCATAAGATCGAGCATCTCGCTTTTCAGATCGGGTTCCAAGATGGGGAATGCGACCTCAATGCGTCGATCAAGGTTACGGCCCATCCAATCGGCACTGCTGAGGTAGATCAACTTATTGCCACCGTTGTTGAACACGTACACCCGTGAATGTTCCAGGTACCGGTCTACAATGCTGATCACCTTGATGTTCGCACTTAGACCTTTGACACCGGGCACGAGGCAACAGATTCCGCGTATGATCAAACGGACCTTAACACCGGCATTGCTTGCATCATATAGTTTGCGGATCAGTGCGTGGTCTTCCAAACTGTTGAACTTGAGCATGATCTCAGCTCGCTTACCAAGTTGTGCAAGCTCGATCTCCTTATCGATAAGCGCCTCCAAGTTGCTTCGGAGTGCGTATGGAGCAAGCAACAACTGTTTCAATTGCGGGCTGTAGCGGCGGTCTTCCAGGTGGCGGAACACTTGGGCAACTTCTTCCGTCAAGGCCGGGTTGGCCGTAAGCAAGGCGCTGTCAGCATAGATCTTCGATGTGCGCTCATTGAAGTTTCCGGTGCTCAGGTACGCGTATCGTCTGGTCCTGCGATTCTCCACCCGCTCGATCAATAACAATTTGCAATGCACCTTAACGTTCTCGTAACTGTACATCACGCGTGCACCAGCATTCTCCAACGCTTCACCCCAAAAGAGGTTGGCTTTTTCATCGAACCGCGCCTGCACCTCAACAAATGCCGTTACTTTCTTTCCATTGTGCAATGCATCGATCAATGCCGCGCAGATCGCGGATTCTTTTGCGACCCTATACAAGGTTATGGCAATGTGTTTGACGGTCGGGTCAGCCGCGGCCCGTTGCAACCAGTGGACCAGCATGCCGAGATCGTGATACGGGTAATGCCACAATAGATCCTTCTTTGCAATGGCCTGGAACGCGTCACGGGATGATAGGATGGCCGGATGCGTCATTGGCGGCCATGGCTTGTTGCGTAGGCTGCTGTGTCCCTTCACGGGCAGATTCATCAGATCACGGAAATTGTGATAACGCCCCCCGGGTACCAGGTCCTGCTTGCCAAGTCCGAATAAAGAGCGCAGAATGCTCAACGTGGGTGCCGGAATTGAACTGTCGTAAAGGAATCTCGAAGGCACCCCGGTCGTTCGTTTTCGGAGGCTTTTGCGCACCTTGTCTTTTACATTGCCGTCGAACTCTTCGTCCAGATAGAGTTCCGCATCACGCGAAAGCTTGATCGCATATGCACCAAGAACTTTATGGTCCTTGAATAAAACGGGCATCCCGATCCTTACGGCATCATCCAGGAATAGCAGGTCAGTCCGTTTTCCCTGCGATGGTAACCGCACGAACCGGTCAAGCTTATCGCTTGGAATATTCAGCAACACGAGGCGTTCTTTTTGTTTCCCCTTTTTGAGCAGGCGGCAAGCGAAATAGAGTTTCCGGTCCTCAATGAAGGGTTCATTCCCTTCCCGGACCGCAGCGGTCTGAAGCAATGGCGCGACGTCCTCGTTGAAGAACGCCAACACATTTTTTCGCTGTTTGGTGGAGATCTCCTTCTCATTCAGAATGCGGATGCCGTTCTTGGCCAAGGCGGGTAGAAGGGTGTCTCTGTACAACGTACCGAATTCGCGTTGCTGTAATATCGCTTTTTGGTTCAACCGTTCCACCAGATCATCCGGGGGTACTTCCCATACTTTCCGATCGGTCTTCTTCAGTTTCAGCAGACTTCTGAGCCCTGCAACACGCACACTGTAGAATTCGTCGAGGTTATTGGAATAGATCGCGAGGAAATTGATGCGTTCCAAAAGCGGTGTGTTCGGGTCTTTCGCTTCCTGCAGCACGCGGTCGTTGAATGAAAGCCAGCTCAGGTCGCGATCGAAGTATTTTTCATGCACCACCTCCGTTGGCTTTCTGTTCTTGGCCGGTTTTTGGCTTTCGGCACGGAGCACTTCCAGATTGAGCCTTTTTTGTTGGCCGTACCGCTCTTTTGCGAAAACGGTAAGGAAGCGATGTTCTTCCAAATAATTCAGGTTCTCGTTTATCCAGGCCTCCGCTGTTAACTTCTTCTTGCGGATCACCTCAAGTTCCAAACGCAATTGCTCGCTTTTTTCTGCGAAATCGATCTGACCTGCTTTGGCGGAATCCGCATCACGCATCACTTTTTGCAATACGGTCCGTGCCGAAGCCGTGTACTTCGTTGCCATGATCAACGAACGGATCCTGGCAATGATCCGCTTGTCGACCGCTTTCTTGGTGAGGTATTGTTCTGCAAGGTCGGCGCTGTGCTCTTCGTGTCCTTCATAGGCCCACGCGTAGCCCGTATCATGGAATAGTGCGGCACATTCCAATTCAGCCAGTTCCTCGGTGGTCAAGCGCATCCCTACACCGATCCCGATCGCAGCACGTGCCACCGAGAGTGTATGCTCAAGGTCGTGAAAGACCATATGTTCCGGCATGTTCTGTGTGAACCAACGCCTCACATAGGCGCGCACGGATCGGAGAATTGCCTCGTTGATCATGAAGTCGGGCGAAGATAGGATTGTCCACGATGATCGACCGTAGAACGGAACGCGCCACTCGCCAGCTATATTTGATCCCATCAGTTCCATGGAGCTCTCAGCGCTTGATCACGTGAATAATGCTCTTTTGGGCGGCAGGTCCTTGTTCCTATACAGCGGAAGCTTTCATGATGAGCATACCGCTAAATTGATCTCCATGGGAGAGCAGTTCGTGGACCAGGAGAATGGAGTCCGTGCGCTGCGGAATAAAGTGGGGTTCCTGATGGTGGAATCCTATCAGAACATCATCCGACACCGCGTCAGATCATTGGAGGAACAGGATAGAAAGGCTGGCCGAAGCATGTTCCTGATACGCCATCAGGGTCTTTCGTTCGAAGTGGTGGCGGTGAATGCTGTTCCGAACAATGAAGCGGGCCCATTGACGAAGTTGTTGGAGAATGTTAGCGAGCTGGGGCCTGATCAGCTGAAACGAATGTTCCTGAGCGGGTTGCAGAACGATAGCAGCTCCAAAAGAGGTGGTGCAGGACTTGGGCTGATCGAAATGGCAAGACGATCGGGCCATGATCTGGTGCATCATATGGTAAGTATTGGTGCGGATCACCAGCGTTATGCATTGCGTGTTTTCATAGGGGACAATGAACTGCCGCGATTTTCGGATAGTGAAATTGATGAACTTCATGACCTGGTTGCCACAGAGGATATCCTGTTGCTTTGTAAAGGACGATGTACCGACAAGTTGCATCAAACGGTCGTGGAGATGATCTCCAAGGACCTGGACGAGGGCTTTCAGAGGATTGAAACATGGACGAAGTGCTATCAGGGTGCTACCGAACTTTTAAAGGTGGTGGGCAAGAAGGATCCGGAAGCGCTCTTCCTGATCCAGCGCGTCGATCAAGGGCATTCATTTGTGTTGGGTACTGATATGGAACATGCGGATGCAGGTGCGCTGGAGACCACGGTAAATGCATTGAATGAACTGTCCGGGGTCCAGCTCCAGGAACATGTTGAGCGTTTGTATTCGGGTGAACAAAAGGAAGGAGAGATCCGCTCCTCGGGCTTGCTGGAGCTCGCTCACCGGAAAGTGGCACCATTGAAATTGCACCGAACACCGAAGGGTGATACGGAGTTCGTTGTTATTGAGGTGGTGGCTTGATGAGGTTGTAGCAATTCAAGATAAGTTGCCCACTGATCCGGCTTTCACATACTGATCGGTATGTAGTTGGGGTTATTATACTGTTCCGCAGCAAAGGACTATCCGAAGAGCGAATAGATCGGAGTGGCCATTGATACGAAACAGTATTTGGTATACAAACCCGCAACATCATGTTCACCCTACTTCATTTAGTGACCAGTGTCTTCGGCCGATTTGATCGCTGGTTCTCTGCGCGTTTCGGATGGTTCTTTACCAATGGTATGAAAGCCCATCGCCGGCGACCAAGAATTGTAGAACACGCGTAAGCTCACAACCGGATGCATACGTTCTTCGCTTCGGTGAAGAACCGTAGCGCATCCACACCGCCTTCGCGCCCAACGCCACTCTGCTTAGTGCCACCGAACGGGGTGCGTAGGTCCCTGATCATCCAGCAATTCACCCACACGATCCCGGCGTTGATGTTCCGTGCAACCCGGTGACTTCGTTTCACATCCTGGGTCCACACTACACTTGCAAGACCGTATGGCGTGCTGTTCGCCATGGCAACTGCATCCTCTTCATCATCGAATGGTTGAATGGTCACCACCGGACCAAAGATCTCTTCTTGATTGGTCCGGCATGCTGGTCCAAGTCCCTCAATAACAGTAGGTGCGATGTACCAACCATGTTTCAGTTCGCCTTCCAATACTATGCGTTCGCCGCCACAGAGGACCGTGCCTCCTTCGGCTTTCGCAATGCGGATATGTTCCAGTACCTTTTCCATATGCGGTTGTGACACCACAGCGCCGAGGTCGCTTTTCGCATCGGCAGGATCACCGACCTTCAATGCGGTAACACACTTCACGAATTCGTCCCGGAACCGATCATAGATCCCTCGTTGCACCAAGATCCGAGAGCCGCAGAGACAGATCTGTCCTTGATTGGTGAAGCTACTACGCACCGTGGTCTTCATCATTTCCTCGAAGTCGCAATCATCGAAGATCAACACAGGGTTCTTTCCGCCAAGTTCCAAGCTCAACTTCTTGAACATGGGTGCCGCAACACGCGCGATCTCAGCTCCCGTTCGTGTACCACCGGTAAAGGAGATCGCGGTTATGGCAGGGTGAGCTGTGATAGCGGCCCCCACCTTAGGTCCAAGACCATGAACGATGTTCAGCACACCATCAGGAATACCGGCTGCTTTGCACAACTTGCTCATGCGGTACGCAGTGATCGGGGTTATTTCAGAAGGTTTTGCTACAACACAATTGCCCGCAGCCAAAGCCGGTGCGATCTTCCATGTGAACAAGTACAACGGCAAGTTCCATGGACTGATGCAGCCTACCACACCGATCGGTTGGCGGTCGGTATAGTTCACGGCAACATCATCCATCATGTGCGCTTCACTGTTGAAGTGTAGCACCGCCGTAGCAAAAAAACGGAAGTTGGCCACAGCTCTTGGAATGTCGACACGACGCGCCAATGAAAGGGGTTTACCATTGTCACGCGATTCATCCGCAACGAACCCGTCCATATCCCGTTCGATCGCATCCGCTAGTCGTAACAACGCATTCGATCGACCTTCCACACCCATTGCAGTCCACACTGGAAATGCTTTCGTAGCAGCATCAACTGCTGCTTGCACATCGCGCTCATCACTATCGGGAGCATGTGCGATAACAGTACCTGTCGCAGGACCATGGACATCAATGTTCGCACCACTGACCGCTGGTCGCAATTCGCCATTGATCAAATTCAAGAGTTGTTCCATGTTCAATGGTCGCTAAGTTAGAAGGAACAACCGTGATCGGTCGAATGACTTTAGGTTATACATCTTGCCATGAAGCAACTCCATTAAAAATCGAAAGGCCCTTGTTTGCACAAGAACCTTCCGACCCCTCTTTGCGCAGTCAAATGGACCAAAACCTCCAAAACTTGACCAGCGTCCTTATAACCTTTCACCTGTCTCTTGACCGTTGGTCATGCGTATTCTGCACACTAGGTCCTTCGACGAAGCAAACGTAACCAACGCTTTCCGCTTCCGATGTTAAGGATGTGCGAACGGACGTTAAAATGGGTTAAACGGTAGATCGCGGGGTAGGAACCCGGATGGATCCCGGTAGTTTCGTTCCGTGAATAAGCGGTGGGTCATAGGATTATTGGTTGCGATCAGTATTGCACTCGCAGGGCTAATGGCGATCCAAGTGAAGTGGATGCACGACACGTTGGTATTGCGAGAGGCTCAATTCGCTATGGGGGTGAACAACGCGCTGCGTTCAGTAAGTGATCGATTGGAGCGGATGGACCGCATGCGCGAACTGGGTCAACACGAAGCGGGGAGAAGACTGTTATTGCGATTGGATACACTGCGGGCATTGGACGATCATGAAGCAGCGATGGACATCGGCGCGGGTCAGGAACGCTTCAGGCTGGAACCGACCGAGCAGGGTAGTCGAATGGAATTCGAATTCGATCATGAGCGAGAACGGAATGATAGGACAACCAATGAGTTCGACCCCTCAGGACAGGAAGAACTGGTTGCCGATCTTGTACGTACCATCCTGGCCAAGGAGCAACGGCGCAATATCCACGATCGGTTGTCGCCCGGTCTATTGGATTCGCTGTTAGTACAGGAATTGCATGCGAATGATATCGACGTGAAGTGGACGCGCGCGATCTATTCGGTGGATAACGAACTCGTGCTGCTACCAGAGAATCCGGAGGCTTCATCGACCGTGTTGTTGAATACGCAGTATAGGGAACGGTTGTACCGACATGATATCAGCGGACCTGCGTTCTACTTGCATGTGGCCATACCGGACCAAGGAAGTTCGATCTACAAGAGCATTCTGCCCTTGATCATCAGTTCAGCGTTGTTCATTGGTGTATTGATGATGGCCTTCTTTTACAGCATCCGGACGATCCTTCGCCAAAAGCGGCTCAACGACATACGCAATGACCTGGTGAACAATCTCACCCATGAATTGAAGACCCCGATAAGTACGATCGGTCTTGCATGCGAGGCGCTCACTGACCCCAGTATGCCGAAAACCGATCAGCAAGTGCGCACGTTCGTGACCATGATCAGGGATGAGAATAAGCGGCTGGGGTCTTTGGTCGAGAATGTGTTACAGAGCGCTGTCATGGATGGCGGCCTCATGGTTTTGAAGTTGGTGGATCTGGATATCCATGAACTGGTGAAGGATGTAATGAACAGCAGCAACATCCAGGTCTCGCGTAGGAATGGACGCATGGAACTGGACCTGCAAGCGGAGATCCATCATGTACAAGGTGATCGCATTCATTTGACCAACTTGTTCTACAACTTGATCGACAATGCCGTGAAGTACACGGAGAAGGAACCGCGCGTGCGGATCTCGTCGCGCAGCAATGATGTTGGTATTACGATCAGTGTCTCAGACAATGGTATCGGTATCGCGTCCGGAGAACAGAAGAAAATATTCGATCGGCTGTACCGTGTACCAACCGGAAATCTTCATAATGCGAAAGGCTTCGGCCTTGGTCTAAGTTATGTTCGCACCGTGGTCTTGCGCCACAACGGCACCATCAACGTGGAAAGCACTCCCGGCACAGGTAGTACCTTCCGCATATTCCTACCCTTTGAACATGTCCGAAAAGATCAAGCTTCTGTTGGTCGAAGATGACCCCAACCTCGGTAATCTTTTGGCCGAATACCTGCGCGCAAAAGACCATGACGTCACTTTGCGCATAGATGGCCAGCAAGGATGGGATGCCTATGCGAAAGGCGCATACGACCTGTTGATATTGGATGTGATGATGCCTGTAAAGGACGGCTTTACCCTTGCACGTGAGATCCGCGCAAAGGACCAGACAACGCCGATCGTATTCCTAACGGCCAAGAGCATGAAGCAGGATACCATTCAAGGATTCCAGCTTGGTGCGGATGATTATATCAGCAAGCCCTTTAGTATGGAGGAGTTGATCCTACGCGTGGATGCGGTGCTTCGAAGAACGAAAGGAATTACTCCAAAGCCGGAGGAAACGAATAGCTATGAAATAGGGAACAGTTCATTCGAACCACGACTTCAACTTCTGCGTACCCCTGCCGGCGAGCGCAAGCTCACCACCAAGGAAAGCGATCTGTTGGGGTTGCTCTGTGCCAATGCGAATGAGCTATTGGAGCGTGGTGAAGCATTGACCAAGGTGTGGGGCAACGATAGTTACTTCAATGGCCGAAGTATGGATGTGTATATCGCAAAGCTGCGCAAGTATCTGCGCGATGATGAGGCATTGGAGATCATCAACGTACACGGAAAGGGGTTCCGGTTGATCACGAAGTGAGCATTTGTTGGTTTGTGGTTATTCGTTATACATCAGGAACGTCGGCTGTATTCACTTGGACAATCGAACACTATCAAAAATACGAAAGTGTTGCTCTGGTAGAAAGCCGAATACAAATTTCAACATCGATAGTAAAGTCTCTCGGTTATTTGACCACTTATGCGATCGAATTGACCAGATATGCGAACAGGGCGTGGTGTAGTTTGGTACGAGGTGATCCATCGGGTAACTTTAGCGAAATCCCATAGACCCGAAGACATGAGCCGCTTCCTAACCGCTTTGATGTTCCAGCTTAGCATACTTGTCGTTGTTGCACAACCGCCCATTGAATGGCAGCGTAACCTAGGTGGCTCATTGGATGATAGCGGAGCTTCTATTGAACAGACAAGCGATGGGGGTTATATTCTTTGCGGTACGACGAATTCAAATAATGTTGACGTTACCGGAAATCATGGCAACAGTGACATCTGGGTCGTAAAGCTCAATGGCAATGGAGATATTCAGTGGCAACGCTGTCTTGGCGGCTCACAACCCGATTTTGGACGTTCAGCAAGACAATTGGGTGATGGTAGTTATTTGGTGTTAGGAAGTACGCGCTCAAACGACGGTGATGTAAGCGGTAACCATGGTGGGGTGGATTTCTGGCTTGTTCGATTGGATAGCGATGGTGATCCAATATGGCAGCGATGCTATGGCGGATCATTGAACGATGCACCATTTGCACTTGAGGCAACACCGGATGGAGGCTATGTTTTGGCTGGTGAGTCGCGATCAACAGATGGTGACGTAACCGCGAATGCCGGTTTTACCGATTATTGGGTCTTGAAGCTGGATGCTGCATTCGATATACAATGGCAACATTCTTATGGTGGCAGCGGCGGAGAAACGGCTTATACGATCACACTCGCTTCAGATGGTGGTTATTTTCTGAATGGCTTCACGGACTCCCAAGATGGCGATGTGATCGGCAGCATTGGTACTGGCGATTTTTGGGTATTAAAGATCGACATTAATGGAGAAATAGAATGGCAGCGCCCTTGTGGCGGGAGCAACATTGATTATGGTTTCGATGTGAAGGAAATGAGCGATGGAAGTATCATTGCTTTGGGTGAGTCCGGCTCGAATGATGGTGATGTAATAGGTGCGCACGGAGGTGACGATTACTTGGTGGTAAAATTAACAAGCTCGGGGGCTTTCATTAGCAGCTTGGTGTACGGTGGGTCAAATACGGACCGTGGTCGCGCCATTTTTGCAATGTCCAACACAGGTTTTCTATTGATCGGAGCTTCGTCATCATCAGATAATGATGTTGAGCAGAATTCAGGGTCATTTGATGGCTGGGTTGTTCGTACCGATCCGAATGGTGCCATTCTGTGGCAGCTTTCACTAGGTGGCAGTCAGAGCGATGGTTTTGGAGGTTGCGCAATGCCCACCTCGAATGGATTCTTGTTGTGGGGGGGGGCTAATTCAAGCGACGTAAACCCACCGAACAACTTTGGTGGTTCCGATATTTGGTTGGTCAAATTGGGTGCAGATCCAGTAGGCGTTATTGAAAATTTAAGTGGCTTGTCTTTTTCTCTTTTCCCTAATCCCAACGAAGGTCAATTGCACATTACCTCCCCATGTACAGAAGGCACCCAAGCCCATTGGACAATTAGCAATGTAAATGGCCAACGCGTTGATTCCGGAACCATCATTCGTTCTGAGATGGATCTTTCCGTAGAGCAGTTGGCACCTGGATCATATGTACTAACCGTGGATTGTGGTGCGGAACGTAGTTCAGTTCCTTTCATTAAGAAGTAGGTCCGCTGGGAGCATAGTAAACTCCTATTGATAGATACCTCGCTTCAAATTCATTTGAGGGAAGCTTACTGTCTATAGAGGACTCGTTGCTTTTCCAGGAATTTGGTTCATCATTTACAAAAATGAAAGTGGTCGCTTGGGTTGATCATACGTTGACCAGTTATGGGTCGGATCGAACCAATTGTGTAGGGTGGTCGGCTAGCAATGCCATCGCCATGGTTCAGCATGAATATGAGACTTAGTTATGCGAACGGGGCACATTGTAACTTGGTAGCAAAGAATCTGCCGGGTAACTTTAGCCAACATCCCATACTCCAAAAACATGAGGCGTTCTCTTTTCTTCTTAATGGTCAATTGCTGGATGTTTATCAGTATGGCTCAACCGACTATAGAATGGCAGCGTAACTTGGGCGGCACGTTGGATGATCTAGTTGCTTCCGTAGAACCAACTAGCGACGGTGGTTATATCCTGTGCGGCACTACCAGTTCCAATAATGTTGACGTATCCGGGAACCATGGCAATGGTGACATTTGGGTCGTAAAGCTGAATGCCGATGGAGATATTCAATGGCAACGCTGTCTTGGTGGCTCTTTACCGGATTCCGGACATTCAATCTTACAATTGGCTGATGGTGGATACTTGGTATTAGGTCGTACACGCTCCGACGACGGTGACGTGAATGGTAACCATGGTGTAGCAGACATATGGCTTGCGCGGCTGGACAGCGGCGGTGAACCTGTTTGGCAGCGATGCTATGGTGGCTCACTTAGCGACGTGCCATTCGACATGAAAGTGACACCGGATGGCGGATATGTTATTGCTGGTGAGGCGCGATCCTCTGATGGTGATGTAACCTCTAATGCTGGTTTTACCGATTATTGGGTCTTAAAGCTGAATGAGGTATTCGATATTCAATGGCAACATTCTTATGGTGGGAGTGGCGGTGAAACCGCCTATGCGATCACACTCGCTTCAGATGGTGGTTATTTTCTGAATGGCTTCACGGACTCCCAAGATGGAGATGTCACTGGACACCATGGAGATTATGACTTTTGGGTTGTGAAGTTGAATGCTACGGGAGCGATCGAATGGCAGCGACCCTGCGGCGGAAGTGGATACGATCAGGGGTCATCGATCATTGAACTGTCTAATGGAAATATAATGGCGATCGGTTTAACAAGTTCAACTGATGGTGATGTCAATGGACCTATGGGTCAAAATGATCTTTGGGTCGTAGAATTGTCCAGTAGTGGATCCCTGATCGACCAAATGACCTATGGTGGTTCAAACGACGATAGTGGCTCAATGGTCAAGGAGCTATCGGATTCTGGACTATTGTTGATAGGTTCCTCATCATCCTCCGACGGCGATGTGGTGGGGAATGCGGGTTCCTTCGATGGCTTGGTCTTCCGAACGGACTCCAATGGTACAATTTTATGGCAACTGACCCTGGGTGGTAGCCTTAGTGATGGATTCGTTGGATGTAGCGCGCCAACCTCGAACGGATCCTTAATATGGGGCTTTTCAAGATCAAGCGACGCAAACCTTCCATCAAACTATGGTGAGAATGATATTTGGTTGGTCAAACTGGGTCCCGATCCTGTAGGAATTAGTGAGAACGCTAGTGGATCATCATTTTCACTTTTTCCGAATCCCAGTGAAGGGCAACTATACCTTTCCTCCCCTTGTACACTGGGTGCCCAAGCCCGTTGGACAGTTAGCAATGTAAATGGCCAACGCGTAGATTCCGGAACCATCATTCGTTCTGAGATGGATCTTTCCGTAGAGCAGTTGGCACCTGGATCATATGTACTAACTGTGGATTGTGGTGCGGAACGTAGTTCAATTCCCTTCATTAAGAAGTAATGAACACGGCGCAAGCGCTGTTAGACACTTTGTGCATTTTGCATCAACCCGGGTCATATTGTAATGTTCATTCGGGCCATAGCTTCAACAAACAACCACCAGGTCTCACAAACACGCCGTGCGTCCACCATCAACCGGCAGATTGATCCCGTTCACATACGCACCGGAGGGCCCGGCAAGAAATGCTACGGCATATGCGATCTCCTCGGGTTCGGCAAAGCGTCTCAACGGTATTTCGTTCTTCATGGAAGAGGAAGCAGCATCTTCGCTGGTGCCACCTTTTGCGGCTTTGTTCTTCACGATCGCAGCAAGGCGTTCCGTACCTGTAGCACCCGGAAGAACATTGTTCACGGTAATGCCATACGGGCCTAATTCCGTTGCAAGCGTTTTCGCCCAGTTGGCAACAGCACCACGGATCGTATTGCTCACCCCGAGGTTCGGTAATGGTTGTTTCACACTTGTACTGATCACATTGATGATCCTTCCTGACCTCTGTTCCTTCATTTGTGGAACAACGGCGCGAACCAAGGTCTGGTAGCTCAACAAATGCAAGCGGAACGCGTCTGCGAATGCTGTAGTGTCGGCTTCGTGGGCCAGGCCGGGTGGGGGACCTCCGGTATTGTTCACCAGAATATCCACGGGCCCGTTCTTCATCAACTGGGCAAGAGTCTTCTGCAATGCTTCGGTATCAGCCATGTCCACGACCACAACGCCATGTTGTTGTCCTTTCGAAGTTTCAAGCATTGCGACCGCTGCCTTCAACTTGTCAGCATTACGGGCTAGTAAGGTTACACGCGCACCAAGCTTTGCGAATTCCATTGCCACCGCATGTCCAATGCCTTGCGTGCTCCCGCATACCAAGGCATGCTTACCGATCAAGTTCGTATCCATTGGTGGTAAAGGTAGATATGCTTCAATGCATGTTGATAAGCGATGTGCAAAGCAGTCGCTGTTCGATCAATTGTATTGTTACGTTTGGCCCCGATCAATTAGATCCTCAAACCAGAATTGAACATATGAAGAATTACTACCAGACCTTTTCCATTATGGTGCTTGCTGCACTTATGTCCGCAAATTCCTATGCGCAGACGAATGCATCAGTGACGAGTGTTGCGCAGAAAGCAAATTACGCATTGAAGAAGCATTCCAACGGAATAGCCGGTCCGGCCGACCTTTCGCGCGGTGGAAGTGCAAACGATGAATGTACTGATGCCATTAGCATGACCGTAGGCGCTGCTTGTGTGCCCGTTGCAGGATCCGCTATTGGGGCAACGGAGTCACTTCCGCCGAATACATGCAGCACATTTCTTTCGCCTAGTGCGAATGATGTTTGGTTCACGTTTGTTGCAACAGGCACGATTTCGGTGATCTCCGTAACCGGCGGAGGTGATGATGTTGATGGATATGACCCGATCGTTGAAGCTTATTCAGGAACTTGCGCATCGCTGCTGTCGATCAACTGTATCGATGCTGCGCTGCGTGGCGAAGAGGAAATGCTCACGATCAATACAATGATCGGCACCACCTATTATTACCGTGTCTATAATTGGGATTATGGAACGGCGCAGACCATTCTCGACTTCACTACCTGTGTCTATACGCCGACGAACGTACCAGCTAATGATCAATGTACTGGTGCAGTTGTTCAGGATCTGAGCATCGGTGGTTCAGTAACCTTCATTGGAGACAATACGGGTGCGTTGGATACCGAAGGTTTTGGTACGCCACAGGTATGGGAGGCGTTCACGATCACCGATTGTGCGTTCCTGATATTGGAATATTGCGCAACCACTCCCGCATTTGAGAATGCATTCGTGAACCTTTCATTGGACTGCCCATCAACACAGGGATTCCTTAATTCGGGCTTTGAAACCACATCATGTGGTAATAACAACCTGACCATACAGTACGAGTACGTACCTGCGGGAACGTACTACTACCCAGTGATGATGGCAGCCAATGCAACCGGTCCTTATTCGATCACCGTAACCGCTGTAGCATGTCCTGCTGGTTATTGCGATGCAAGTGCGGATGAATGCGATGAATACATCGCTCAAGTGATCTGCGGTAATATAGATAATACAACGATGTGTACGGATGGTCCTGTAGTTGACTACACGGCACAGAGTACCGATGTTCCTCAGGGGTCGTCCGTGGCGATCACCGTGTTGAACGGGCCGAATGTTTATGAGGAAGACCAGGTTGCAGTTTGGGTGGATTGGAACCAGAACGAGAATTTCTCGGATGCGGGCGAAGCATTCCTACTGGCTTCAGCAGACGCAGGTGTAACATTCACAGGGACGATCGATGCACCGATCGGTGCTACGTTGGGGTCGACACGGATGCGCATCAGAATGATGTACACGGGCACTCCATCTCCATGCGGTACTTCGGCGTATGGCGAGGTAGAGGATTATTCGGTCAATGTGGTAGGACCAATTGCAGCTCCCGTGAACGACGAATGTTCCGGTGTTACGGCCCAAGCGTTGAATGCGGGTGGATCGTTGACATTCACTGGCACAACAGTTGGAGCTACGGATACCAACGACTTTGAAGCAGGGTCCGATCTGGAGGGACTTAACCCTACCGTTTGGCATGCGTTCACAACGACTGAGTGTACGAATGTGACCATTTCATACTGCGATACGGACCCAGCATTCGGAAACGCATGGATCTTCCTTAGCCCTAGCTGTCCTGCAGGGAATGACTATTTGCTTGCTTCATCCAGTGATTTCACCACATGTGCTACCGAAAATATTACAATGGAGTACATCGCGTTGTCAGCGGGAACCTACTACCTTCCTGTGCAATTTGATGCTGCTAATGCAAATGGCCCCTACAGCATCAACGTTTCTGCAGTTGCTTGTCTTCCTGGCTATTGCGCAGCAGGAGCGACCGAATGTGATGAGTACATCGCACAGGTCACCTTCGGAATGATCAACAACACGAGTGGTTGTTCTGATGGGCCGGTCGTGGACTATACGTTGCAAAGCACCACGATAACGCAAGGGTCAACGGTGTCCATGACGGTATTGAACGGTCCTGATGTTTATGCGGAAGACCAAGTTGCAGTTTGGGTGGACTGGAACCAGGATGAGGACTTCACGGATGTAGGCGAAGCGTATGCGTTGGTATCTGCCGATGGTGGTGTATCGTTCAATGGTGACATCACGGCTCCATTGAATGCATCATTAGGCAGCACGCGTATGCGGATCCGCATGCTCTACACAGGCAATCCATCTCCTTGTGGAAACGCACAATATGGCGAAGTAGAGGATTACACGGTCAACGTGGATCTAAGTACAGGTTTGAATGCGGTCCAGGAGGTTTCTTGGAGCGTATTCCCTAATCCGAGCAATGGTGACATTACGGTAACCTATGGTGGTGAAAGCGATAAGGTCGTTCTCGATGTATTGGATCTTACCGGTCGTATGATCCATTCGGAAGTACGTGCACTTTCCAGTGGTCAACAAGTACAGTTGAACTTGGCGGGTACACTAGCAACTGGTTCTTATCTACTTCGCTTGAGCGGGGCGCAAGGAGTTGCGGAACAGCGCTTTGTTGTACGCTGATCGGTTGAGAATTGAATAGGAAACGGGCGAGCAGAAATGCTCGCCCGTTCTTGTTCTGGAACTTTTCTTGCGTCAAATGCGTAGAACCGCGAATGAATTTTATCACTGCACTTCGAAACATAGGGCTAGCGATGCTTGTCCTCGTTTCAACTACTTCCGCCGCTCAGGAGCTGAATAATGAAGGTGAACTTGTAATGCTCTCCAATGGGTCCGTCAGGTCGGAAAATGCAAAGTTGGATAGTTGTACGGTGATCATCTATCAAGGCAACGACAGTGTCCATTCGCAGATCACAGGACGCTCGGGCAAATTCGAACTACTCTTGAAAAAGGACCAAGAGTATGGTGTCGTGTTCATGCGGGAGGGTTATGTGCCCAAACGGATCATGATCGATACGCATGCCAAACTCCCGCTGGAGGTTTTTTCGGAACTCCGGTTGGATATGGAGATCAACTTGATCAAGGCCGATAAATTCGATGGTGCCAATACGGACGCATTGGATTTCCCATTCGCTATTCTGAAATTCGACCACAAGTTGGGCGGGTTTACCGACGACGCGGCGTATACGGCGGATGTTATGCGCACCAATGGAGCGCTGCTCTTGGTAGCAGGTCGATCAGGGAAATAGGGTGAACGGCCGCTTTAACGGTTTTTTACGGAGCTGTCGGCATAAGCTTGAAGGCTTACCTTAGAGGCCGATCAACCAAAGCTGCCATGCCCATTCGTAAACCCTTCAACGTACAACAGTGGATCACCGATAACCGCGACCTGCTCAAGCCACCTGTTGGCAACAAGAACCTGTACAGCGAAGCAGGTGATTACATTGTTATGGCTGTTGGTGGTCCCAATGCGCGCAAGGACTACCATTGGAACGAAACGGAAGAGCTCTTCTACCAATTGGAAGGCGACATCGAAGTGGGCATACAAGAGGATGGCAAAGCAGTGACGGTACCCATCAAACAAGGTGAGATGTTCCTATTGCCTGCACGCGTACCCCATCAACCACGTAGGCCAGCAGGCTCCGTTGGTCTGGTGATCGAATGCAAACGAGAAGACCGCGAAATGAAAGACGGTCTGCTGTGGTTCTGCGAGCAATGCAACAACAAACTGCACGATACCTACTTCGTGTTGCACAACATCGAGAAGGATTTTCTTCCACGTTTCCGGGAATATTATGCGAGCAAAGAACTGCGTACATGCAAAAAATGCGGTCACGAAATGGAGACCGACCCACGCTTCATATAGATCGCTTCGTGCAAGTACCTTCTTACTCTTACCCGTATTTTTTCTGATCGTCTGATATTCCGATCGCTTGAATGGCCGAGATCTTCTCCATAGACATCCACACGCACATCCTACCGGAGAACATTCCGGATTTTGGATCGAAGTACGGCTACCGTGGCTTCATCCACTTGGATCACCACAAGCCGGGTTGTGCGCGCATGATGATGGACGATAAATTCTTCCGCGAAGTGCAGGCCAACTGTTGGGACCCGCAAACCCGCATGGACGAATGCGATCAGCAACATGTGCACGTGCAAGTGCTAAGCACAGTGCCGGTGATGTTCAGCTATTGGGCCAAGGCGAAGGACACCTTGGACCTCTCCATGTTCCTGAACGATCATATTGCGGGCATCGTAGAAAAGCATCCAACGCGTTTCATCGGACTCGGAACATTGCCTATGCAGGACACGGAGCTTGCGATCCAAGAATTGGAACGCTGCAAGAAGATCGGCCTTGTGGGTGTTCAGATCGGTACGCACATTCACGGCGTGAACCTGAATGAGCCGCGCCTCTTTCCCATCTTTCAAGCGTGCGAGGAATTGGACATGGCATTGTTCATACACCCGTGGGATATGATGGGTGCTGATCGGTTGGACAAGTATTGGTTGCCGTGGTTGGTGGCCATGCCTGCTGAAACAACCGTTGCTATTTCCTCCATGATCTTCGGTGGTGTGTTGGAACGCTTACCCAAATTGCGTGTAGCCTTTGCGCACGGCGGCGGATCATTCCCAGCAACGATCGGCCGCATCGAACACGGCTTCAACGTACGCCCGGATCTCTGCGCTGTGGACAACAACGTGAACCCACGCGACTACCTCGGCAAGTTCTGGATCGACTCGCTCGTACACGACCCCAAGGTCTTACAATACGTCATGGAACTCTTCGGCCCGGAACGCGTGGCCTTAGGTACCGATTACCCATTCCCGCTCGGCGAATTGGAGCCCGGAACCTTGATCAAAAGCATGCCGTGGGACAATGCCACCAAAGAACAACTCTTGAGCGGTGCAGCGCTGCAATGGTTGGGATTGGAGAAGGGGAAGTTCGTAAAGGTTGGGTATAGATAAATGCAAACGGTCAGCTTTAACCGTGCAAACTTCAAGGGGCTTACTCTACCAAAAAGCGCTGGCTGCTATGTCCCTGCAACGTCCGAACAGTGATCATGTAAAGACCAGATATCATTTCGCTAATATTCAACTCAGTGATTTCACCTACAGTTTGGCCTCGTAATACTAGCGCTCCTTGGGTATTCACCATTTCGATAATGCCCTTGTGGGCATTGGGCAGCTTAAGTGCTACCAGATGGTTCGCTGGGTTCGGGGAAAGCGTAAACATGGCTTGCGCATTATCTGTAATACCCACGTCTGAACCTAGCCTAACTACCCATAGATCCTTCCCTCCATGATTCCCAGACACATCACCATCGTTTGAATCGGTATAACCCATGGCAATATAACTGCCGTCTGTAGACTGAATTATACCTCCTGATTCATTTTCCAGACCACCAAAGCATTTCTGCCATTGGATTACTCCCGTGGTCGATAGTTTCACCACCCATATATCTGTACCTCCATGATTGTCTGTTACATCCCCATCATTGGAGTTTGTCTGTCCTGATGCAATGTAACCGCCATCAGGTGTTTGGAACGCCTCAAGACCATCATAGCCTGTACCTCCAAGGCATTTCTGCCATAGGATCTGTCCTGTGGAAGACAATTTTACGACCCACGCATCCTCGTCACCATGGTAGCCTGATACATCTCCATCGTTTGAATCGGTATGCCCCGCGATAATAAAACCTCCATCCAAAGTCTGATGATAGGTATATGGATACTCAGCCCCGGTTCCTCCCAAGCACTTTTGCCAATCTATTGTGCCCATTGCCGACAACTTCATCACCCAAATATCTTGTCCGCCATGATATCCCATTACATCTCCATCATTGGAAAGGGTATGTCCCGCAACAACATATCCACCATCGACCGTATTTTTAATAGTCGCCCAATCAGAAAGCGAACCGCCCAGGCACCTCTGCCATTCGATAGCGCCAGCTACCGACAACTTAACCACCCAAATATCCTGTGAACCAGTATAACATGTAACATCTCCATCACCAGATGCTGTACTCCCCGCCAATATGTAGCCACCGTCAAGGGTTTGCAGAATGGAGTTGGCATAATCAGGTCCAGTGCCACCTAAACAGCGTTGCCATTCAATGGCGCCCATGGAAGACAACTTCACCAACCAAATATCCAGTTGATCCTGTAATCCTTGTGAATTTTGATGAAACCCCAAAACATCCCCATCATTGGAAAGCGTCCACATCGCCAATATATAGCCGCCATCATTTGTTTGTTCAAGGGGTTTGCTTTGTTCATAGCTTGAACCACCTAAACACTTCTGCCATTGTAACGCACCAGCAGAGGATAGTTTCACTATCCAGGCATCACCTCCACCGTGATAGCCCGTAACATCTCCATCATTGGATTGGGTCCACACTGTCAATATATAGCCACTGTCAGCAGCTTCTTCAATGGACAAGAGGAGATCTTCATCTGAACCACCCAAGCACCTCTGCCATTCAATATTGCCAAGTGAAGAGAGCTTCACTACCCAGACATCTCTCAAACCATGTCCTCCTGATACATCGCCATCATTAGAGTATGAGTTTCCAGCCATAATGTAGCCACCATCGGTGGTTTCATGAATGATACCTTCATTTTCATCACTTGCACCTCCAAAACACCGTTGCCATTGAATAGCTGGTTGCGCTATGAGACCAAAAGCCATTGTAAGCCCCAATATTACAAGTAGAACACGTGCTAAACTCTTCATTGTCTATTCCTAAATCGTCTCCGAATATATTAAGTTAAGAACGTGGGTAATGTCTCCCAAAAAGGACTCCGAAGAACAAATTCAGATCAGCGCAGATCACCTCCTTCCACGTCATCCGCGTTCTAATAACCCTCACCGCACCAAATTCACATGCCCATACAGCGTGCGTCGGTTCCCGGTGATCTCGCTCACGTGGATCTTCCACACGTAGGTGTCTATGGGTGAGTCCACGCCTTTGTAGGTGCCATCCCAAAAACCGGTCAAAGACTCCGTGGAGAAGATCTGCTCGCCCCAGCGGTTGAAGACGTACAGTTTGTAGGTCTTGATCTCTTTGCCCCATGCGCGGAACACGTCGTTCACACCATCGCCGTTCGGTGTAAAGGTGTTGGGCACGTAAAGCGAGCCATCCAATAATATCGTAACCACATCGGTGTTCTTACAGCCGTTCACATCGGTAACGGTAACGGTATAGGTCGTGCTGGAATCCGGCTTCGCGATGGGTGAATCACACGTATCGCAGCTCAGGGTTTCAACGGTTTCCCAAACAAGAAGACCATCGCCAACGGCACCCAGTTGTGCGGTATGCCCCCATTCAATGATCTGGTCCGGGTCTGCCAACACATTCGGTAATGGCCAGGTGGTCAATGAAAGCGTGGTGTTGCCAATGCATCCGTACTCATCGGTTACTTCAATGCTGTAGGTGATCGGCCCCCAGACCACAGCGACCGGCGAAGCGGTATCCGGATAGTTCAACGTTTCCGGTGGCGACCAACTGTATTCCACACCACCGTTCGCAAAGAGCTGCACTTCCATGCCGGGGCACACAATGGTATCCGGCCAAGCTGCAGGTTGCACGGTGATCAAGCTCACACGAACACTGTCCGTAATGGAGCCGCAAACATTCGTGGCAACAACGTAATAGGTTGTTTCAATACCCGGCGTTGCAGTAGTGCTTTGCGCATTCAATGCAGTAAGATCCGCTGAAGCCTGCCAGCTCCAACTATCCGCAACCGGGCCGGTGAGGAGAACGGAAGAACCGGTGCAGATCGCGGTGTCCACAAGCGCTGGTTCCGGTAGTCCATCGATCACGTAAATGGTGATCGAATCCGTAACAATGCATCCTTGGTCGGAAACGATCGTGACGTAATAGGTTGTCGTATCCAGTGGTGTTGCCGTAGGCGTTTGACTGGTGGTGCTGGAAAGGGTAGGGTCGGGTTCCCAACTTTGTACGGTACCGGAAAGCAAACTTAGTTCAATAGCGTCGCCAATGCAAATGGTCGGATCGGGCATGGCGGTTCCAGCCGGAATGTCCACGATCACATTCACGGATGCGGTATCCGTTCCGCAGATACCACTGGCGACCACGGTGTAATTCGTAGTGGTTGCTGGTGCCGCGAACGGATCAGCAATGGTCGGGTCGCTCAATCCTGTTGGTGGCGACCAACTGTAGGTATCGCCACCCGAAGCATTCAATTGGGTCGAACCTCCAGGGCAGATGATGGGTGCGGGGTCCACGTTCGCGACCGGGCCGCTGTTACTGACTATGGTGATCGATGCGCTATCCGAAGGCGAGCAGCCGTAGCTATCTGACATGACCAAGGTGACCGTGAAGGTGCCTTCCTCCGTATAGGTATGGGTTGGCAAGTATTCCGTACTGGTGCCACCATCACCGAAGTTCCACAGGAAGGTGTTTCCTCCGGTACTGGTGTTCGTGAATTGAACATCGCTCGGGAAACAGATCGTGTTGGGTCCAGCGATCCCGATCTGCACATTGGGCGCCGCAAGATCGAATTTGAACACACCCAAGTTGCAGTTGAAACTGTTGTTGGTATTGCTCCATGCACCCGGAGTTGTTGGGAAATCGCTATTTGCGCCACATCCTGCACAAACGGCTTGGTATACCGTTCCGTTCTTGTCGAATCGCGATGTGCCACCGTCCACATGTTCACTGCTTACTGCACCGCCGAAGAATGTTGCGTAATTGAGTGCATCGGCATCGGGTTCAAGCACCATCAGGTAGAAGTCACTGCCATCAGTTGTGGATTGGAATGCTCCGGGTGTTGTCGGCAATCCATTGGTCGTGCTATTAATTGGTACACCTACGTTGTTGGTACCTCCACCCCAGCCACTGAAATAGATCTGGCCGCAATCGCTTACCAGAAAAGCAGAGGGTGAAATGTCCTCATTCCCATTCCCGTTACCGATGCGGGTGCTCCAAAGCGAAGTGCTGAGGTCGTTGCTGAACTTATGGATGAACTGTGAGCTGTTCGGTACAGCGTATTTACCCGGTGTAACTGGATATGCACCATGCGTTTGACCCACGATGTAGACATTGTCCTGTAGATCCAATTGCACAAGAAAGCTTTGATCGTAATTGTTGGTTCCAGCGAATGTGGTGGATAACAAGGTGCTACCGTCCGGTGAATAGCGCGCGATGTATCCGTCACTTGAACCGAAGAAGGATCCTGCTGCTGGAGAGCCGGCAGTTGGAAGGTTGGAGCTTTGCGTACCGCCTGTGGTGAAGATGTTTCCAGCACTATCGAATTGCACACCGAATCCCGTATCGTCTTCCGTTCCGCCGTGGTAGGTGCCCCATTCCATCGCAGTAAGTGCGGCATTCATTCGGAAGAAATATGCGTCGTGTGCTCCACCCGCATTGGCTGCCTGCGGCGCGCCAGGAGATGTCGGCATATCGATACTTGCGGTAACAGTGGAGATCACCGGTTTTTCATTGGCATCCAATGCGATCTCGCCTCTGAATTGATCACCGTAGTTGAAGTTCAGCGGACCGGTATTGAGGCCATCATTACCCAACCCTCCTACGTATGTGCAACCGATCAATGATGTCGCCGCTGCGTTGAAATGTGCAACGTAGATATCGGAGCCGTTCGGATAATTGTAACTGCTAACGAAGTTCGGTGTGCCGCTATTGAAAGAAGGGTCAAAACACCCTGCCGTGACTGGCATATCGCTGGATCCAGTTGAGCCCATCACGAAAAGTTCGTTGTTCGTGTTCACCACCAAACTGTGTGGCAGATCATCGCCAGTACCACCGAGATAGGTGCTCCATACTAATGTTGTTCCATCTGGCGACCATTTGGAAATTCCAACGTCGCACGTACCTCCATTGAAGATCGGATCAAGCACACCAACGGTCGTTGGGTACCCGATGTCGAACACATTGCCGCCCCCGTAAAGGTGCCCGGTGGCATCGTATGTTGCTGTGAACCCGAAGTTATCTCCGGTACTTCCGGAATAGGAACCGAAGGTGAGGATCGGGTCGATGATCAACTTACGTGATGCGTCGGTCCCTTCATGAAGATCAAATGCTAATAAGTCATCCTTCAAACTGAAAGCGGACAGGACCTCTTCTTCAGCGGACCCATCAGCATAAAAGCTTACGGGTGCTTCCTCGATCATCTCACCGGCAGTTGTACGCACGAACAACCGATCATCCTTGACCACTATGCCATCATGACCTTCAAAGCGCAACTTGATCAGATGGGGGTCTGCTCCGGAAGCAACGATGAACTCGTATTTCAGTCCGGAACGCCCATCGAAACGAAGGTCGATCCCAGGCCAAATATCGGTGAGCAGCACTTCTCCGAACAGCGCACAACCGGTTCCCCATTTGGTGGGGTCGTTTCCGAGGAAGAAATTCTCGTAGTGGGGTTGTTTTAACCGGCCTTCGCTACCCTGAGCATGTCCGCCCACGAAATGGACCCGATAGGCATGGGCGCGAGCAGGTGCATCCTGCGCTCCATCGCCATGTCCGTGCTGATGCCCTCCGGAACGCAGCACATACGTAAAGGCTTCTCGCTCAACGAACAAGGCTCCGCCAGGGAATTCCACGCGATAAAGCACTTGGACCGGCCATTGCCCCTTATTCTCAGTGAACGAGGCAACAGGAGCAGCCGCAAACCCAACGCCGACAAGGCATAGGAAGAATATGGAAAGGGTAGCTCGCATAAAACCGCGCCGGCGAAATAGCTAAATTACAACAGATAGACATCAAAGAGGGCGTTCCAGTTGCCTCAAAACCTTCTGGAAACCAACATGAACAGTGATTTTAGTGTGAATGGGCCTTCAAGCCGACCCGGAACGCTCGATCTGTCAACATGGATCCGCGTTGGGCCATCACGCATTTTCAACGAACTATCTTTGCATTCTTAACCGATGAGCCTTCTTCCATGAGCGATGCGATCAAGCATGAATGTGGCATTGCCCTGATCCGCCTGCGGAAACCATTGGCGTATTACAAGGAGAAGTACGGCACACCGCTTTATGGCCTCAATAAGTTGTATCTCTTGATGGAGAAACAGCACAACCGAGGTCAGGATGGCGCAGGCGTTGCAACGATAAAATTGGATCCTACGCCGGGTCTCAATTTCATCGACCGCTCCCGTAGTACGGATAAGCAGGCGATCCAAAAGATCTTTGCAAAGATCCATGGCGGATATAACGAAACTGTTGCAAGCGATCCGAATAGTGTGAACGATGTTGCCGCTTTGAAGGAGCGTATGCCGTTCATGGGTGAATTGCTTATGGGTCATTTGCGTTATGCCACCTTCGGGAAGGATGGTGAGGAGAATTGCCATCCGAGACGCCGGTTGAACAACTGGATCACGCGTAACCTCGTCGTTGCAGGGAATTTCAACATGACCAATGTCGATGAGCTTTTCGACCTGTTGGTGAGCATTGGTCAGCATCCTAAGGAACGCAGCGACACGATGACCGTTCTGGAGAAGATCGGACATTTTCTGGATAAGGAGAACGATCGCTTGGTGCAGCTCCACCAACAATTAGGATATAACGATCGGCAAGTGACGAAGATCATGGCCGAGAAAATGGATGTGCAAAGCATACTCAAGCAAAGTGCGATCGATTTTGATGGCGGCTATGCGTTGGCTGGAATGATCGGCCATGGTGATGCGTTCGTACTTCGGGATCCAGCGGGAATTCGTCCGGCGTATTGGTATGCCGATGATGAAGTTGTGGTGGTAGCGAGTGAACGTCCGGCCATTCAAACAGCATTCGCGCTGCACACGGAAAACGTGAACGAATTGACTCCGGGTTGCGCGTTGATCATTCGCAAAGATGGAATGTTCAGTGAAGAAAAGATCCTGGAACCGTTGGAAAAACGTTCATGCAGTTTTGAACGGATCTATTTCAGTCGCGGCAGTGATCGTGATGTGTACCAAGAGCGTATGGCGCTGGGTCGATCGGTCTGTCCGGCCATTCTGGATGCTGTGGACCATGATCTGGAGAACACCGTTTTCAGCTTCATTCCCAATACCGCAGAGGTAGCGTTCTATGGAATGCTCAAGGAATTGGATGATCAATTGGACAAGCTGAAGGAACGACGGATCCTTGCATTGGGTGCGAACCCTTCCGGAGAGAAGATCCGATCCATTTTGGCATTACGACCGCGTCTGGAAAAGGTGGCGATCAAGGATGCGAAGTTGCGCACGTTCATAACAGCCGATGACGCACGCGATGATCTTGTAGCACACGTCTACGACATCACTTATGGCAGTGTGCGTCGCGGTTTGGATGATCTGGTGGTGATCGACGACAGCATTGTGCGCGGTACTACATTGAAGCAGAGCATCCTTAAAATGCTTGATAGGCTCGGACCGAAACGGATCATCGTAGTAAGCAGTGCGCCGCAGATCCGGTATCCCGATTGTTACGGCATTGACATGGCGAAGATGGGTGATCTAGCAGCTTTCCGTGCTGCCATTGCGCTACTGCAAGAGACCAAGCAAGAGAATATCATCGACGACGTTTATGATCGCGCCCTTGAGATGGTAAGGCGACCGTTCACCGAGCAGGAGAATGTGGTAAAAGCGATCTATGCACCGTTCACTGCGGAACAGATCAGCGATAAGATCGCGGAGATGTTAACCCCTCCGGATATTGAAGCTGAGGTAAAGGTGATCTACCAGAGCATTGAAGGATTGCACGCCGCTTGTCCGGACCATTTAGGTGATTGGTACTTCACGGGCAACTATCCCACACCGGGTGGAAACCGTGTAGTGAACCGTGCGTTCATCAACTATCGGGAGGGCAAGAACGTAAGAGCTTACTGAGGTTCGTCTCAAGGGATACGAACAAGCTTGCCGGACGCATTCAGTTTCTTCAACAAGTTCGGAGAGCAGTCGATCGATGCATTGCCATGTAAGAATACACGAGAACCACCATTGATCTTCAGTTTCGCTTGTGTGCCGAAGCACATGGTCGCACCAGGCAGGAGGTGTAGCTCAGCATCATTTTCCAGTTGTACGGTGGCGTTCGTTCCTATTTTAACCCGAGCGTTTTCCAATAATACCATTTTGGTAGGTGAACTGAAATAGATCGTCCCGGATCGTTCCTCTGGATCATTGATGCGCGTTGGGGTTCTGGAGCGATCCAACACTAAGTTCTTGCCGGATGAGAGTGATAGCGCGTAGCCATCATTTCCCTGCAATGGAGGTAGGACGATACTATCTGCGCACCAACGCACATCTTCCAGAATTTCGGTATCGTTGGTCCGTACCCGGACCGTAGCATTGCCAGCGGCATCCATGTTCAGCAATTCGACACTTAGGCCATTCAAGAATACAGTGCGCACGTTCGGTTTCCCCCTTTTGTAAGAGTCGCTTCCGTTACCGCTCACCAAGGTCATCATATTTGAACTTGAGGGATTTGTTCCCATCGCGATCTTACGCTTTCCATTCATTCTGAACGCGTGGTCCGTAGCCCCGGTAAAGACCATTCCATAGATCGTGTTCCCTTTTTCGATCCGGGTTCCGGGTATCCAGTGATCTCCCCGTTTCAGAACACCGTCATGGTTCTTGTCATACACGGGTAGTTCTTGTTCATGGTTTCCGGTCAGGGGATTCGCGGAACTTGGCGTTCTTCCATAGGCGAGGTAGGACCCGCCGAACGGGCAACTATTCTTGACCGTATCACCTGTAAGTTCCAGGTCGTAATTACCGCTGGCCGGAACAGGACGCAAGTAGTCCGCCGAACCACCATAGATATCCTTTCCACTTTTCTTTTCACGATCAACTTGCATGGTCATGTACAGACCTGGCTCGGCTTTAGGTGAGCAGGGTTGTTGCTCCTCCCAATGATACCTGTCCGTGGGACTACCATTGCGAGCAAAGGTTTGATGGTTCTCGATCCAAAGCCATTGCGGTAGAACATCTTCTTCCAGGAACGGCATGCGGATACGCAAAGCATCACCAGTCGTTACGAAGTCGCGGATAATGAACATTCCAGTATCACCTTGCATTGGGTCCAGGTCACCATTCACACACAGACCGGTGGTGTTCCTTGCATTGATCCTTTCACAAGCATCCGCTGCGCGCCATCCGAGTCGATCCCGGTCCCATGCACTGGCAGTAAGCAAAGAGCTGTTCGCCGCACCCATAATGCTCCAACCACCCTGTTGGCAGATGAAATAGCTTTGGAATTGTGCAGCATTTCCACCGCCACTGTGGAAGTTGTTCCCACCGAGCAATAAGTGGTTGAATTCGTGTTTCAGGATATCGAACGGCATACCGTACATCGCTCCGAACCGACTTTGTGAATCGCTTTCATAACCGAATAATTTACCAGGACTACCACTGTCCACACTTCCTTGGCCATGTGTAAGATTACTGTTGCGCACGATCACCATCACATGGTCATAACTATGCGGATCATCGGGACCTTTGGTTTTCGGCATTCCTGGTTTGCCCCCTCGTTTCCACATATCGAAATCGTCGACCTTTAGGTCATGATGTGTCTTGAGTGCATTGCGCGATGCAAGTACTTTTACAGCGTATGACCCTAAGGAATATCCGCTGCTTACTTTGTATTCACTCTCTGGGATCACCACGACCTCATCGATATAATCCCCCAGTACCTCGAACTGACCTAAGGAAATATCGTTGTAATAACGGGTTACGGATGCCTTTGGGTCCGTCGTGTGGAACGGTTCGAAGACCTCGTCCTTCCAAATGGGCAACTTCCCTTTTGGCCAGTGCTCTGCACCTCCCGGTTGTGGGTCCATGCTAGCGTTCTTATTATAATCGATCTCGGCGAAGATCAGCAGTACGCGTATGGTTCCGTGTGGGGAAAGAGACCAACCGTTCTCACTATGTGGAACAGTGGCAGTGTCTACTTGAGCAAAGAGAATAGCATGCGCAACAAGCGCGACCAGAACAACGAATGAACGCATGCCGTGAAGATACGTTGAGCCGTTGAATAAGCTATGACTCGGAGGACGCGGCTTTCGGTGCTTTGTACAAAGGCACCGTGCTACAAGGTTCCCCGAACATCAAGCTCTTCACAACGGGCAATAGTTTGGCACTGAGTTCCACGTACGCATTAAGTGGCACGTGTACTTTGCTGCAACCCTTTACCACCACACGAGAACCTTGGTAAGGAGCAACATCCAATTGCGCAACGAACCGTGTAAAGATCGCACGCTCCAATTGTTCAAGATCGCCTTGCGAAACGAATGCTGCGTGTGGTTGCAATTGTGTAGCTACCAACATATACGCCCAAGTAGGCACGATCGCATCAGCAGAACAATGCACGCTTACGAATTGGCCCTTGTACTGCGCCCAGTCATGCTCCTTTACGAATGCGCGTAGGTCGGCTTCTTTCAACGCCACCTCTTCCCAAAGCAATGGCTTCAGGTCGAAAATCACGCGCTTTCCTTGCGGGTAGAGCTCTTCCAGATCAAGAGTGATGATACCGCTGGATGCTACTTTATTGATGATGTTTTCTTGATCGTTCATCACATGAAACCCAATTCCAATTGCGCCGCCTCGCTCATCATGCTTTTCTCCCATGCGGGCTCGAACGTGATCTCCACTTTAGCGCTTTTCACACCTTCGGCGGTCGCGACTTTATCCTCCACTTCGCCGGGTAATGTTCCTGCAACAGGACATGCCGGACTGGTCAATGTCATTTTGATGTACACGCTACCATCATCGTGGATCACCACGTCGTAGATCAGTCCTAACTCGTAAATATCGACAGGGATCTCCGGATCGTAGACCGACTTCAGCGTAAGGATCACGCGCTCTTCCAATTGTTGTTTTTCTTCTACGGTCATTGTGTCGCGGAGTAAGCCAGGGCGTATCGCTTCATTTGATCAAGCATTGCCACAAGTCCGTTGCTACGGTTCGGTGAAAGGTGTTCGCGCAAGCCTATTGAATCGATGAACGTGAGTGGTGTATTCAGGATCTCTTCTGGTTTGCGGTCGTTCAATACGCGTACGAGTAATGCAACAATTCCTTTGGTGATCATGGCATCGCTATCAGCAGTGAAATGAACGAGCCCATTCAGTTGTTCAGCGCTCAACCACACACGACTCTGACAACCGCGCACGATGTTCTCCTCGGTCTTAAGTTCCGCAGCGATCAACGGCAGGTCTTTACCAAGTTCGATCAAGTGCTCGTAACGATCCTGCCAATCGCTGAACATCGCGAACTCGTCAACGACTTCTTGTTGGGCTTGGGCGAGAGTGCTTGTTGTGCTCATGCCACCACTATCTTTTCCGAATGCTCAAAAGGGCGGGTCAAGTAGGCCGCGAGGAGTTGGCCAAGCACCTGCGCTTGCTTGGTGGGTGCGTATGGCGTTTCAGCCTCGAATTGCGCTACTGTGTACTTGGTCCCCTCTGAGGCGAATAGGTCAACATTGGCTACGTACCAATTCTTATGTGGGTATCGACTGTTCGTGATGAGAGTCACAGAGGATCCAACACTTTCGATTCCTGAGGTTCGGATACCCTGATACTTTACCTCCGCATTTCTGAAGGAGAGTTGGCCTTCGGCATGGTCGTACAGGATATAGCTCTTTTTGGTATTGACAATGCTCAGGACACGTACCACTAGGACCATGGTAAAGAGCAAGGCGCAAAGGCCGACTATTAATTCCGCACCCTTCTTCCTCCAGAAGTAGAATATTCCAACGAGAGGAAGAGCACCATACATGAGGGTCGGCAGAATAGCCAAGTTGTTACGATTGTGGCCGCGCAGTTCGAGGTGTTGATGATCTATGGAAATGATGGCGAGATGCGAATCGCGCAGCGCTGGCTTCAGTTGTGCTATGGCCTTGTACAAGTTCATCGCAACATCTTCACGGCTTTCTGAATCGCTGCGAGCATCGCATCCACTTCCGGGATCGTGTTGAAGCACGCGAAGCTCGCCCGCGTTGTTCCGCTCACGCCGAATCGTTCCATCAACGGCTGTGTGCAGTGGTGTCCCGTTCGCACAGCAATTCCTTGCTGGTCCAAGAGCGTTCCAAGATCGTAATGGTGAATTCCTTCAATGACGAAAGAGATCACGCCCACCTTCTCCTTTGCTGTGCCGATGATCCGAAGGCCGTCGATGGTCAGTAACTCTTTAGTAGCATGTTCCAGAAGCACGTGTTCATGCTCAGCCATGGCACTTAGGTCGTAGTCCTGCATCCAACGAATGGCTTCACCTAAACCGATGATACCTGCAATGTTCGGTGTGCCCGCCTCGAACTTGAAAGGCAATTTGGCATACGTCGTTTTCTCGAACGTGACCTGATCGATCATCTCGCCACCGCCTTGCCATGGCGGCATCTTTTCGAGCAGTTCTTCACGACCATACAACACGCCAACACCGGTCGGACCATAACATTTATGCCCGCTGAACGCATAGAAGTCGCAGCCGAGATCCTGCACATCCACTTGTATATGCGGCATGGCCTGGGCACCATCGATCACGGTAACAATGCCGCGTTTTTTTGCTTCAGCAATGAGTTCCTTGATCGGATTGATCGTCCCCAGTGTATTGCTCACATGTGTAAGCGCGAGGATTCGGCAATTAGCTAATTGGCTGATCATCGCATCAGCTAATTGACCATCATCTGTAACCGGAATAGCCCTCAAAACCGCGCCAGCCCGTTCACAAACCAATTGCCACGGCACAATGTTCGCGTGATGTTCCATACCGGAGATCAATACTTCATCTCCCTTATTCAAAAGCAGACTGCCAAGGCTGTTCGCGGCTAGGTTGATGCTCGCTGTGGTGCCACTGGTAAAGATCACCTCGTGGGAATGAGCAGCGTTGATGTGTTCGCGGATCGTCTCACGCGCTGCTTCTTGTGCTTCGGTCGCAAGGGTGCTCAGCGTATGCACACCACGGTGAACGTTGGCATTGATCGTAGCGTAATACGTGCTCTCCGCTTTGATCACACGACGAGGTTTCTGGCTGGTGGCGGCGTTATCGAAATACACCAAGGGCTTACCGTGTACCTTCTCCTTCAAGATCGGGAACTGTGCACGAATAGCCTCGACATCGAATGTTTTTGAGGTCGCTATTTCAGCTTTGGTGCTCATGATATTTTAGTTGTCGAGAGCTCAGTCCAAGTTGGCCAGGACCGAATTTTCTGATCATCTGATTTGCTGATCATCTGATCAAAGAGTCGCCAGCTTAGCATCGATCAACCCCGCCAAATGCTCCCTCCAATCTTCATTCCCGATCCGTTCCAACACATCAAAAATGAAAGCGTGTGCCATCATTTTTTTCGCTTCGGCTTCGCTAACACCGCGAGATCGTAAATAGAAAAGACCTTGTACATCGAATCGGCCGATGGTACATCCATGGCTGCATTTCACATCATCGGCGTAGATCTCCAGTTCGGGCTTGGTGTACACCTTCGCGTCATCACCTAGTAGAATATTGGCATTGCTCTGATAGGCCCGTGTGCGCTGCGCATCTTGCTTTACGTACACTTTGCCATTGAATACACCCGTACCTTTCTCAACGATCAGTCCTTTGTATAATTCGTCGCTCGTGCAATCGGGTACATCATGCCCGATGTAGGTATGATTATCGCAATGTGTGGAGCCGTTCAATATGTATACTCCATTCAATTCGGCATGTGCATTCGGACCTGCGAGTTCCACGTTCACTTCGTTCCGGATCAAAGAGCCCTCCAAGGTTGTGGTATCAATGCTGAAGTTGCCATTCTCTTCGATCTTCACACCATCCGATCCGATCATTGACGGGCAATGAACAGCGTTCTGCAACACGTGGATCGTTAGTTTCGCATTTACACCAACATGTGATTCGCGGACACTGTTGATCAAAGCATTCGATACGTCGATCGATGTCGAAGTAGCCTCAACGATCACTTCAGCTTCTGCTCCTTCGTGTAACATGAACAGGTCACGTGGCTGGATCAATGCGTGCGCATCTGTTACAACATGCAGGAAATGTATTGGCTTTTCCACTCTCACACCTTTTGTAACAAGAAGGATCAATCCGTCAGTGGGTGAAGCGCCGTTCAAAGCAGTGAAGAAGCGCTCGTTGCTTGCAGCTATGTTGCCGTAATTCTCTTTCACCGGTCCGTGCGCAAGATGTTTCTGTAGGCTGTCGATCACCAACCCTTTTTGTGCTTTCAGGCCGTCACTCAGGTCTGCGCGGAAATGGCCGTTCACGAAAACAATACGCGTAGTGTCAAAGCCCAACCGAGCAGGTAATTCAACAGCTACATTACCAACAGGCGCTGAGTAATTCGTGTTGAACAGTTTGCCAACACGTGTGTATTTCCAAGCTTCGGTCTTGCTGTTCGGGATGGGTAATGCCATGACATGCCTCAAGGCTTCAGTGGCGTTGGGCCAAGTGCTTCCTTCCAGCAAAGGCAGTACTGTTGCTTTAGGGTCAGTTATGGTTATGGTGTTCATTATATCACAGGTCGACCCAATGGGTCGACGTTACAGGTGCGAGCAGAAAGTACAGTGCATTTCATTTTCTGATCATAAAGATCAGTTCTTTCAGCGTCATCAGCGTTCCATTCTCTAACCTTTGACCCAATCATATCCCTTCTCCTCCAGCTCCAGCGCCAATTCCTTTGGACCGCTCTTGATGATCTTCCCATCGGCCATAACATGCACAACATCCGGGATGATATGGTCCAACAAGCGCTGGTAGTGTGTCACCACAATGAATGCGTTCTCCTTACTTCGCAATTTGTTCACACCGCCAGCAACTATACGCAGCGCATCGATGTCCAAACCGCTATCGGTTTCATCCAATATGCCAAGCTTCGGCTCAAGCATGGCCATTTGAAAGATCTCGTTCCGTTTCTTTTCACCACCGCTGAATCCAACATTCAGATTGCGGTTCATCAGGTCGGGGTCCATCTCCACCAACTTGGCACGTTCGCGAACAAGCGTCAGAAAATCCTTGCCGCTCAATTCTGCTTCACCGCGTGCTTTTTTCGATTCGTTCAAGGCGGTCCGAAGGAAGTTCATGTTGCTCACGCCCGGTATTTCCACGGGGTATTGAAACGCGAGGAACACACCTTTCCATGCACGTTCCTCTGGGGCCAATTCCAGTAGGTCCTCTCCGAAGTAGGTTACACTGCCTCCTGTGACTTCATATTCCTCACGTCCAGCAAGTACGTTCGCAAGAGTACTTTTTCCGGAGCCGTTCGGTCCCATAATGGCGTGTACTTCTCCAGCTTTAACGTTGAGGTTCAAACCTTTAAGTATTTCTTTGCCCTCGATGCGGGCGTGGAGGTTTTCGATCTTCAGCATTGCTTCTTCCTACGGTGGCTTTTCTTATTTAGAATCAATCTAAACAGCGTGAGGCGCAAAGGTAATCAGCAATGGGGTGGGGTCCAAGAGAGAATGGCGCTCAATTTCATCTCGTTCATCCGGACGTCTTGGAGAAAGTGGAAGCAGTCCTGAAAATGGGTTAAATGCTGTGGAACGCGAAGTGTGATCGGACCCTACGCGATCGACAGGATCCTAAATTCGCGGCCATTGAACGTGACTGTGTTTCCAACGGCTTTATTCTCCAATAGTTTTCCAATTGGTGAGGCCTGTGAGATCACGAATACAGGGTTCTTATCGAAGGTCACTTTACCAAGTCCGATACTGATGAAATAGATACCGTTGGTGGTTTCCACGAGCGATCCGGATCCAATGCGATCAGTACTTCGGGTCAATGGAATACGCTCCAATTCATGAAGGAGCAAGAACGTTCTTGCAAGCCGTGCTTCTTGCTGATCCAGTTCTTGTTGGATCATCGCCCTTCCGACCTCATGCTTATCACCTGCACTGCTTTTTGAGTCGCTATTGCGGGAAATGTATGTTGATTCAATGTCGCGTTCCATTGCATCGATCTTTGTGTTGAGCAATGATCTTAGATGAACGAGAAGGTCGGCTTTATTCACCGTGTTGTTTTCTTGGATGTGTAAAGATGATACACAATGCGGAACGTGGGCCAGTGAATATATTAGCTTACTTCTTCCGATCTTCGCTGCATGTCGAGAAGCCGATCATCTACAAATGAAACGAAATGGGATCAACTACGGAATGAATACCCAGCGTTGCGGTCCTGCACCTATGTGAACACACCAACGTGCGGTGCCATGGCCCGCTCTTCCGTAGAAACGGCTGCTGCGGAGCAAGAGCGATTGATGGTAGAAGGTGCACCACGTTTCATGAATTGGTTGGATGCAGGCAAAGCTGAAGTGCGCACGACCATTGCGGAAAACCTGGGTACGAATATCGAGAACGTTGCGCTGGTGCCTGGTTTTTCGAAAGGCATGGGATTGCTTGCTCCATTCCTCGTACAGCGCCCAAAGGTTCTGATGTTGAAAGGTGATTACCCGACACTATTGGCACCTTTCAAAAGGTCACCTTTTCATCCCGTCATCATCGAGCCACTTGCGGATGGGACGGTACCGATGCAATTGATCGAGGCAGCCATCGTTCGAGAGAAACCGGATATTGTTGCGATCAGTCATGTCCAATGGAGCAGTGGTTATGCGATCGACGTGAGAGCTGTTGCGGAGCTGTGTCGAGAACACGATGCACTATCGGTCGTGGATGCTACGCAATCATGGTGCTGTGTGCCACTGGATGCAACGACGATCGATGTCGATGTGATCGGGGCCAGTGGTTATAAATGGCCCTTGGCAGGTTTCGGGAATGGGTTCATGTTCGTGTCGGATATACTACGAGCCGAGATCAAGAAGATGCAGAACCTGGATGTGGTCGACCAACTCATGCTGGGTCATACCGACCCTGTTTCTTTTTACAGGTTGAACGATGCTTTGCTTCGATACAAGCAGATCGGCCCACAGGAAATAGCGGAACGCGTTCACGCGCTATGTACCTATGCATTAGAGCAATTGGATGCAATTAAGATCCCTGTGCTCAATGGTAGGGACCGCGCACACCGCGCAGGCATACTGATCATAGAGGGTGACCGATCGCGATTGGAGAAGGTTGAAGCACGCAACGTTCAAGCCGTACTACGTGGATCAGGGATCCGGGTCGGATTGCACTTTTACAACAACAAGGAAGACATTGATCGGTTGGTGGATGCGATGAAATAGTCTCAGCACTATCATTGATTCAGAAATGTCGTTGGTCCTTCATTTTACACGCATCCACCAGTTGCGGAACGACCTACAGCCAAATTATGAACTTATAGCGGGCGAATACCAGACGTCTTGATCCACCGCGATCTCGAATGCCATCACTTCTCCACCTTCACGCCTTTCCAAAAAGCCACGTACCCTTCAATATTTTTCGCCGCGTCTTTCGTTTGAGGGTAATACCACGCAGCATCCTTGTTCTCCTTCCCATCAACTTGCAACGTGTAATACGATGCAACGCCTTTCCAAGGACACGTGCTATGCGTAGCAGAGGGTTTGAAATATTCCTTCTTGATCGAAGCTTCGGGGAAATACTGGTTGTGTTCGACCATGATGGTATTGTCGCTTTCCGCGATCAATTGTCCGTTCCAGGTTGCTTTCATTTTGTTCGATGAGCTTATGTGTTAGGTGCGAAAACAACGCACCTGAAATGTTCCTTGCTATCCGTAAATGTTGCGGTTCGGCGAAGCCCTGCATGCAAAGCGAGGTCATCGATCATGGGCTTGTCGTACTTCTGACTGATCTCGGTGTGCAGCGCTTCCCACGCTTGGAAGTGTATAGGTCCATCGGCACCAGGAATGTTGACCGTTTGCTCTACAGTGCTAACGAGGTAGCTCAATGCACGACCGCTCAGTGGGTCATAAACGGGAGCGTGGATGAAGTGATCAAGATCGAAATCCGCACCGAGTTCAACATTCATTCGGCGAAGTAAATTCAAGTTGAAATCGCGTGTGTGGCCTTCGCGATCATTGTATGCGCGCAGGATCGTGGCTGGGTCTTTCTTGCGGTCGAAACCCACTAGGAACCGATCGTTCGGGCCCAAATGTTCCGCAACCCCTTTGAGCAAAGCGATCGCCTCATTCCGATCCAAGTTTCCGATGTTGCTACCTAGGAAGAGCACTGCTTTTGGGCCGGGGCGATCGGAGAAACCACGTTTGATCGCATCGAAGTACTCACCTTGCATCGGTTCATAGTGCAATGCGGGAAATTCCTTCTGTAGGGCATCACCGAGTTCTTCCAGCACATGCGCCGAAATGTCGATAGGGAGATACGTTGGCTGCTTTCTCATGTCCAATGCGGTCCCCAGCAAGTGCTTGGTCTTGGTGCCATCACCAGCTCCCAATTCGAAAAGCGAGAATTGCTCATGGCCGTTGATCAATGCTTCCAGAACAGCACCCGTTTGATTGCGAAGGATCTCTTCTTCGGCGCGGGTCACGTAATAATCCGGGGAGGCCATGATCTTTTGGAAAAGCCGATCGCCTTCTTCATCGTAGAAGTAGCGCGAGCTGATCTTTTTTTCCTTCAATTGAAGGCCACGGACCACATGTGTTCGGAATTGCTCCGTCGCAGTATCAGTGGTAGTATCGGTCAATGTGGTCATTTCAGTACGAGTCGAAGTCCAGTGTACTGCCAGCGCAGATGTGGGTGGAAGAAGTTACGATACGTGGCACGTGAATGCCCCGGTGCTGTTGCAACCGAAGCGCCGCGCAAGACCATTTGGTTCACCATGAATTTTCCATTGTACTCGCCCAAGGCGCCCGGAACACGGGTATAGCCCGGGTAGGGGAGGTATGCGCTGTGTGTCCATTCCCAACGCTGGCCCCACTGGAATTGTTCGTTCGCAACTTCCCATTCTTGCTCAGTTGGCAGGCGCATACCTTTCCATTCTGCAAACGCGAATGCTTCGAAGAATGAGATATGACCGAGCGGAAGATCCGGATCTATAGTGCGCAGACCCTGCAATGTGTAATGATGCCAAACTCCATCGATCGTGTGCCAATACATCGGTGAGTGCACGCGGTTATCCTGAACCCATTGCCATCCTTCGGCGTGCCAATGGTTGAAATCGGCGTACCCCCCGGACTGCATGAATTCCAAATATTCTCCGTTGGTCACCAACCGATCGCTGATCGCAAAGTCCTCCACGTATATCGCGTGCCGGCCGTGTTCATTGTCGAAGCTGAAACCATCGCCCTCGAAACCGATCTGCTTCACGCCACCTTCTATGGGAATGAGTTCACCTTTGGTTCGTTCACGTTCGCTCTCTTTGTAATCGCCATAAACCGGGAATAGCGGGTTATGTCCAAGGATGTACTTCAGGTCCGTCACCAATAATTCTTGATGTTGTTCTTCGTGGTTCAGGCCCAATTCCAGAATGCGCAAGGTTTCTTCGGTTGGGTCTCCACTTGTGATGAATGCAGCCATGTTCGCGTCAACATAAGCGCGATAGGCATGCACTTCATCCAACGATGGCCGGGTCATGTTCCCACGGTCCGTGCGTAGTACGCGCTTTCCAACGGTTTCGTAGTAGCTATTGAAGATGAAGGCCATATCGTCATTGAACTTGACATAACCTTCCATTTCGCTCAACACGAACTGCTCGAAGAACCATGTGGTGTGGCCTAAATGCCACTTGGGGGGCGAAACATCCACAATGGGTTGAACAACATGGTCTTCAATTCGCAAAGGCGCACAAAGGGAAACGGTGCGTTTTCGTACCTGTGAATATCGCTCATGAAAGGATGCCAATGCCGTAGCATTTTGCTCAAATGAAAGATCGGTTCTGACCATTGTTCTCTATGTATTCCAAAGGAGCATGTTGACTTTCATTGATGGGGTCTCTGATTCATTAGAATAATTGTGGTCGACCGTTTAACGACTTCCTGACCAGAACATTTGAATAATACGCACTAGAGACATCTATTACATTCGCGAAACGTTATCCTGTATCCAGATCAAGAGCAACACGAAAGATGCCGAAGCTAAATGCACATAATGGCAGGTTATGTTTGGAGCCACATTGGTGGACAGAGGCGTTTGATCGTTGATCAGAGATCGCATTCGATCGTGCATAGCTGACAGCGAATCCAATTTGCACATCAATGTGAGATGAAGAAAAATGAAGACATCTTCGTTAAGGAAGTAAGTAATGAAGTGGTTACTCGCATTCAAAAGTTAAGGTAGGATACACAGCCACTTTGGGGCAAGATGAGCGTTGGCCAAATGTTGGCCCATTGCAATGTGACCTATGAAATAGTTTACGAGGACAAACATCCAAAGCCGGGGATGATGATGGGAATGCTAATGAATGTGTTCGTGAAGAAACCGGTTGTGGGCGAGAAGGGATACAAGAGAAACTCACTCACTGCACCGCAATTCTTGATTACCGGAGAACGCGAATTCGATGCGGAGTTAGATCGACTGGTAGGGTTCATCAACAAGACCCAACAACTTGTCGGGAGCCATTTCGAGGGCAAGGAGTCACATTCTTTTGGTCCACTGAGATCAGCGGAGAGGAACAACATGTTCTACAAACATTTGGATCATCACTTGACCCAATTCGGTGGATGGCGCAAAGGTTATTTGCGAAAATGCAGGATGTACGATCCAGCCACCATCACCATTTGGTCCACATTCCGGCCGGACACTACGTAGCTGGCACCCGCCACGATCCCGGATCGGCTGCCGATCGGTTTATAGTATTTGGCACCTACTCGTAGAAAGCTTACGCCAAGTTCTTTGAAGCTTGATGGTGCGAGGTCGCCTTGACCGAGATAATTCTTCCCGCCATATGCCTCTTGCGCTTCCACATAGGCTTCCACGTAGTGCTTATCACTTGCATGTCCCAACCGGAACGTACCGGTTAATGCATCAGGCGTAGGTGCCGAAACCACTTGCTGTCCAGCTACAATACTTGTGAACCACCCGCTACCAGACATGTATTGTAACACACCCATCGGGGTCAAACTTGAGGCTTGTTGTCCTATGGCACTGCCGGTTTCCGTCTCGTAATCCAGCATAGGAGTACTTCCGCCGATCGCTGCGCCGAAGGTGATCTTTCCATTACCAACGGCCGCCTTTACAGGTAACCATTTTAAGAAGAGCTGAGCATCCTGAAAACTGGAAGTGCCGGTTGTGCTTATGAATGGAATGCTCAGTTGCACGTCAAGATCATCCGTCAGGCCCCTTGCCGCGAAGAGCGACAATGCGATCCTGTTCCGTTTAATGTTCGCCGTACCATCAGCTAGGAAATAATTAAGTCCTTGCTCGTAGCTCAAGGAAGCAACAAGGTCCATGTTGCCTTTGCCTTTGTTGAAGCCATCCACTTGAGCATGCACGGATAACAATGCCAGAGAAACAGCCATACAACTGAAAGTTCTAAAAAAGTACTTGGTTCGCATCGTTCAATTATTTTGTTCAATACACGGCTTCTCCTTTTCGTAACCACTTCGACCAATTCCGGTCGTAGGTGTGTACGCGATCGGTCCTTCCTTTCTGGTCGACAACAGTGTTTCCGCTATTCACCCATTCGAAAATGCCTCCGTAAAGATTGTGGACGTTCGTATATCCAGCTTCGATCAGTCTCTCCGTAACCTGCTGACTGCGGTAACCAACGGAGCAATACACAACGATCATTGTATCCTTGGAAAGGTCTTTGATCATGCCAAGGTCAAGTTCCTTGTAGCCAATGAAACGTGCACCACGGATATGGCTCACGTTGTACTCTTCTGGTTCACGAGCATCAAGAAAAACCGTCGGAGAGACAACATGCGCAACATCCACAACGGGTACATCGCGATCCAGTATGCTATTCAGTTCTTCAGCGAAGGCAGTATCGCCAACGGTCTGCGCTGATACTGCGGTGCATGTGCACAAAAAGACTAGTGCGGAATGGAAAAGTGCTTTCATTCAGAACGTTCAACGGTATAGCGTCGCAAGTTCGCATCAATTCCTTACACGTTTATCACGCAAGTGCAATATGCCAACTCGAGCAAACAGGATGAATGGGGCACCATGCCACAAAAGGTCCAGCCAGTCCAATGGTTTCATACCAACTGCACCACCGGCGACCCACTTTAATTTTCCCCATAGGTGTGGTTCTGGAAAGAACGGCGCGAAGCCCAAGAAGGCACATGCTGCTAAAAGGAATTTCCAGTCGTTCAATGGGTTTTTCATTTTGTATAGTAATGGGTTGCAGCAATAAAGTGCTCCATTATTGCCAAGCCAAAGCTACCATGAACGTAAATCTCGGATCGTGAGTTCCATCACCGAACGGATGCGCGATCCAAGGGTCTATTGATCAGTTAAACAGGAGAGTGCGATGCATTGATCCGGGGTCGATCAACAATTTCCCAAGCGATGAAGATCGCAAGGAGGCTGTACTCAATTATCAACCACCAATACGGCTGTGTGAATGGGTCTTGGGAGTATGTGAGGTATGTAGGCACGATAAGCAGCGACCATAGGATCGGCCACCGCCACTCAGTGAGGACTGCGAAAGCAATAAGCGGCAGAATGTACCACGGGTGCACGGCTTGCGCGCCGAAGAGGTAAATGGCGAGAAGCCAAAGCATGGCATTCGGCCAATTGGTACGTTTTGATCTAAAGAGATGAACCGCGTAGAGTCCTAATGCCAACAATGTTAGGATGGAGAGAAGGCCCGTTCCTTTTACAAGATGGTCACCAAGTGTGGATCGGATCAATTCGAAAAAAGGCCCATTGAATTCGAGATAACTAACGTAGAGTTTCAGGCTGCTCGAAAAATGTTGAAGGAGGTTTGTCGTGTAGATCGGGATCCATGATATGATAAAAACAAGAAGCGTGATCGCGATGAATCGCGCACTTCGTCCAATTCCCGGAACGGATGGTATCCAGGCAAGAAAGAGGAACGGCCAAAGCTTCGTTGAAACTGCTATTGCGAGTAGTGTTGCGGAGAGGTCATAGCGCTGTTCCTTGAAGAAATGGATCGCACCAAGACAGGGCGCGATCATTAGGGATTCTGTATGAAGGTTCACGGAAAATTCCGTCAGTACCAATGGGTTGAATGCATAGAGAGCGACCAGGTGGATGCGGTTCAAGTGTGATCTCAGTAGTGCTCCCAATGCAAGTAATGTAAGGAGATCGAACGCGATGATGATCAATCGAAGTACCTGACTGGATCGCCGGATATCTCCACCGCCGATCTTTGTCGCAGCGGCGAAAACAAGTTGTGATACAGGTGGATAAACGGAGTAGAATTCGGGAGAGTTGAGTTCTTCGAAGTGTTCCGGTGTGAAGATCTCCGGTTGTGTTGTTACAAGTTCTTCAGGCGTAAATGCCAATGGTGATATACCGTGAGTGGAACAGAGCCCATCCCAGATATAACGGTAATGGTCATCTGTCCAGGTGATAGGTGCGAAGAGCAGTACCACGCGCAGTCCTATAGCTATGACAAGCAATTGATACCATGAAAAGAACGGCTTGCGCGCGACGAGGATGTATGCTACGAACGCTACAGTGAAGCCGATCAATAAGGCGTTGGAGTCGGAACGTGAAGGGCCGTAAGCCAAAAAGACAACAGCAGAGAACAACGTGATAAGCGCCGCAACAAAGAAGCGTTTACTGTTGAGCATTACGCGGTACGCAACGAATGGACGAAGCTGTAATAACTGACCAGGCCGAAGCCAACTGCGAGCATGGTATGGTAAGGGAGGAGCCCAAGGTCGCCAACACGGAAACCGATGACGATGCCCCACACCGCATACCCGGCAATACCTGCTTCCAAAAACGTCATGGGCGATACTGCACTCTTCCAATAGGCGTCGCGCTTGATCGCTTTATCGCCACCGGATGATCCGAGTTTAGGAGTACGCAGGAACGGTGTACGTCGGCCACAATACCCTTCAATAACGGCAACCGCATTATGAAGCGAAAGTCCCATGCTCACGGAAAGAAAAACAGGGAATGTCCACATGAAACGGAAAGCTCCACGCCAGCCGCTCATTCGTTGGCGATGGGCGATCCAATAAAAGAAGACCAGCGCCAGCAAAGCGAATGTGAACACAATGGCGATATCGAACAGGATCCGGAATTCGGGATGCGTTTGCTTCAGCAAGAGTAGGGGAATACTTAGCAATGCTGTTCCAAGTATGCTTACGAAGACGGTACTGTTCATCAGGTGAAAGACAGCATGCAGCTTTGTTCCGAAAGGCACCGAGCTGCTGCGCAACACGCGGGGTAGATTCTTCACAACACATTCCGCAGCGCCTTTGTTCCAACGATATTGCTGGGTCTTCAGGGCATTCATCGCGGCTGGTAGTTCGGCGGGTGATGCAACATCTTCCATGTAGTGGAATTGCCAACCCTTAAGTTGAGCGCGGTAACTGAGATCAAGATCTTCGGTCAACGTATCGGCTTGCCAACCACCGGCATCGATGATGCACGACTTTCGCCAAACACCTGCGGTGCCATTGAAATTCATGAAATGTCGTAGGCCGTTGCGACCAACTTGTTCAACGGAAAAGTGGGCGTCGAGACCGAACGCCTGTAGCTCTGTAAGCAAATTGCTCGAGCGATTCAGATGGGCCCAACGCGTTTGTACCATGCCGATCTTTGGATCATTGAACCACGGGGTGATCACTTGCAACAAGTCCGTAGGTGGCATGAAGTCAGCATCGAATACGGCGATGTATTCACCCTTTGCGATCTTTAGACCGTATGCCAATGCGCCTGCTTTGTATCCTTCCCGGTCGGCCCGGCGGACGTGGATCATATCAATGCCTTGTGCCTGCCAATGGGCAATTCGAGCAGCTGCGAGATCAATGGTTTCATCGGTACTGTCATCGATCACTTGTATTTCAAGACGGTCATGAGGCCAATCCATTTTTGCAACCTGATCGATCAATCGTTCCACGACATGGCGTTCATTATACAGGGGCAATTGGATGGTAATTACGGGAAGCGGACCGAAGCTGGGCGGTGGCATCATCCGGGTGTACTTCTCCTTATTCAAATAGGCGAATGCAAGTCGAAGTTGCACGAAACTGAACAACACGATGAAACTCAATAACAGGGCATATACCACAAGGATCGCAACTGCCATTAGCGGTATTTGAAAATGGTTGCAATGATCTTGTAACCTGCTAGTACGGAACCCTTCACCGTGCCACTGATCTTGGAGAAACCGATGCGCTTGCGGTAATCAACCGGCACTTCGGTGATGCGAAGGTTCTGTTTGGCGGCTTTCAGTTGCATTTCTACGGTCCAGCCAAATGTACGATCCTGCATGTGCATATTACGGAGTGATTGCCAGCGTATGGCACGGAAGGGGCCCAGATCGGTGTAACGTACGCCATAGAATGATCTGAGCAAACGCGTTGCGAGCCAATTCCCGAAGATCTGTTGGGGCATCATGCTGCCTTCGTCACGATCTCCAAGGGCGCGTGACCCGATCACGAAGTCGGCCTCGTTCCGCACGATCGGTGCTACAACATCCGTCATCTGTTGGGGGCGATCGCTGTGATCAGCATCGATGAAGACCACGATATCCGGAGGTGGTCGATGTGTAGCTACTTTTTCGATCCCTTTCAAACAAGCGTTGCCGTAACCGCGATGGGGTTGATCAACAACGATAGCCCCGGCTTTGTGCGCTTCTTCACTTGTCCGATCACTGCTCGCGTTGTTGACCACCACGATATGTCGCACCAGATCCTTCGGAATATCGCCGATCACAAGTGCTACTGCTTCCTCCTCATTGAAGGCGGGAATGATCACATCGATGATAGGGTGGGAAGTCATAGTGAATGAGGCAGCGGCGGTGATCATGCCATGCAGCACGAAGTGTTTGTCGATGTTGTTGTGGTTACTGACGATAAGGTTCTGCGGGTTCTACCTCACTTCAATGTAGCTCCTGTTCTACCCACCGTGATCGGGTCACTGCTCACTCGTCCTTGAACCTTGCCGTTCTCCAGCTTCAATACACCACGCGGACAAACTGCTGCACATATACCACACCCTACGCAGCTGGAACGAACGATATTTTCGCCCCGTTGTGCATAGCTGCGTACATCGATCCCCATTTCACAATGCGTGCTGCAATTGCCACAACTTATGCATTGACCGCCATTCGTAGTGATCCGGAAACGCGAGAAGAAACGTTGTTGTAATCCGAGTATTGCGGCCATAGGGCAACCAAAACGGCACCACACGCGGCTTCCCATCAATGGGTAAAAACCCACACCGATCACGCCACTGAACACGGCGCCTATCGCAAACCCATACCATTTGCGCAGTGGATAGCTCTCTACAAAGAAGACATCTCCACGACCGGTCAAGTAAGCGTGCGCCGTAAAACCGATGATCAACAATACAATGGTAAGCGCAAAGATCCGCACGGTATTGTTCATCTCTTTCATCATGGACGGACGAACAATGAGGACGGTTGCAACGAACCCTGGTACCAGTGCAACAATGCCGAGCAACATACCACGCGTTACCCAGAAGCCATTCGCATCATCACCGAGGTAACTGTACACCAATGCAACGGTCATGATCACGGAGAAAACGAGAACGGAATGAATGATCCAACGCTCGAACTTCCACGCGGTTGTGCTTTTATCACTGAGGTGCCGGAAAGGATCGCCGGCGGTTTCGGCAAGACCACCACAACCACATACCCAAGAGCAATACCAACGCTTTCCGTAGAAGTAAGTGAGTATAGGTGAGATCACGAAGACCATGGCAACACCGAACAGGAGCATGAACAGACCAAAACCACCAGCATCGATCAAGCCTTTCAAGTTCCATTCATCAAAGAATGAATAATTCAATGGCCACATGTTCTTGAAGTCGTTGTAAGGTAGGCTCAGGCGTGCAAGCAGTTCAGGGATCAGATATGCGAATCCCAATTGAAAGAACATGACCGAAATGGTGCGAATGATCTGGTACTTGTTGTGCCTATATTTCAAGATGAACTTGTAACCCATCGTGAGAATTGCAACGGTATAGATCGTGCCATACACGAACCACTGCGAAGCCGAATTACCACTGAGAATTCGGCTTAATGGATCGAACAATGCGATGATCCCTGAATTCATTTTTCCGTCAGCGCCAAGACCGAGGTACTCCGGATAGAAATACAGTAACACATAGAACCCGGTCAGTAGGATCCCGATGACCCAACCCGCTACACCTCTTGTTGAAATACCGCGATGCCAAACACCATTGTTCTGGATCCCTTCGGGTCGTGTGAGATATGAGCGTCGTGCATAGATCACGGTGCCTGTAACTATCGCTGCTAGCGCCATGGTCAACCAAATTCCAGGGTTGGGAATGGAGTTCATGGGAATGCTGACGATCAGCCCAAGAACTCCAATGGAAGCAAGGGTCAGTGCCGCTTTTTGAACACTATCCAAAGGACCACTGTGTGTATCCGACAACGAAAGGCTATGGTCGACCGGGTTCATGCAGGAACGGTGGAGTTTTGATTGAAAGAACCCTTGATCGTGGATGCGCACTGTTCGTAGAATTCCGGATCGAAGGCCGCTTCATACAAGTGATCCACCACGTGATCCACCGTTACTTGATCATTCAACCAGCGATCAAAAACTTCGTGTCGTAACCGGAACCCGAAACTGTTCACACCGTGGAAGGTCCTCGTTTCCGCATCCCATACAAGATGGATCGCGATCTTTCCATTGGGGTGTTCCCAATAATGTTCGGCTTCTCCATCTCCAAGTTCATTGCGCACCCATCCATAGGTCTGGTATTCAATGTCGAAGAACTTTGCACTGTTGAACCACTGACCAGGGGAATAAGGCGTCCGTTCTCCAGTAATCGTTCGGGCAATCGTCTCTCCCATCATGCGACCGGTATACCAAACCTGTTCGATCGATCTTCGCTGCTTATCCGGGTGCTCTTGGAACTGCGCGCAATCGCCAATTGCATAGATGTTCGGAACATTGGTTTCGAGAAATTCATTTACCAGCACTCCTTTGTCTGTAGCAATTCCAGGGCTATCCTTCAGCCACGCAATATTCGGACTTACACCAACGGTAAGTCCAACGAACTGGCAGTCCATCGATTCTCCAGCCTTTGTAAGAATACCACGAACCCGACCGTCCGGCCCTCCGAGTACCTCTTGTAGTTCCGTGCCGTATCGCAGATCAACATGGTGTTCGCGCATATGCCTGGAGATCAGTTCCGCTTCTTGCTTTGGCAACACTCCACCCCAGAAAGTTTCTTCACGAACAAGGAACGTAACATTGATGTTTCGAGACAAAAGCATCTCGGCCATTTCCACACCGATCAATCCACCACCCACGATCACCGCATGCGAAATGCCTTTCGTATTCGCCTCCATCAACTCAAGGTCCTGCAAACTGTATAGCCCTTGCACACCAGGCAGATCCTGTCCCGGCCAACCAAATGTATTGCTCACACTACCCGTCGCAATGATCACTTTATCGTACTCGATCTTGCCACCACTTTTCAATTCCAAGAGCTTATTGTCAGCATCAATTCTGTCAACCCGGTCATGTTCCAGGTCGATTCGGTTCTTCGCCCAGAACTCATCCTCGTAGGGTTTCACATCCTTGTACCGCATATGCCCCATGAACACATACATCAGTGCAGTGCGACTAAAAAAATGTTCGCTTTCCTCGCTGATCACCGTGATCTTTGTGTCGCTCCTCTTCCGGATATGGCGAGCTGCCGTGATCCCCGAAATGCCGTTACCAATGATCACGATGCGCTCCATTCAGTTCTGATGTTCAATTTTGTAAAGAGAATGGTCGTGAAATAGTAAGATGCTGACTGATCGTTTACGGTTCATAGTGCTTGTGATCGGCATTTCTGCGGTGAGCCAAAGTACGCATGCGCAAAAGATCCAAGGCGTATGCTTCAGTGCCCCGCCGCGCGAAGTAGGTGATACATGCATAGCACAGGTCCAAGCCATTGGGGCGGAGTGGGTCTGTTTTATTCCGTATGCCTATGGCCCTGAAAGTACGGGGCGCATCATCTTCGATCCAAATGGTCACCAATGGTGGGGCGAGCGTCCAATTGGAATACGCGCTATGGTCGCCATGGCCAAAACACGTGGGTTGAAAGTGATGTTGAAACCACACCTCTGGTTAGGCCATGGTCAATTTACTGGAACGTACGAACCGGATCCAACTGTCGGATGGGAACCATTCGAACAGAGCTATGCGGAATACGTACTTTATTTCGCGAAGTTGGCATCGGAACTGGATGTTGACCTGTTCTGCATTGGTACGGAAATGGAACGGTTCGTGACCCAGCGCACGAACTATTGGCAGGTGTTGATCGATCGCATTTCAGAAGAATACAATGGGCCATTGACCTATGCGGCGAATTGGGATGAGGTCGAGCGTTTCCCATTATGGAAACGGATGGCACATATCGGAGTGGATGGCTATTTCCCGCTCTGCCGGAAAGGTGACCCAACAATGGCAGAATTGCGGACTGGTTGGGAACCGCATGTAACAATGTTACAGGAGTTGAGCCTTCGCATGGACCGCCCTGTTCTCTTCACTGAAATGGGATACACGAACACGTCTACGTGTGCGAAGGAACCGTGGGCCGAAGACCCGAATGCAGTGCTGAATGAAACCGCTCAGGCACTGGCGTTCGAAGCGTTCTTCAGTGTATTCAGTAATGAGCATTGGTACTCCGGCTGTTTCATCTGGAAATGGTTTGCCGAAGGTGGCGTGCTTGAGAGTCGGAATGGGATCGGGTTCTCTCCACAAGGGAAGGTGGCTATCAATGTTCTCAAACACCAGTTCAACTAGTTCCAGCACTTGTTCTCTCGTATCTTTAGCGGTGGTGCTTTTAAAAACGAAATACGAAAACCATCAGGGTTGCGTTCACTCAGCGACCAACTCGTTATGTCAGTTCTTCAGATCAATACACTAGTGTGCAGCTTGGTGTTGGTTTTGTGTGGCAATGGTACCATACTAGCTCAGGAACATCCGTTTATTGCGCACTATGAACTCATTGAACTCACTGGTGGGATCCGTGTGGATTGGACCATTCAGGGTGGCAGTACATGCAATGGTCAGGCTGTTGAACGATCGACAGATGGGGTCAGTTTCACTGAGGTACATATCATCGAGGGTATTTGTGGAGATCCTCTCAATGCCGTCCCGTACCAATGGTTCGATGCATCACCACCTGAGCTAAGCACTGTTTTTTACCGAATACAATTGGGCTTTGAAGGCTATAGTTCAGTAAAGTCAGTAGTATACGAACAGATCGAATCCAGTGACCAGAGATTCTTCCCATCACCGATGGATGAGATGGCCACACTATTGTTGAAAGTACCATTCGGCACCGCAGTAGAGCTCACGATCTGGAATAGCAATGGTCAGTTGGTCCATCAACAGCTTAACAACGGCGGCAATATTAGTCTGTCATTGCCAACTATAAAAGCAGGTGTCTATTCCTATCGCGCAAGTGGTGATGGAAAAATATTCACTGGAAGATTCGTGAAGTATTGATTTCTGATCAAGAGATGGCAGGAAAGCGTTGGTTGTCCTTGCTCAGTTCAGTTTCTCCAAGCTCACAGAGTTCATGCAGAAACGCAACCCGGTCGGGGCTGGTCCATCGGGGAATGCGTGTCCAAGATGGGCATCACAAACATTGCATGTGGTCTCTATCCGTGTCATACCATGGCTCTTGTCCATGTGGTGTGCGATCACATTCTCGGTGATCGGTTGCGTGAATGACGGCCAACCGGTTCCGCTCTCGAATTTCGAACTGGCATCGAATAGTTCGGTCTTGCAACAAACGCATTTGTAGATACCCGGTTCAAACAAAGCGCAGGTCTCAGAACTGAAAGCGCGCTCGGTACCCTTCATGCGTGTCACCCGGAACTGCTCGTCGGACAATATGGCTTTCCATTCCGCTTCCGTTTTCTCAACGCGGCGAGGTGGCTCCGGGTTGCCGTTGTTGGCAAACCGTATTACATCGTTCCAGTTCATGGTATGATCACAGGGCTTGGAACAATGATCAACCTACACTGCCTTCCAACGAAACAGCTAGTAACTTCTGTGCTTCAACAGCAAATTCCATCGGCAACTGATTCAGCACCTCCTTGCAATATCCGTTAACGATCAATGAAACAGCTTTTTCCGTTTCGATACCGCGTTGATTCAGGTAGAAGATCTGGTCCTCACCGATCTTGCTTGTAGTGGCTTCGTGTTCCACCATTGCACTGGGATTCTCACTCTCGATGTACGGAAATGTGTGCGCACCACAACGATCACCCAATAGCAACGAATCGCACTGGCTGAAATTCCGAGCTCCCTTCGCACCGCGACCGATCTTGACCAACCCGCGATAACTGTTGTTACTGAGGCCTGCACTGATACCCTTGCTGATGATCGTGCTTTTCGTGCCTTTGCCGATGTGGATCATTTTCGTTCCGGTATCGGCTTGTTGTTTGTTGTTGGTAACTGCCACGCTGTAGAATTCACCTGTGCTATTGTCGCCTTTCAGAACACAGCTCGGATACTTCCAGGTGATCGCACTACCGGTTTCGACTTGGGTCCAGCTGATCTTGCTGTTATCGCCAGCACAGAGGCCACGTTTCGTAACGAAGTTGTAGATCCCGCCTTTCCCTTCTTTATCGCCGGGATACCAATTCTGCACCGTGCTGTATTTGATCTCCGCATCCTTCAGTGCAACCAATTCAACTACTGCTGCGTGCAGTTGGTGTTCATCGCGCATGGGCGCTGTACAGCCCTCCAAATAACTCACGTAGGCGCCTTCATCTGCGATCAACAACGTTCGTTCGAATTGACCGGTCATTGCCTCGTTGATCCTGAAATACGTGCTTAACTCCATCGGGCAACGCACGCCGGGGGGGATGTAGCAAAAGCTACCATCGCTGAATACCGCGCTATTCAAGGCCGCGAAATAATTATCGGTGCGCGGCACAACACTTCCTAAGTATTTCTTGATCAGATCCGGGTGGTTCAGCACTGCATCACTGAAACTGCAAAAGATGATCCCTTTCTCTTTCAACGCCGCTTGAAACGTCGTCTTCACACTTACGCTATCGAACACCACATCCACTGCAACACCGACCAAGCGCTTTTGTTCCTCCAATGAGATACCCAATTTCTCGAAGGTCTTCACCAACTCCGGATCGGCCTCGTCCAAACTGTTCAGCTGCGGTTTCTTTTTCGGAGCACTGTAGTAGTAAGCATTCTGGTAGTCGATCTTGGGGTAGTTCACGTGGGCCCAGTGCGGCTCTTCCATCTTCAGCCATAAGCGATAAGCCTCTAGTCGCCAAGCCAACATCCACTCCGGTTCGTTCTTTTTCGCACTGATGAATCTCACGATCTCCTCGCTCAACCCTTTCTCGGCCTTCTCGCTTTCAATGTCGGTAACAAACCCGTAGGCGTACTCCTTCTCGGTAACTTCCTTCAGGATATCGTCTGTCTCTTGTGCCATACTTCCACTATCTGCAATTAGCAATTATTTCGATCAGCAATTAGAAATTGGTCAGATCGAAAAACTCTCTCCACACCCACAAGTCCGACTTGCGTTCGGATTAACGAACTGGAAACCTTTACCGTTCAATCCGCCACTGAATTCCAATGTAGTGCCCAATAGATAGAGCATGCTTTTCTTATCGATGACCACCTTAACTCCGTTGTCCTCAAACACCTTATCGCCATCTTTCATCTTGTCATCAAAATCCAGATCGTACATCAGACCGCTACAACCGCCGCCCTTCACACCGACCCGTACGAAATGGTCTTTTCCTCGACCTTCCATACCAAGCAGTTTGGTAACTTCTGTCTTCGCGTTCTCGCTAACTTTTATCATATTATCGCTTCTTATTTAGAATGGGTCTAAACAAGACTTGCAACAAAGGTAAGGCTCAGTTATAAAAGAAGTAGCAGCAAGCCATATTCAAAGCTGGGATTTTGTCATGTCCAGATAAAGAACCACATGAATTGGCTTGTCAACCCAATATATGTCTAACTCGTTCACTCCAAGGCCGTTGGTGCTGAGTATATAGGTGGGTCAGCTAGATCCACATGGTCTGTGATCGTTTTCGTGTCAATTTCCTGATCGCTCGCACGGAGTTAGATCGAAGTGTCAAATTCCTGCCACCTTTGCACCCATGTCTCGCACAGAACTTTCAGCCCTTGGCGAATTCGGTCTAATAGAGCGGTTGGCCAGCCGCATTCATCTGGTACAAAAAAGCAGCATTAAAGGCATTGGAGATGATGCCGCGATCATCGATCCCCAGAACTTACACCAGGTCGTCACCACGGATATGCTAGTGGAAGGTGTCCACTTCGACCTGAGCTACATGCCGTTGAAGCACTTGGGATACAAAGCCATTGTTGTGAACCTTAGCGATGTGTATGCCATGAATGCCGAACCGCGTCAGGTGACAGTAGCTGTGGCCCTCAGCAATCGTTTTCCCGTTGAAGCAGTGGATGAGTTGTACGAAGGCATGTTGCTTGCCTGTAAGAATTACGGCGTGGACCTGGTAGGAGGAGATACATGCAGTAGCACCAGCGGACTGATCATTAGTATTACTGCGATAGGTGCAGCGGAGAAGGAGAACATTATTTACCGAGGCGGGGCAAGCGATAATGACCTCTTGGTCGTAAGTGGTGATCTAGGCGGTGCATACATGGGATTGCAAATTCTGGAGCGCGAGAAACAGGTCTTTAAGGACACCAACTCACAACCTGATCTTGCAGGCCACGATTACATATTGGAACGACAATTGAAACCCGAAGCGCGTAGGGACATTACAGCACTATTGAAAGAGTTGGATGTACGGCCAACAAGCATGATCGACATCAGCGACGGTCTCGCCAGCGAAGCAATGCATCTTGCAAGGTCGTCGAATATCGGCGTTCGCATCTACGATGAGAAGTTGCCGATCGACCCGGAGACGTACAAGACAGCGCGAGAATTCAACCTTGATCCTTCAACGTGTGCGCTCAATGGCGGGGAGGATTACGAGCTACTTTTCACCGTAGCCCAAGCGGATTTCGAAAAGATCAAAGGAAATCCGAGCCTCAGCATCATCGGTCATATGATCGACAAGGCCAGTGGTTACCACTTGGTGGATAAGCAAGGTGGCCTCCACGAACTTCGTGCGCAGGGTTGGGATGCGTTCCTAGGAAAGGTGTGATCACGTTTGCTCTCTAATAATTTGGGATTCTTGATCAGCTACTGGCAACGTCGATCCGTGTCGTACCGATATTTGCACCATGGCTAATTCAACGAAGCTCCAACGTTACCTGCAAATTATTGAGCGTGTGCAACAGCGCACATCATTCGCCGAGTTGCATGAGTACATGTCTTCACACGGATTTGAATTAAGTCCGCGCACATTGCAGCGAGATATTGAACAGATACGCGTGGACCTTGGAGTGGAAGTAGCATATGATCGTGAGGAGAACACGTATCAGATCGTTTCCAAGACCGAAGGAACCGCTGTGCTTTCTCAGTTGATGGAGAGAGCGCAATTGATCAAGTTGTTTCAAGATCAGACAACGGTAAAGGAGTTACCGGCGCAACTTGAGTTGGAAGGATCCTTGAAGGGTTTGAGCCACATACCGGTGATCCTCCGATCAATCCGTGAATACAAGGAAGTGGTGCTGACAACACGGACAGGCAAGAAAGGAAAGGTGAAAGAATGCTTGATCCATCCTGTGAGCATTAGGGAGTACCAAAGCCGATGGTACGTATTGGGAGTAACAACCCAGAAGAACAGGCTTGTTTCATGCAGCTTGGATGAGGTCATTCTTGTGGTTAACGGGTCCGCTACCGTCACCAAGGAACAAGTGGGTAAGATCCGAAAGCGGTTTACGCAGATCGTCGGTGTTGATGCGACGACCGCAAAAGTTGATAAAGTGAAAGTGCGTTTTGCATCAGAAGCGGCGAATGACCTGCGGTTGCGTCCTTGGCATAATTCGCAACGTGAGGGAAAGCGTAAAGGAGATCGCACGACATTCCATTGGAAACTGCGTACGAACAAAGACTTGGTGGAAAGGATCCTTCGGTATGGCGCAGATGCTCAGGTTCTAGGGCCAAAAGCGTTTGTGAAAGAGATCCGGAAAGTGGTAAAGCGATCGCATAAGCATTACAAGAAATAGATCCTCTCAAAGTGGATCCATGTCGATCACGGTGAACTAAGCCGCTCGACCTGCGTTCTGTGCACGCTGTTTCACCAACTTCGCAAAGGGAAGTCCCGTTAACTTGCTCTGCGCCCAAGCGATCGGGTCCAGATGATCGAACACCGCATGCTCCATCGGGTCGTGTTCCAGAGGTATGAGCATATCATGGTAGTGTTGATACGCTACCCTAAGATCTGTCCCGTTCTTGGCTTTAACTATCGCGTGCATCAACTCCAGGAAATACGGTTCGAACTTATAGGCGCGTTGGCGTGTTGCGAAGTAGCGTTCAGTGCTTCGTAAAGCATATGGTATTTGCTCTGGTTGATCCAATTCGATATACGCCATTAAATTCAACACACGACCAAAGCATACGATCTCAGCACTATCATCGATATGCACATCGTTCAACAAACGGTTGCTCCATTTCAACGCTTTGTCCGGCTCGCCAACACCAAAATATGCGTAGGCCAATTGGTAAAAGAATCCGGCCTTTCGCACCGGACTGATGCGTTCGTTGTGATGCGCCAACCCTCGTTCAACGCATGGAACCAGCTCAACCGCTTTATCGAACGCCCCCATTTGTGCATGGATCGTCAACTCCAGACTGGTACTGGTGCTGAATAGTTTCAGGTCAAGGTCTTCCGTTTCTGGCATTTTCCATTCACCGGGAATGGTCCGGAAACGATCCAGCAAAGTGAATGCATCATCATACAAGCCTAGGCGCACATGCACATATATCAAATTGCTCAAGGTTGAGATCACCAGATTCGGTTCATCCTCGAACCGGTCACGTTCATTCAGGAGCAAGGCGAAGTTGGTGGTAAGGTGTTCTTTACAATCATCCAATCCGCCATTTGCGAATGCCGCAGCACTTTGAATATGATGGAAAAGGAATTTAGCGCGGGCAGTTCGTAAAGTTTTTGGATCCTTCCTCAGAATAGGATGCTTGAGCACATGGCTTAACTCCTTTTTGCTTACCGCACTCCTGGTCTGACCTTGTCGGTAGAGTTCAATGAGCACACGGCTCTTCAGGTCCCAGAGTTGGTCCAGTTCAGTTTGCTCTACGATCAAAGCTGCGCTTTCAGCAGCAATACGATCCAACTCCTTCAAACTACTACGACTGTAGTTCGCGGTTTCGATCAGCCGTCGTTCCCATTGTAGAACGTTGATCAAAGCAGCTTGGTTGTCGAGTTGTCGTGCAAGCTTGCGGGTACTGTTCAGGATCTTTTCAGCGTCGTCATAGAGCGCCTTTCCGAAGAGTAATTCGACCTGATGAAGGAGGCGGTGCACTTTGGCATCTGCCGAGCTATTCGCATGATAGGCGTCCAAGCTTTGCAACACCTGTTCGTACAACCGCCTTTTCGTTATGGCGAAGTGCTTGACAAACGATTCACGTTTGAATTTCTTCAACAGGAACAATTCATCGTAGACATCCATGGCACCAATGGCATCAAAGAGCAATTGCGCATTGTTCTGCCCTGTAGTACCATGTCTTCCTGCATAAAGCTTGAAATACCGCTTCTCCGCTCGATCCATGGAGCGGATCAGGCGATGAACGTGGTCGTGGGCTTTGTGGGACATAGGTCAATTCATTGAACTTCGAATGAAAAGTAGTCCATGACCAGAGCCTTGGAACACTGAATGCGAGGAACGGCCGGGAAGGGTCAACGAACGGTAGCCTTTCAGGAATGGTATGAAAGATGAACGCCCGAGATGGCTCGGGCGTTCAGAATTGTTAAAAAAATGTGACCTAGTTCTTCGGCTTACGGCCTTCTGAGCCGGAAAGGTCATCGCCATCATCGCTGATCGCGGAATCCGTTCCATCGCTCACGGTACCATCTCCCGACTTGATGGTCGCGGATGGCTTACCATCGGTTACAAAATTCGAGGAACCCAGTGATTTGCTTACAGCATCGCTATTCTCCTGCGGACAATGCGGCGCCACTAACTCGTCCTTCGTGCACGAAGTGAACCCCAGAACAGCAACCAATAACAGGCCGGTGAGGAGACGAAGTTTTGTGACGTAGGCGTTCATCGTAGACCAAAAGTACATCATTTGACGTCGTTATGCAACTGTTCTTCCATTTTATTCAAGCTGCCTACAGCAGGTAGCTCGATCGCCACCCGTGTACCTATAACGGTATTGGTGCCTATTTCGTGCCATTGTTCAGGTCCTGTAATACGAATATCAGTGAGATCCAGTTTCCTAAGGACGTCCGCTCGACCCTTGGTGATCTCGATCCCGCGGGATATATGGTCGTTCTTCTCTTTATTCTCCATACTTCGATCAAATCCGATTCCATCATCATCTATGCGCACAAGGACCCGTCCTGGACGCGCCTTGGAGACTTCAATACGGACCAATCCCTGATCTTCCATTGGCAGTATTCCATGCCAAATGCTGTTCTCCACATAGGGCTGTAACATCATAGCTGGAAGTCTTACTTCCGCCGTGTTCACATCAGGAGCAACGATAATTTCATAGCGGAATTTGTCTTTGAAGCGCATGTGCTCCAGGGTGAGGTAAAGTTCCAGTCGTTCCAGTTCTTCTTCCAATGTCGTCGTATCGCTTTGGCTGGCATCCAGATTTTTACGGATCAGCTTCGCAAAGCTGCTCAAGTAGCGGCTAGCGGTCTCCCGGTCCTGCTTATTGATATGGTATTGGATACTATTCAGCGCATTGAATACGAAATGGCGGTTCATATTGGAATTCAGTGCTTGTTGTTCCAATTGCAACATGCGTGATCTCAACATCAATTGGCGCGTTCGTTCGTGGCGTTGGCGCACTAAAGAGCGAGCGTGGATAACGCCATATGCTGCTGCAGCAATTACGGTCGCAACGGTCAAGAAGAACCACCAACGTAACCAGAAAGGCGGAGCAATGCTGAATGTGAACGTGTCTGGGGCACTCCAGTCCTTATCACCTACCGCAGCAATGACCTGGAACGTATACTCTCCGTTCGGCAAGTTGCTATAGCTGGCGAAACGTGCATCGGTCACGGGTAGCCAATCGGGGTCGAATCCTTCAAGTCTGTAACGGTATTGCACCCGGTCCGGATCGCTGAGGCTTATGCCGGTATAATCGAATGTGAGGTAATTCTTTCGGTATTCAAGGTCCAGTCCGATGGGCAGACCTTTTGGCGAGATACTGTCGCTTTGCTTGCTCCAATCCGTCTGTTGAAGGAATGAGCGCACTCCGGTTATGTGTACTTGAGGTGCCTTTACGACAGGAGAGTTCGGGTAACGGCGGGTATCATGAAATACCAGTCCGCCTGCGCTACCCAGAAATAACCGGCCATTATCATCCAGATATCCAGCGTTCAAATTGAATTCCAGATTGACCAGGCCAGCGCTCCTCGTTATGTGTTCGTAGGCCAAAGGATCATTCAGTAGGCTATCTGGTTGAAAGAGGAATAGCCCATTGTTGGTCCCTGCCCATATTCTTCCGGTTTGATCGTATTGAAGCAGACCAAAAAAATTCGATCCGAAATCCGTAGCGAAACGAAAGGTCCTGAATTTGCCAGACTCGAAACAGGAAAGACCGTTGTTGGTGCCGATCCATAATCTGCCATCGTCGTCGTGCAACAAACATTGTACAGTGCTATCGCAGAGACCATCTTTGACCCCATATTTACCGAACGCGTTGCCGTTAAGAACACCGATCCCATGATCTGAGCCGAACCACAGTCGGCCTTTCTTATCGGCAATGATCCCGCGTATGCTTCGTCCAGGTCCATTTGTTCCGGCCGGGTATCTTTTCGTAGTTCCGTCGGGATTTACAACGGCCAACCCTTCACGAGTTCCACACCAGATACGACCTTGCGCATCCTCCAAAAGTGACAGGATGCGTAGTTCGGGCATTGCTATTTTCGGAGGAAGTAGAACTGGAACACCTCGTTCGATCTTTGCGAGGCCTTCGTTCGTTCCGAACCAAAGCGCATCGTTCCTATCCTTTAGTCCGCACCATATCGTGTTGTTCGGTAATCCCTCCCGGGTGGTGACGATCGCCATTCCATCCATGCGACAAACACCGTTGTCATAAGTTCCTAGCCAGCGATCACCTTGGCCATCGGCAACAATGGTCATCACCAGGTCACTGCACATACCGTCCTTTACCGTATAGGTCACGAAACGATCACCTAGGAATCTGATGGCACCGGCGCCATCCGTTCCGAACCAGATATTCCCTTCATTATCCTGGAACGAGCAATAAATATTGTCGTTCGGCATGCCTTGGTGAATGGTGAATACCCGTATACGGTCACCGTCGAAGACATTCAATCCCAACTTCGTTCCGACCCATACACGCCCGGTCCTGTCTACCAAAATGCTCCGAACGTTATTTCGCATCAGGCCGGTTTCTTCGCTGAAATGGGTCAGTACACCGTTCGGTTCCATACGGAACAGACCATCCAAGTATGTGCCGACCCACCAAGATCCGTCCGCGCCTTCCGCCAAGGCGGAAATTGCTTCGGGTTCATCCGCATTAAGTACGACGCGCTTGCATTGGCCATTATCCCAAAGCAAGAGACCATTGCGCAATCCGATCAACAATCGACCATCGCTCAGTGCTAATAAGGAACGTATGCTGGCCGCGGTATCTGTTGGATAACCTTCCACGGCGTGGATCCCATCCGAGTCACGCACCCATAATCCACCGCCATCCGTTCCGGTATAAAGCTTTCCATTTCCGGAAAAGACCATGCTCTGGATCCTGGCGCCCCCATTGCTTTTGGGTAATGGTTCGTTGATCCAAGTGAGGCCATTGCGATGCACAATGGTTGCACCGCAACCCATCCACAAATTACCATCGCCATCAATGGACATTGCGCTCACTTGGGCATCCGGCAATCCATCTTGCAACGAATAGTTCAGGAATCGCGCACCGTCAAATCGGCTCGCGCCACCGAGTGTTCCGAACCATAAATAGCCCCGGCCATCCTGGGCAATGGTCCGCACTTGACTCTGTGCAAGACCGTCACTGGGTGTTACTTGCGTAAAGGCGTATTGTTGGGCGAAAAGACCAGGGCCGCATACATTGAGGATCGCAAACGCAAGTATGAACCTAAAAACGCATGAGAATAGACCTCCATTCACGGTGAGATCGAATGCTGAGATCCATTTTTTCATGATCGACATACTTCGACCGATTCTGAACATGCGTTGCTGAAACTAGCGGAAAAGTAAGTGAGGTGCACGTTGTATCGCTACAACAACGCTAAGTTATTCCAACCGATCGATCAAGGTTCTTGGAAATGCCCAAACAATTACCAGCAACCATCAGTCTCCTAGAACGTATTGATCAACGCGAGGAAGTCCGGTAATCTTCTCCGGGAAACAGGCACCAATGCTCCATTGTCCAGCACTGCCATATTTCCTTCAGCGCGACTGAATTCTTTAAGGTGAGAGAGGTTTACAATATAGGATTTGTGCACCCTGAAGAAACTTTTTGGGTCCAAGTTCATCTCGAACACACGAATATGCTTGCTGCTGACCGAACGTTTGCCATCTACGGTATGGATGGTCGTGTAACTATCGTTGGCTTCCAAATACAAGATGTCCTTGTGCTTTAGTAGGACCAACCCGTCGCGGCCAGGTATAGCAACCCTGTTGCTCAAAGGTGATGCCGGGTCCTTCATCAATGCTGCGATCGCGGATGGGGTAGTTGATCCCAGTTCACCCGTTTGCTTCATGAGCATTTTCACTGCCCGGTGCAATTCATCAATATCGATCGGTTTTTCCAAATAGCCCAATGCATTCTGTTTGAAAGCCTTCAATGCGAATTCATCGTATGCCGTAGTAAAGACCACGGGAAGATCAAGTTCTGCGATCGACGTCAACAGCGAGAAACCATCCTCTCCGGGCATTTTTATATCCAGGAAGAGCGCATTGGGTTGTAGCTCTTTGATCTTATCCCGTGCTTCCGGTGCGCTTGCCGCAACGCCCACGACCTCCACTTCCGGGCAGTGGGCTTCAAGCATCATCCGCAGGTTTTCCCGTGCGTCGGCTTCATCATCTACGATCAGTGCGCGCAATGCCATGGTGTTCAGATTTGGGGATAAGATAGATCGTGCAATGTAGTAGGAATGGTTAGACCAGTGAACGGTTGGTCGTGGCTCAGCAACGGTATCTTTAAATTCCGGAATCAGGAATCAGCAATACGACCGCAGGGCGCGATCAGGAATCAGGAATCGAGCAAAGCGAGCAATACGACCGTAGGGCGCGTACCGTTCATTCATTGACATCCGCCGTTGCTCGTTCACCACTTTTATGCAACTGGACATAGGCGTAGCTTTGGTCAAGTAAGAAATCAAAACCCCCTCGTTGCGATGAAAACTACGAACTTGAATACGACTTCGAACACGAACCTCTGGATCTTTAACGACCAAGGTAGTTGAATGAAACGCGGGTAACCTGCCCGCAACAATAAAGGGAGTTGAGCGCCCCTTGTTTTTTGGATTTTTGGTTTGGTGGTTGCCCGGTCAGTTGAGGAACTGACCGGGCTTTTTTTTGTGTCTTATCAATTGCGAAATGCTGTGCACGAACCTATTGTCTGTTAGCTTCTAAGATTCCCGTTTGTCAATTCTATCAGCGTTTTCTGTGTTCTGTTACGGCCAAGCTTCACTTCTTTCCTTTCTTTCCTGAATTCATCATCTCTTCAATAGCCTCCGCCTCTTGCGGAATATCCTTGAACAGATCATCATGGCCTTTCTTGGTTACCAGAATATCGTTCTCTATGCGGATCCCCAGATTCTCCTTAGGAACGTAGATGCCGGGTTCCACCGTGAAGCACATGCCTTCTTTGATCGGTTCGTTCCATAGGCCCACATCATGCACATCGAGACCAATGAAGTGACTGGTGCCGTGCATGAAGTACTTTTTGTAGGCCGGCCATGCAGGGTCCTGGTTCTTGATGTCGGTCTTATCGATCAGTTTCAACGCTAACAATTCTTTCTCCATCAACTTGCCCACTTCCTTGTGGTATTCACCGAGCATGGTGCCGGGGCGGAGCAACTTTGTAGCAGCGGTTTTTACACGCAATACGGCATCGTACACCGCACGTTGCCTTTTGGTATACCTGCCGTTCACCGGGATGCTGCGCGATAGGTCACTTGCATATCCTCCGTATTCACAACCGAAGTCCATCAGGATCACATCGCCGTCCTTGCACTTCTGATCATTTGTTATGTAATGCAACACACAGGCATTGTATCCACTGGCAAGTATTGGTGTGTATGCATGTCCACGTGAGCCGTTCCGCAGGAATTCGTGCGTGATCTCGGCCTCGATCTCATACTCCATAACACCCGGCTTGATGAAGTCACAGACACGCGCAAAGGCCTTGCCGGTAATAGCAACCGCTTTTCGCATCTGCGCGATCTCTTCTGCAGTTTTTACACTGCGGATGCGGTGCATGATCGGTGCACTTCGCTTTACCGCATGTAATGGAAACTGAATTCGTAATTTCTTATTGTAACGTTCCTCACGCGTTTCCACTTCGTTGCCTTGACGTAGGTGTTCATTGCTGTTCTGGTAGAGGCTATCGCACTGTGGCACAAGTCGTTTCAATGTAGCTTCATAAGCGCTGGTCCAGAGAACCGTTGCAACCCCGCTAAGATCCGTTGCTTCTTGCTTGGTGAATTTAGCACCTTCCCATACAGCGATGTGGTCATTGGTCTCACGAACGAAAAGGATCTCACGGTCCTTGGGATCTTGTGCATTCGGGAATAACAACAAAATGCTCTCCTCCTGGTCGATGCCCGTAAGGTACATGATATCCGTAGCTTGTTTGAACGGCATGGAACCATCTGCACTCGTTGGCATGATGTCATTGCTGTGGAAGGTGGCAAGTCCACCTTCCACCATTGCCTTGCAGAAACGTGCTCGATGTTCGCGGTAGGTAGTGGCTTTGAGGGGTGTGTAACGCATGCTGCGAAGGTAGGTAGCCGATGTGAAAGGCATTGACCCGAGATCGGACCATTATCGATTCATCCGCGGTAAAGTGTAACTAACTCCAAGGATTCCCATCACTCGGTGTAAAACATGATCTCTTTCATGTTCTCCCCAACCGTCCACCCCTTACTTTTGCCGACCACCGAACGGCGCAATTCCGTTCAACAACGCATCGGCATGGCATCTACAGGACTATTCGGCTCGTCACTCGCAAAGAAGTATTGGATGGCCCTGACGGGCATTTTTTTGATCACCTTCCTAGTGGTTCATGCAACTGTGAATGCCATGATCTTCTATAACGATGGTGGCGTAACATTCAACAGTGTGGCACATTTCTTCGGTACCAATATCCTTATCCGTACCATGGAGATCGTTCTCTTTTTGGGGTTGATCGCACACGTCGTTGATGGCCTACTATTGTGGCGCCAGAACCACGCTGCACGTCCAGTGAAGTATGCCATGGAAAAGGGGAGTGCTAATCGCACTTGGTACAGCGCAAGCATGGGTATACTAGGCAGTTTGATCCTTTTGTTCCTGATCGTCCATCTCTGGCATTTTTGGGTGAAGAGCCGCTTTACGGGCTTGCACGAATACGGTCTTGATGCGGAAGGGCAAGAGAACCTATTTGCTGTAATGGTCGAGATCTTTCAGAATCCTATCGTTGTGCTGGTCTATGTGCTTGGGTGTATAAGTCTTTTCTGGCATTTGTTGCACGGTTTCAAGAGCGCATTCCAGAGTCTTGGTCTGAACCACAAACGGTATAATCCGATCATTGCCGCGACCGGTACCGCATTCAGTATTATAGTTCCATTTGTTTTCGCATTGATGCCAATTACCATGTTCCTCGGTTGGATAAAGTAGAAAAGGGTATTCCTTATCAAATGACAAGAAACAACTGACAACCGTTCAAAGAATGAAACTCGAGAGTAAGATCCCCGAAGGCCCGATCGAGAAGAAGTGGACCGAGCACAAGGACCACATCCGTATTGTCGCACCAGCGAATAAGCGCCGGATCGATGTGATCGTTGTTGGCACCGGTCTTGCCGGAGGTGCAGCTGCTGCATCGCTGGCTGAAATGGGCTACAACGTAAAGGCGTTCTGTTTTCAGGACAGCGCCAGACGTGCACATAGCATTGCTGCGCAGGGCGGGATCAATGCAGCGAAGAACTACCAGAACGATGGCGATAGCACCTTCCGTCTATTCTACGATACCGTCAAAGGTGGTGACTATCGTGCCCGTGAAGCCAATGTGTATCGGCTTGCCGAGGTAAGCGCTAACATCATTGATCAATGTGTTGCTCAAGGCGTTCCATTCGCGCGTGATTACGGTGGATTATTGGACAACCGCAGTTTTGGTGGCGTGCAAGTAAGTCGCACATTCTATGCACGTGGCCAGACCGGACAACAGTTGTTGCTTGGAGCGTATAGTGCGCTTATGCGCCAAGTTGGTAAGGGCGCCGTGAAGATGTTCGACCGTCACGAAATGCTGGATGTGGTTGTTGTGGATGGAAAAGCACGCGGAATTATTGCCCGTAACTTGATCACAGGTGAAATTGAACGCCACGGTGCGCATGCAGTTCTACTTTGCACAGGTGGCTATGGCAACGTATTCTTCTTGAGCACGAATGCCATGGGTAGTAACGTAACTGCGGCATGGAAAGCACACAAACGCGGTGCGTACATGGCAAACCCCTGCTATACGCAGATCCATCCGACGTGCATACCTGTGAGTGGTACGCATCAGAGCAAGCTGACGTTGATGTCCGAGTCATTGCGCAACGATGGGAGGATCTGGGTGCCAAAGAACCTCGAAGATGCTAAAGCCATTCGCGAAGGTCGTAAGAAGGGTAACGACATTGCTGAGGCGGACCGCGATTACTACTTGGAGCGCCGTTACCCTGCCTTCGGTAATCTGGTACCACGTGATGTTGCAAGCCGAGCTGCAAAAGAGCGTTGCGATGCCGGCTACGGCGTGAACAAGACCGGTGAAGCCGTTTATCTGGACTTCGGCGCTGCCATTGAGCGTTACGGAAAATTACAGGCCAATATCCAGAATTTGGAGAACCCTTCGGCCGAGAAGATCAAGGAGTTGGGTACCGCAGTTGTGAGCGAGAAGTATGGTAACCTCTTCGACATGTACGAGAACATCGTTGGCGAGGATCCTTACTTGCACGCCATGAAGATCTACCCTGCGGTCCACTACACAATGGGCGGCCTCTGGGTGGATTACAATTTACAAACTACCGTTCCTGGTCTGTTCTGTTTGGGTGAGGCGAATTTCAGTGACCACGGTGCCAATCGCTTAGGTGCATCGGCATTGATGCAAGGCTTGGCCGATGGTTATTTCGTTGTGCCCTACACCGTTGGCGATTACCTCGCTGACGATATCCGTACTGGTGCTATCGACACGAATAGCCTCGCGTTCGATGAAGCAGAGAAAGCGGTTACGGATCGGATCAGCCATTTCATGAACAACAAAGGCACCAAGCCCGTAGATGATTTTCATCGAAGGTTGGGCAAGGTGATGTGGGAGAAGTGCGGTATGGCGCGTAACGCGAAAGGGTTGAAAGAAGCCATTGTTGAGATCCGCCAGATCCGCGAGGAATTCTGGAAAGACGTTCGTGTCACTGGGAAAGCAAATGCCTTCAACCAGGAATTGGAAAAAGCAGGCCGCGTAGCCGATTTTCTGGAGCTTGGAGAATTGATGTGCAAGGATGCATTGGAGCGGAATGAAAGCTGTGGTGGTCACTTCCGCGAGGAGTATCAGACCGAAGAAGGTGAAGCCATGCGTGACGATGAGAACTTTGCACACGCAGCTGCTTGGGAATGGACCGGCGACCCTGGAACATCCAATCGCCACAAAGAGGAAATGAAATTCGACGTGGTCAAGTTGACACAACGTTCGTACAAATAGGACGCACAGTATTACCCGCCGCATCCGTAGCGTCGACCCAACGGGGTCGACACACGGCACAACAAGACAGTAAAGCACCATGGGCAACATGAAACTAAACCTTAAGATCTGGCGCCAGAATGGCCCGAAGGACAAGGGAAAGATCGTTAACTATCCGGTGAACGATGTATCTGAGGATATGTCATTCCTTGAAATGTTGGACGTGTTGAATGACGACCTTGTGCGCAAAGGCGATGACCCGATAGCGTTCGATCACGATTGTCGCGAAGGGATCTGCGGAAGTTGCAGTTTGTTCATTGATGGAGAAGCGCATGGCCCAGGACGTGGCATTACCACATGTCAATTGCACATGCGCAAATTCAACGATGGCGACACCATTCATGTGGAGCCATGGCGTGCAGAAGCATTTCCAGTGATCAAGGACCTTA
>JAGNUG010000139.1 GCA_017987115.1 Flavobacteriales bacterium | reverse complement strand
CCTCGGAAATGCTGATATCCAGCAAATGATTCCGAAAGAAAACAAGTTCAACTCCACGGTCGTACATAAGACGTCCAACTGAGTTCATCAGATCAACCGCGGCTTTTTCGCGGTCTACGTAATCCTTTAGGCCAGCTTCGTAGCCTTTTCTCTCCAAAGTCTCCATGGAATTCAATAAAAGTTTTGGGCGTTGTACGCGGAATTGCCTATCCGAGATACGCTTTCAACAACTTACTTCTGCTAGTATGGCGTAGACGACGGATAGCCTTTTCTTTGATCTGTCGGACCCGCTCACGGGTAAGGTCGAATTTGGCACCGATCTCTTCCAAGGTGAGGCCGTGGTTGATAGCGATCCCAAAGAACAACTTTACGACATCACGCTCGCGCTCAGTAAGCGTGCTCAATGCACGGTCGATCTCCTTGCTCAAGGATTCATTCAACAACAAGCGGTCGGCTGGAGCGCTGTCGTTGTTCGGCAACACATCAAGCAGGCTGTTGCTCTCACCTTCAACGAATGGAGCATCCATGCTGATATGGCGACCGCTGACCTTCATGGTATCTGCAACCTTTTCGGCTGGAAGATCCAGGAAAACGGCCAGTTCATCCGCACTTGGTGGACGCTCATATTCCTGCTCAAGCTTGGCAAAGGCCTTGTTGATCTTGTTCAGGGATCCCACTTGGTTCAATGGCAAACGCACGATACGGCTCTGTTCAGCCAATGCCTGTAGAATGCTCTGGCGGATCCACCACACGGCGTAGGAGATGAATTTGAAACCACGGGTTTCGTCGAAACGCTGAGCGGCCTTGATCAGACCGAGGTTCCCTTCGTTGATCAGGTCAGGAAGACTTAGACCTTGATTCTGGTATTGTTTCGCAACCGATACCACGAAACGAAGGTTGGCTTTCACCAATTTCTCCAAAGCCACGCCATCTCCCTGTTTGATCTTTTGCGCCAATTCCACCTCGATATCAGCTGTGATCAAGCCCTCTTTCCCGATCTCCTGCAAATACTTGTCAAGGGACTGACTTTCCCGGTTGGTGATCGATTTGGTGATCTTGAGCTGACGCATCCTTGATGCCATGGTGTCCGGGGTTTAGGGTGGTTTGTTAGAATTGAGGAAGAAGGACGGTACATTTCATGTACATCACTTCGGGCCGCAAAGGTACAACGTGACGGTCGTACAGGACAAGGGGTTTTCGCTAATAATAACCCTGATATTTTAATGATCTGATCCTCAGGCTCTTCATAGACCCAATCCGTAATACGCTTTGATACCGTTGGCATATACTCCTTCGATCAGTACGCCGCCCTTTTTATTGGATAGAATTCGCTCCACATCTTCAGGTCGGTTCACCGCTTCTTGATCGATCCGAGTGATGATGAAACCCTCACGGATACCACTGCTCCTGAACTTGCCGCCATTGATGGATGTGATCTTAACACCATTCTGAATAGCAAGAGCCTTCATTTCATCCGCTGTGGCCGACCGCAGATCCGCGCCCAGAGCAGCCAAGCCTTCGCTCCGAGTTTCAACTTTGGCAACGGTCGTTCCTTCCTTACCACGAAGGGTCATGTCAAAGACCTTCTCTTCACCTGATCGCATTACTGTAACAGGTACTTTATTCCCTGGTCGGAATTTGCTCACTTGCTCTTGCAGTTGCGGCACGTTGTTCACTTCAATGCTTCCAACTTTCATGATCACGTCACCTGCCTTCATACCCGAATGCTGTGCAGCTCCGCCATCAGATACACCATTCACATACACGCCCCTGATCTGGCCCAGTTTGGTCTCATCGGCCAATTTCTGGTCCATGTCCCGGATGCTCACTCCTAAATAGGCCCTTTGCACACTACCGAACTCGAGCAGGTCGGCTGCAACCTTTTTCACGATGTTCACTGGTACGGCAAAGGAGTAACCCGTATAATTTCCGGTGTTGCTAGCGATTGCCGTGTTGATCCCCACAAGTTCTCCACTAACGTTCACCAAAGCACCTCCACTATTGCCAGGGTTCACAGCAGCATCCGTTTGTATGAATGATTCGATCGGGAATATGTCCTTTGTCGGGTCGTATTGAAGAAGATTGATGTTTCTGGCTTTGGCACTAACGATCCCGGCAGTCACAGTACTGGTCAGGTTCATCGGATTACCAACGGCAAGCACCCATTCACCAATGCGCACGTCATCACTATTTCCGTATGATACTGATGTAAGGCCCTCCGCATTGATCTTCAACAAAGCAATGTCAGTGCTGGGATCCCGGCCGATCACCGTGCCTTCGAACATCCGGTTATCATTCAAGTGCACTTGTATCTTATCGGCTCCTTCAACCACGTGGTTATTCGTAACAATGTATCCATCGGCACTTACAATTACACCGCTGCCAGCACCCTGTCGCAATTGCTGCTGCAAAGGTGCGCGGTTACCCCAGAAGAGATTGGCGAAAGGATCCTGAATGTTCACCGCTGTCTCAGTGGTGACATGGACCACACCATTGACCGTATTCTCCGCGGCGAATACAAAGTCGAGGGCCGTGGTTGTCCCACCATTAGCGGCTGGGAGGTTCACATAACGCACGGCAGGTTTTTCTGCAGACATCGCTACGTCATTGGTTCTTTTGGAAAGCAATTGGTTACCACCGATCGCGAGAACCGCACCGGCGAGACCCATAGTGAAATATCCGAACGCTTTTTTCATGATCTTCATTTTGTTGTGATGAACCGGGATCAAAGTTCGTGCCCGGGACATTCTTTGAACGAACTGTCAGTGTAAAATTGTCTTATTGTCGCGTTAAAATCTGTGATCGTACTTTTCAGGGGTGACTCAAGACGAACAGTTGATCAATGTTACAAGTTACGAAAGATCATTCGGTTCTGTAAGTGGTTGTAATTTTCCGCCACAATTCATGCAGATCAACTTTGTAAAATGGCACGGCACAGGCAATGATTTCATTGTTGTCGACGATCGTGATGGTTCATTCCCGTCCACTGATCTGGATCTTATCCGGAAGTTGTGTGATCGCCATTTAGGCATTGGTAGTGACGGGTTGGTCCTGATCCAGAATGGAAAAGAACCAAGCCATGATTTCCACATGGAGTTCTTCAATCCGGATGGCAGCCAGAGTTTTTGTGGCAATGGAAGTCGATGCGCGTTTGCCTATTGGAGTGAGCTCAGTAAGGGTAGGGGAGAAGGGCTTTTTTCGGCGATCGATGGTAGCCATACTGGTTCGTGGAGAGGAGGTGAAGTAGCGATATCATTGGAATTCAAAGGCAGTGTGCAACAGGAGTTTGATGGCGCCGATGTGGATTTCGTACACAATGGATCGCCGCACGAACTTGTCTGGGTAGCCGATCCAGAATTGGTTGAGATCATGCAGGATGGTCCGCGTAGACGTTATGCCGATCAACACGCTCCTGGTGGAACGAATGTCAATTTTCTGAAGGCCGAGAATGGGTCAGTTCAAATGCGCACGTACGAGCGCGGTGTGGAGGCCGAAACATTAAGCTGCGGAACCGGAGTTGTTGCAGCTGCACTTAGCGCAATGGAACGGGAGGTCGTACATGCCCCGGTAACAGTTAAAACTCGTGGAGGTGTCTTACACGTGGAAGCAGAACGCATCGCTGACAATACATTTGGCCGCATCAAATTGATCGGTCCTGTTATGCGTGTCTTCGAAGGCCGGTACTTCTCCTAGATCAACGATCTACATGCACGCGATCAACGCACTAATTGAAGCTCCTTATTTGACCCTTAAGAATCCTTTTAGGATGTCGGGGTCCGGATCCACCTTCGCAAACTTTCGCGCAATTTGAAACAGTGGAAGATCTTTCTTGGGTTATTGCTCTTGCTCGCGTTGGCGGCAGGCATTTTCGGATGGAGTACATGGAAGGAGTTATTCGGTCCAGGTGTAGCAGGTGATCGGATCATTCTGATACCCACGGGATCAACGATGGATCAGGTGATCGATAGCTTGAGGTCGACCGGGGTCATCAAGGATGAAACCAGTTTCAGGATGTTGGCCGAGCGTAAGAACTATGTGAATAAGGTGAAGCCGGGCAGGTACAAGGTCCGTAGTGGTTCCAGCTTGAATGCGTTGGTGAACATGCTGCGGAGCGGTGATCAGGAACCCATGGATCTTACTTTCACCAACGTGAATGATCTGCCTGAACTAGCGGGTCGTGTGGCGCGTTACTTGGAGACGGATTCAATAACGATGTTGCGTGCACTTCGGGATCCGATAGCGCATCAAAAAGCAGGACTCAACAAGAATGATTTCATCAGCCTCTTCATACCGAATACGTATGAGTTCTGGTGGACCACATCACCTGAAAAGTTCATAGCGCGCATGGAGCAGGAGCACGCGAGATTCTGGAACGAAGACCGAAAGCTCAAAGCCAAGAAAATGAAAATGAACGCTGCGGAAGTAGCTACCCTCGCTTCCATTGTTCAAGCCGAGACCATGCGTATTTCGGATGCACCACGTATCGCAGGTGTCTATCTCAACAGGTTGCGGATCGGCATGCCGTTGCAAGCGGATCCTACATTGAAATTCGCTTTGGGTCTGGATAGTTTAAAGCGTGTACTGGACAGAGATAAATTGGTCGATTCACCTTATAATACGTACCAAAATATTGGTTTGCCACCGGGGCCCATTAATATGCCGGAACCAAGATTCCTGGATGCGGTCCTCGACGCGGAAGAGCATGACTTCCTATACTTCTGTGCAAAGGCCGATCTTAGTGGATACAGTGACTTTACCAAGACCTACGAACAGCATCTGGTAAATGCCCGCAAATACCAACGGGCATTGAATGCACGAAAGATCTATCGCTGAGAAGATGGAAACAATGTCCGGTCCAGCTTTATTGTAACGAAGCGGATCAGTAAAGTCCATAGGGTCGGACCAAGACCGTAACCATTAGAAAACATGCTACGTAACAAACGATCTTATTTTCGCACCCCATTAGAACAAATAGCATGACCAAGATCAAGTTCGGTACAGACGGATGGCGAGCCATCATTGCACAAGAATTCACAGTAGACAACGTAGCGCGGGTAAGCGTTGCAGTGTCGCTTTGGGTGAAAAAGAATTTCCCGAATGATCCAAGTATCGTATTAGGGCACGATTGCCGTTTTGCGGGTGAACTGTTTGCCGACACGTGTGCCAAGGTCTTTGTTCATCACGGGATCAAGGTCCACATGGCCAAAGGCTTTGTAAGTACGCCAATGGTATCGTTGGGTGCATTCAACAAGAAAAGTGCAATGGGCGTTATTCTTACTGCCAGTCATAATCCACCGAGCTATAACGGCTATAAGCTGAAGGGCATCCATGGCGGACCCTTGATCCCAGAGGATGTGCAGGCAGTTGAAGACATCATACCAGAGAAACATGGGATCGACCTGGCATCCATCGATCTAAAGAAAGCCAAGGCGGATGGAATGATCATGGATATCGACTTGGAAACGATGTACGTGGATCATTGCGAAAAGAACTTCGACATGAAGGCTATTCGCGATAGCGGGTTAAGCTGGGGATATGATGCCATGTACGGTTCCGGACAGAACGTTATAAAGCGCATTTTGCCGCAAGCAAAAATGTTGCATTGCGACTATAACCCATCGTTCATGGGGCAAGCACCTGAGCCGATCGATAAGAACCTTCAAGAGTTCAGCGCACTGATCAAGAAAGGCGGGATCGATTGTGGTCTGGCCACCGATGGTGACGCTGACCGGATCGGACTGTACAACAGCAAAGGTGATTTCATTGATAGTCATCACATCATCCTTCTACTGATCCATTACCTTGTGAAGTACAAGAAGTTCACGGGAAAGGTGGTTGTAGCGGTGAGTACCACACCAAAAGTGAAAAAGCTTTGCGCACATTATGGCTTGGAATACCAAGTGACCAAGATCGGTTTCAAGTGGATCTGCGGCATCATGATCAATGAAGACGTTCTGTTGGGTGGTGAGGAAAGCGGCGGTATCGCTATCAAAGGACATATTCCGGAACGTGACGGCATCTGGATGGGATTGACCATCTGGGAATTCATGGCCAAGAGCGGAAAGAGCTTGGATGACCTGATCAATGAAGTATATGCCATTGTAGGTCCTTTCAAATACGAGCGCAACGATCTACACATCAGCGAAAAGATGAAGCAGGATGTGCTGAAAGCTTGTGAAAGTGGCAATTACACGAGCTTCGGCGATTACAATGTGAAAAGTATCGAGACCGTTGACGGCTTCAAATTCCACATGGACAATGACCAGTGGATGATGATCCGCGCCAGTGGTACCGAACCTGTACTTCGGTTATATGCCGAGAGTGACACGCTGGAAAATGCGCGTAAGATCCTTGTTGCTACACAGAAGGCGATCGGGGCATGAACGATCTGCTGATTCTTGGATGTATTGATCAGCTGATGTGCTAGGCCTCGATCATTTTCCTGGAACCTACCGATCCGCTAATTGGCTGATCACCTAATTAGTTTATCTTCAACTAATTTTACCTTATGCTACAGACCCTTTCCAGCCGGTCGCGGCCGTGGGTCGTTGTGTTGCTAGCGATCTGTACTTTACAGTGTAAGGCGCAAGATTCTTCCGCAGTTCTACTCAACAAACGTTGTGTTCGGAACACCTCGCTGGCGGTTGCGGCAGGGATCGGAGGAACTTTCGTGGCCTTGGATCAAGCATGGTATGCTGGTTACGATCGCGGCCCATTCCATTCATTCGATGACAGTGGTGAGTGGTTGCAGATGGATAAAGTTGGCCACACGTTCAGTGGTTACCAACTGGGTCGGATCGGTTACACGCTGTACAATCGTTGTGGGACCAAACGAAAAACCGCGGTCTGGGCCGGTGGCAGCCTAGGTTTCTTGTTCCTTACTGGAGTTGAAGTGTTGGATGGCACTAGCGATGCATGGGGCTTTTCGTGGAGCGATATGGCTGCAAATGCGGTCGGTACTGGGTTATTCATCAGTCAGGAGCTACTGTGGGACGAACAGCGCATTGGAGTAAAATTATCTGCGCATACTACTGGATTCGCGGCGCAACGTCCGGACCTGTTAGGCGAGAGCCTTCCTGAACGGATCCTGAAGGATTACAACGGTCAGACTATCTGGCTAAGCGCAAACCTCAAGAGCTTTTTACCGAACACCAGGATCCCAGGATGGCTGAATATTGCTGGAGGTTATGGCGGCGAGAACATGATCAGTGCATTTCCCATTACGCCGTTAGTTGTTGGTGCGGAATACAATCGTTACCGCCAGTACTACTTATCTCCGGATATCGATTTTACTCGGATCCGCACAAAGTCCAAGTTGCTGCGTACAGTGTTCTTTGTGTTGAATGGCATCAAGTTCCCGTTGCCCGCTATGGAATTCCAAAGCACCGGTAAGGTGGTCGGGCATTGGATTTATTTTTGATCGGGATGCCGATAGGTGAAGCCATATCGGGATTTGTTGCGGAAGGGATATTCTATTTTGTTTACGAGACGGCATTGAAAGGGCTCTTCAGGGCCATACGCAGTATTTACCGTTGGCTTGCTTTGGTTCTTTTTGGGATAAAGATCCCAAATGCCGAGTTAGAGAGGATCAAACGCATATACTGTTTCAAAAGAGTAGTGCTCAAAGTCCCGCTGTTCGATGTGGTCCCCAAGGGAACACAAGGTGTTGTGCTTGAAGTGATCGATGAAAATAAGGCCTTTGCAGAATTTGAAGGAGCGAATGGCGTTAAAATCTCCATCTGCGATCAAACCGTTTTCGAGGTCGAATTGAAGAAGTTGGCATTGGCGAGAGTTAGATCGTCTCGGTGGTATAGGAGGCGATAGAGTATTAGCTTGAATTGTAGCGCGATGTTAAAACGATCCATCTTCAAAGTAATCGCTGTACTTGTAACGCTGTATGTGGCGTTTTGCACATTGTTGTACGTGGAACAAGAGTCGATGATCTTTCTTCCCGAGAAGCTGCCACAGGATTTTGAACTTGCCGTGGGCGAGGAAATGATGATCGAAGCGCCGGATGGTGAATTGCTTAGCGG
>JAGNUG010000036.1 GCA_017987115.1 Flavobacteriales bacterium | reverse complement strand
GAGTTTGTATTGCACAGTAACTGCGGATGAACAAAGTGGTAACCTCTATAAATCAGTCTTTGTGCAAGACTCAACAGGAGCGATCAACCTTCGTTTAGTGAATAGCGGTGGACTCTATCAGGGAGATAGTATCCGTGTTTATCTGCCGGGTACGATCCTAGGAAAATATCAAGGTACTTGGCAATTGGACCAAGTGAACGTGGACAATAATGTTGTAAAGCAGGCAACACAGCGAAATGTTGAACCACGCACGGTTACACTTTCGCAGCTCGGTGCTAACATCGGCGGTGAGCTTGTGCGCATCGAGAATGTGGAGTTCGTTCAATCCGAAGCATGCAATGGACTAACGTATGCTGATGCGATCGGTCTAACCAGTGCCGACCGGAACATTTCAGATTGCACGGGCAGCACGGTCATTGTAAGGAGCAGCGGCTACGCGAATTTTGCTGGCACTCAGATCGCTAGTGGCAATGGCACCTTCACAGGTATCGTTGGTATCTACCAGCCGAATAGTTCGGTTACCATACAGCTATTGATCCGCAATCTCGCAGAGGTTGCGTTCACAGGTGATCGTTGCGACCCATGCCCAATACAATGCGCTGCAACGACCAATGTTCAAGAAGACTTCTCCAGCACCGTTGCGAATATTGACATAACAGGTTTACCCTGCTGGAACAACCAGCCACAAACCGGTGCACGTTACTGGCGCGGATATTCCGTGAATGGTGACCTTTGCGCTCAAGCTACGGCCTATGGAAGTACTGCTGCACAAGACATCGCGTGGTTGATCACACCACCGGTAACCTACACTGCGGGAATGAATTTGAACTTCGAGACCCAGCGCGGTTTTGGCGTTGCTGCTCATGACCCGTTCGCGTTGTTCATAAGCACCAACTATACCATAGGTAACCCAAGTTCGGCCACATGGGTACCAATGACCTCGGCGTATGCATTACCAACTACTGTAGATCAATTGTGGGTGCCATCGGGTAATGTAGACCTAGGCGCGGCTTTGCCAGCCGGCTATACTGGCAGCTTTGTTGTCGGTTTCCGATATACCGGAAGCGGCACAACAGGGCAGACCACGAACTTCCGCGTGGACAACGTAGTGATCCAATAACAACAACAATCTGAACTGACCCCTAATCCCCAAACACATGAAACACATTACACTTTTTGCAATGGCCGCCTTGTTCGGAGGAGCCATGAACGCACAAGTCTTTACCAGTGGAGTAGAGGCTTGGACAGACTCACTACCCGATGACTTCGTTGGTGCTAAGACCAATATTGCATTGAGCGACATCGGCCAAGTAGATGCCGACGTACATGGCGGTACGTATGCCGTGCGCTTGGAGAACGCCACTACTTCACACAAGCGCTTCACAACACAGACCGTAACGGTGGTAGAAGGTGAAACCTATGACATTACGTTCTGGATCCGTGGCGAAGGCGAGATCAGAGTTGGTCTATTCGACGGTCGTCCGGGTACAAGCTCTGGTTATTCTCCATACAACCCACAGAACTACGTGGCCATCACGGGCAACACGTGGCAGGAAGTGACACTTTCCGTTGTTGCCGGAAACGATACGACCGGTGCAGAGTTCATCTTCAGCATGCGCAATACGGTTGCACCGGCGCATTTGGTCATTGATGATGTGAATATTGAGACCGGAGCTGCTCAGGGTGATACCCCGATCTATGACATCCAGTTCACTACCGCACCGGATGGAGCGTCTCCGTTGGAGAACCAATCCGTTTCCACTTCTGGTATCGTAACTGCAATTTTCCCTCCTGGTGGTTCTAACCCGGGCTACTTCCTGCAAGATGGCCCTGGTCCTTGGAATGGCGTTTTCGTTTACGACAATACGAACACCCCGAGTTTAGGCGATGAGATCTCATTAACAGCCACCGTTACGGAATATTTCATGCTCACCGAATTGACGGGTGTAGTTGGTTATACGGTTGAAAGCACTGGCAATCCACTTCCAGCAGCTTCATTCACGAGCACATTCGGTGCAGGCTCTGAGCAATACGAAGGTGTTTTGGTTACGGCCAACAATGCGAATTGCACGGATCCATCCGCAGCCAATGGTCAATGGATCATTGACAACGGAACCGGCCCCTTGTTCGTGAGCCCGTTGATCTATGACTATCCGAACCCAGTGGGTGGAACACTGTATGATGTGACCGGACCAATGTTCTACGCGTTCAGCGAGTGGAAAGTATTGCCACGCGACATCAATGATGTGGTCTTCGCGACCAGCATCGGCGAATTCGCAGGTAGCACGGTTACGCTGTTCCCGAACCCAGCGAACAATGCATTGACCATGGACCTCGGCAGCGTAAGTGGTCGCACGGAATACACCGTAAGCGATGCAACCGGCCGTACAGTTCTTGCCGATGTTGCAACGACCCAGCGCAGCACTGTTGATGTAAGCAGCTTAAGCAATGGCATCTACGTGGTTACCCTGCGTAATGCGGATGCTGTTTGGAGCACCCGCGTGCAAGTGCAGCACTAAGAGCTAAGTAGAAATTTGGAACGCCCCGTGCTCGTTGGAGTACGGGGCGTTTCTTGTTTGGTCAACACGAGCAAAACAATACCGCGCAAGACTGATCATTGCTTCTCGCAAGATCCAGTGACAGCCAATGTTATTCTTGTCAACTTCAGCAATAAGTAATAACTTTGTAATTACAAAACACCACATGGAAACCTCCATTATTAAGATCGGCAACTCAAAAGGCTTGCGCTTAAGCAAGACAATATTGGAGAAATACGACATCAAAGAAAAAGTTGATCTGATCTTGGAGAAAGACCGGATCATCATCGTTCCACATCAAGAACCTCGCAAGGATTGGGATAAGGCATTCAAGAAAATGCGCCTTAACAAGGACGATAAGCTGATCGTGGACGATGTATTCCCGGACGAAGACTTCGAGTAATGGCGCAGTATGATATCGTTCTCGTGAACTTGGACCCAACGGTTGGTAGTGAGATCAAGAAAACAAGACCTTGCGTGATCCTTTCACCCGAGGAGATGAATCGCCATTTGAACACTGTGGTGATCGCACCCATGACAACTACGTTGAACAAATATCCGACGCGCATTTTGGTGAAGCACACCAAACAAAAGGGAATGATAGCCATCGATCAAATACGGACCATCGATAAAAAGCGGATCATTAAATCCTTGGGTAAGCTTACCGGGTCGGAGATCGAAAGGTGTAAGGCCGTGATCAAGGAAACATTCGTGGTCTGAGGCGAGTTAGGGCTTCTCGGTCCCAAGTTCGACTAGCGAGCCTGTGCCTACTCCTACGGTATTGCTCGAAGACCTACTTCGCCTCCTTCACCAGTATCAAGAATACCGGGAAGTGGTCACTATACCCATCCTGGTAGGTATCACCAACGAAGGTGCGCGATGGGTAGCCGGCGAAATTGCCATCCTTTTGACGGAGGTAGGCTTCATTGAAAACACGCGTGCCGTAGTATTTGTATGAACCACCTGCACCGGTGAACATACCGGGCGAGATCAGGATCTGATCGAACAGGTTCCATGAATCACGCCATGCCAATGAACCAATACCCTTTTGATAAGGCGCATGCATCGGGTTGAAGAAGTTTACACCGGTCACGAGCTTCTTGTCGCCTGTTGCACGCATGTGTTTTTGTACGCTGGCATTCACGGGATCATCATTGAGATCTCCCATGTACAGGATATGTGCATTGGGGTTGATCGCCAACAACGAATCCACGATATGGCGGCCCAGATCCGCGGCGGCCTCACGTTTTGGCTGGGAGCGTTTTTCGCCTCCTCGGCGGCTTGGCCAGTGGTTCACGATCACATGGGTGGTATCGCCATCCAAGATACCGCTTACCAATAATTGATCGCGTGTGCGGAAGGTCGTATCAGCTGTATACAAACGATAGGCTTTGTGGGCATAAACCTGATACATGGCCGGGTCATGGATCAGCGCTACATCAACACCGCGTCGGTCCCAGCAATCTTCATGGATCACTTTATAACCACGCGCTTTCAACGGTTCTGCTGCAACGATATCCTCAACCACAGCTCTGTTCTCTACCTCGCACAAGCCCAGTATAGCGAGGCCATTCGGTTGCACATCCTTGCCCATAGCGGCAATTACCCCGGCCATCTTATCGATCTTCCGGTTGTAGCGATAGGTGTTCCACAATTTCCCACCATCTGGCAGGAATTCAGCATCATCCGTATCGGGTGAATCCAGTGTATCGAACAAGTTCTCAATGTTGTAAAAACCCACCAGAGCCGGTACATAGGCCGTTTTCTCTTCCTGTGCGACCATAGTAGCGGAAAAGAGCGTGGCAAGAAGAACGTAAAAGGTGCGCATAGGTAGGATAGTCTGTTGGGGCGCCGAATTTAAGTCATTGGATCCGGGTCTCCGCCGTATTGCCAAGATCCGTGCCGATGTCTTTCATAAGAACTAGGCAAAAACAGCCGTTCCTTTGCACTATGCGCATTTTGCTTTCACTGACGATCCTTTCCATCGTAACATCCGGGTACGCACAAACACCCATTGACCAAGCCCGGAACCTGCCGGTCGGCACTTCAGTTACCGTGCGTGGTATTGTAACCAACGGGTCGGAGTTCGGTTCGATCCGCTACGTGCAGGATGCTACAGGAGGTCTAGCGCTTTTTCCCGGTACAGGGTCCATTGGTGGATTCAGTCCGGCACCTGGGACGGACATTACCGTAACCGGCACCGTGAAGGACTATTTCGGTTTGTTGGAATTGGATCCCATCAGCGCGTTCACGATCAACAGCACAGGCAATGCATTGCCATCAGCACAGGTGATCAGCCCTTCGCAACTAGGCGAATCAGTGGAGTGTGAATTGATCCGCGTGAACAATTGCACGTTCGACAATGCAGGAGGCACCTTCGCAAGCGGCACAGGATCGTTCAGCAGTAACGGGCAATCCGGCATCATGTATTTGCGAACGGGTCATCCCTTGATCGGAACGACGATCCCACTCGGTGCGATCGACCTGGTTGCGATCGTTTCACAATACACAACGTCAACACCCGCATTGGATGGTTACCAACTGCTACCGCGGAACAGTGGTGATCTGATCGCGAGCAACACGATCACGATCACAAGTCCGATCACGCAAACGAATATCGTTCCTGACGGGTTCACCCTTTTCTGGACAACGAATTTGGCCGGCACATCCAACATTGCTTACGGAACAACACCTGCCTTGGGATCATTCACTTCCAGCACTGGAACCACTACGGATCATTCCGTGGCTTTGAACGGTCTGCAACCTGCTGCCTTCTATTATGCGCGTTGTTTCTCGGTATTGGGAACGGATACGGCCTGGTCCACGACCACCTACTACTCCACCGCTTCCACGAACCCGGGATCGGTCGCGGCATACTTCAATCATTCCGTGGACAACAGTGTGGCAACGATCTCTCCGGCGATCAGTCTCGGGAATTTGATCGATGACACCGTGCGTGCTTACATCGATCGCGCGGAACAGACCTTGGAATATGCGGTTTACAATACGACCACGACCGGCATCGCCACTTCGCTGAACAATGCCTATGACCGCGGCGTTCAGATCCGGATCGTTGCCGAGGCGAGCAATAGCAACTCTGCGCTGAACAATCTGAATGCAGCCATTCCCATTCTGTTCAGACAGGATGCGCAAGGAAGTGGCATGCACCATAAGTTCATGGTGATCGATGCGGACGACCCGAACAACGCCTTCACGATGAGCGGTAGCACGAACTATACAAACGGTAGTTTCTATACTGATGCGAACAACCTGGTGATCATTGAGGACCAAGCGCTGGCGCGTTGTTATCGGATGGAGTTCGACGAAATGTGGGGCGGATCAGGAGCACAACCCAACTTGACGAACAGCAAATTCGGTCCGGACAAGACCGATAACACGCCACACTTTTTCAATGTGGGTGGCACACTGATCGAAAGCAGTTTTTCGCCATCGGACGGTACGACTGCGCGGATCGATGATGCATTGCGCACCACCGACGCAACCGTGGAATTCGCATTATTCGCGTTCACGATGAACTCACTCGTGAGCGCACTCACCACTGTTGATGCCTTACCCGGAAGGACTGTGCGCGGGATCATGGAAACGGATGACATGGACATGGGAGTTTTCCAGGACCTTTTTGATGGCGGCGTTGATGTTCGGCCGGATGGCGACCCGGATAGTTACTTGCACCATAAGTATGCGATCGTGGATAGAGCAGGCGGAACAGCAGCTGATCCGTTGGTGATCACAGGTTCGCACAACTGGAGCTACAACGCGGAAACGCTGAATGATGAGAACACCTTGATCATCCACAATGCAACGATCGCGGATCACTTTTATCAGGAATGGGCTGCACGTTGGACACTTGCTGTTGGCGTTGATGAAACCTCAACAGGTGCTTTGGAATTCAACGTTTGGCCGAACCCATCGCGCGATCAATGTACCATTCAATTCGAATCGTTGCACGGTGGGCTTGTACACGCGAGCGTACTGGATGCAACGGGTCGAATGGTCATCAACTCGCATGTATTTGCATCACCGGGCATGAACCAGATCACGATGGATATCCAGGGAACGGCACCGGGCACCTACATAATTCAAATCGAAGGAAATAGTAGTCGCGGCCACAAGGTCTTGGTGAAGGAATAGATCGCGTGAACTTCTTCAGACTTTTCTACTTCGGAAAACGCAGCGGATGTCGTTCATTGTAGAGCCGAAGAAACCGGAAAAGGGCTTCATCGGAATTCCGTTGTTTTTTGGAAAGTGCTCTGAACTCTTCCAACAATACTGGATCGGTCTGCAACGCTCTGTCCATACCCGCAGCGTTGAATGCAAGGAACTCGCCGGTATCCATGTGTAGCATTTGCTGCACCACCATCGTTCGGTTGATCGTTCCGGTGTTGTACATGTACGGATCCCAATCGCGGTAGGTGACCTCATACATCATGTGTGAAAGATTACCCATCAAACCGATCCGATAGAAGCCGTTCCCGGCAGCGATATAGACCGCATCATTCTGGCAGAATCCCCACAACTTCTCTTTACGAATGGTCTGTTGCGCACCGGAATCCGGCTGCCATACCAATTTACTCACCACGCGACGGATATCAGAAACAGGCCCACCACCATCGCGCAATGCTTCGATCCGAACAGTTGGTCGGTTATATCGGAACGCATTGAAATCCGCGTAAACACCATCATGCAGATCGAATCCTCCGTAATAGGTTTCCCATTCCGTTTGGTCGGGGATAGTGTCGGATTGCGCTGAAAGATTAAGTGAAATAACCAGTCCGGTCAGTATGAAAGGCACCCGTGAAAACATCATTTACAAACGACAAATTCCATACCACAAGGTGTCCATATCGCCAGGATCAGGAATCTGCAATTCAGAATACGACCGAAGGGAGAAATTCTAATTCGAACGTATCATCCCGATCACTTCCTCCGGCGCTTGCGCATGCACCCAATGACCAGCGTAGTTGATCGTCTCGATCCTGCTGTTCGGGAACTGTTCTTTGATCGCCGGAATATCTTCACGGAGTATGTAATCACTTTGCCCGCCGCGGATAAAAAGCGTCGGGACCTTCACTGTCTTCGAACCAACTGCCGCAAGAATATGATCCATCTCTTTCGCGAGCAGATCGATATTCATTCGCCATCCCAATTCACCTTCGCTCCTCCAATACAGATTCTTCATCAAAAAAGAAACAACGCCGGGTTCCGGAACCTTGCTAGTCATGTATTCTTCCACTTCTTTGCGCGTTCTACCGGCAGAAATATCAGCACCCAACAAAGCATCAACGATGTACTGTTGCGTGTTCGCATGTTCCTTCGGACTGATGTCCACCACGATCAAACGCTTCACCAATTCCGGCCAGCGTTGCGCGAATTCCATAGCTGTTTTCCCGCCCATGCTATGGCCCACCAGAACAATACTCCTTAAACCAAGACCGGTGACCAACGCATGCACATCAGCAGCCATCAACGGGTAGGAAGTTTCCGCAGCATGCGCCGACCGACCATGATCACGCAGGTCCACAAGCAACACATCCATCGCGCTTGTATCAGGATCCGTAGGTATACCCAGTTCCTTGCCGATGCTCCCCCAATTATCCGAGCTGCCGAAAAGGCCGTGCAGGATAACAACCGGTGTTGCTCCTTCGGGGCCCATGCGGCGAAAGTGCAGATCAACGGTCGTCATCAATTCACTCATCATCGCAGTTCGCGTAAATACAATTGGATCGTATTCTCCATACCGAAACGCAACGCATCGCAGATCAAGGCATGTCCAATGGATACCTCGTTCAATCCCGGAACACGCGCATTGAAGAATGCCAAGTTCTGTCGGTTCAGGTCATGACCTGCATTCAGACCGAGGCCGCATTCAGCAGCATGGATCGCCGCTTTTGTGAACGGTGCTACCGCTGCTTCGCGATCCGCACCGTACCCTGCTGCATACGGCTCGGTGTACAATTCAATACGATCCGCACCCGTTCCAGCTGCATGATCGATCTGCTCCGGATCCGTACCCATAAAGAGCGACGTGCGAATGCCCGCCTTTTTGAACGTGGCCACTACTTCGGCAAGTTGCGCTTGGTTGGCGATCGCATCCCAACCGGCATTGCTGGTAAGCACACCGGGCGGATCGGGCACCAAGGTCACTTGGGCAGGCATCACCTTCAGCACAAGGGCGATGAAATCCTCGCTGGGATATCCTTCGATGTTGAACTCGGTGGTAAGCACCGGCTTCAATGCCAAGACATCGCTTCTGCGGATATGGCGCTCATCGGGTCGCGGATGTACCGTGATCCCTTGCGCACCCCACCGCTCAATATCCAGTGCCATGGCCACCACATCAGGGTCGTTGGCACCACGCGCATTGCGGATCGTCGCGAGTTTGTTGATATTCACACTGAGTCTTGTCACCTGACGTTGCGTTACTTTGTTCCCCTTGGGTTCGGCAAAAGTAGGACCCAAGACCTGACCCACTCGTTACCATGCATGCCGCTGACCTCATAACCCCGGATATTCCACCGTTACGCCCGCACGATGAGATCCGGCGTGCATTGGATTGGATGGAAGAGTTCAAGGTGCTGCATTTACCCGTGGTGAATGAAAAGCGGTTGGTAGGTCTGGTGAAGGATACGGACCTGATGGAATGCGCGGATGCGCGTGCACCCGTGAGTTCCGTTATGGAACAAGTGGAGATACCGTTCGCACGCGCCGGTCAGCACATCTATGATGTTATGAAACTGTTCAGCGAACGTGGCCTTTCGGTTGTTCCGGTGGTGGATGATATGGGCGTTTTCATTGGATCGATCACCGAACATCAAGCGCTGTTGAAATTGGCCGAGCTTACCAACGTCAGTGAACCCGGAAGCATCGTCGTGTTGGAATTGAACCTGATCGATTATAGTTTACAGATGATCTCGCGGATCGTGGAGGGTAATGATGCACGGATCTTGAGCGTTTATAGCCATACGCTGCCCGGAACCAATCGCATGGAAGTGACTTTGAAGATCAATCGGGAGGACATCAGCGATATCCTACAAACCTTTGAACGGTACGATATTCCGGTGAAGTCCACGTTCCAGGGCTCACGCTTCCAGGACGATCTTCGTGGGCGGTATGATGAACTCATGCGTTACATCAACACCTGAATGCTGAGTCGGTGATAGGTGAATAGATAGAACGCTGATGACGCTGAAAGAACGGATCAACGCAGATGTTATAGGGCAATGTGGCTACCCGATGCTTCGGACGCGGAGGTGAATGGGTACATGGTCGATGGATAGAACGCTCTTCGGTTCCCGTGTCGTAGCTAGGGAAGACCGGCCAGCAGTAACGGACGCTAAAAGAATGGAAGGACGCAGTCTTTCGCTACTCGTCGGGATCTGTGCGTTCCCTGTTACTTATCATATGGTAAACGTGGCTCCATTGAACGGATACACATCCTTGTAGATGGGATCGAAGTTGGCCATACCATTGTTCATCGGTATTCTGTTCAGCAGCACATCGCTTTTTGCGCAAGAGACCACCGCGACGGACAGTGTGATAATACAGGTAATGGGAATAACCATTGCAGGGAACAAGGTCACTCGTGATCGGATCATTCTGAGGGAACTGGTTGTAAACGAAGGTGAGGCACTGAGTTCAACCGCGCTCTATGAAAAACTGGAACGCAGCAGACAGAACCTGATGAATACTGGGCTCTTCAACAGCGTGAACGTATTGCCGTTATACTTGAACAAGACATCCGCAATGATCGAGGTAACGGTGAACGAACGCTGGTATTGGTGGCCGTCGGTCGTCTTCGATCTGGCCGATCCGAACTTCAATACATGGTGGCTCACTAAGAACCTCAGCCGGGTGAACTATGGTCTGTACCTTTTCAAATACAACTTCCGCGGGCAGAACGAAACGGTCTACATCAATGCACAGCTCGGCTACACCCAGCAGTATGCCATTCGGTACAGAGTCCCCTACTTGGATAAACAGCAGAAATGGGGCATGTCCGTTGGTGCAAGCTTCTACCAGCAGGCGGAGATCACCGCTGGCACCATCGATAACAAGCGGATCCTCATCCGGAATCCGGACGGCAGCAACAGGGATGTGTGGAGCGCAGACATCGGTGCCACCTTGCGTAAGACCCATGATATTCGGCATAGCTGGATGCTGGGATTCACACAAGCCGAAGTGGCGGACACGGTCGTTAGCGTATCCGAGGATTACTTCAACGGTAATGCGAACACCACGCGTTATCTGAGTCTCGTCTATTCGGTGACCTGGGACAAAAGGAACCTACGGTCGTTCCCAACGGACGGACATTTCGCGGAGCTTCGGCTTGACCGATACGGCTTGGGCTTGTTGGATGAAAATTCTCCGGACATTACCACGGCGTACCTCGAAGCAACCCGTTGGTTCGCATTGAATGAACGTTTCACGTTGTCTTTGGGGGCGCGTGGCAAGAGCACCTTCGGCAGGCAGCCGTATTATGTGCAGCAAGGATTGGGGTACCGCAATGCCGTGCGTGGTTATGAGTACTATGTGATCGATGGTGATCATTACGCATTGGGCAAGGCCAACTTCCTGTTCGCGCTTTTCAAACCGAAGACCTTCCGCGTGGAGTTCATTCCCATAGAGAGTTTCCGCACCGTCTATTTCGCCTTGTACTTGGATGCTTTCGTGGATGCGGGTTATGTCTGGGACAGCCGCTATGCCGATCAGAACTTCCTGGCCAACTCACCCATGTCCGGCTACGGCCTTGGTCTGGACCTGGTCACCAGTTATGATCAGGTAGCACGATTGGAGTACACGTTCAATGCGTTGGGCGAAAGCGGATTCTTCCTGCACTTCACACATCCGTTCTAGAACGATCAAAGAATAGTTACTCATTACTCCTAAGAGTCTATTCAAGATAGCTTGCTGAAACGTTGAATTATCCGCCATACGGCGGACCTATCACCCATTAGGCGTATCTATCTGCGTCATCTGCGGCTCCCTTTTTTGTGGCGAGGACAGGAGCAAGAGACCCTTTAGCCCAGAAATGCAAAATGGGAATCCACGCAACTACGGGGTACCTTTGGCCGGAATCCAAAACCCACCGGATGCGCGTAGGTGTTAATGGCAGAGCGAAGGACATAAGCGGCACACCGTCGGTGGTGCGTGTATTGGAGCAGATCCAAGCTGCTGGGCTGGAAGTGGCTTTGAGCCCGGATATGGCATCATGGCTCAAGGAGACCACGGATACCATGCCGTGGAAGACCCTCAGCGAAGCCCCCCTTGAAGAACAAGGGTTGGGCATGATGATCAGCCTTGGCGGCGATGGTAGTTTGCTGGATACTGTTGCCATGGTCGGCCGTTCCGAGGTTCCTGTATTGGGTATCAATTTGGGTCGATTAGGCTTTTTGTCCAATGTCCGATTGGAGGAAGTGAATGAAGCGCTCACGGTCATCAAACAAGGCAAGTACACCATTCAGGACCGTTCATTGGTAGAAGTGATCGATCATGCGGAAATGCTGGGTATGCAGAATTTCGCACTGAACGAGGTTACCCTGCACAAGCGGGACAGTGCCAGCATGTTGGCCGTTCACGTCCACATGGGAGAAACCTATTTGAACACCTATTGGGCCGATGGATTGATCGTCGCTACACCAACGGGATCCACTGCGTATTCACTCAGTTGCGGCGGTCCGGTTCTGGATCCCACCAACAATGCACTGATACTGACGCCCATCAGTCCGCATAACCTGAATGTGCGGCCCTTCGTGGTGCCGGATGACGTAACGCTCCATTTACAACTGGAAGCGCGGTCGGATATGTGCCTGATGAACCTCGATTCACGCAGCCACGCGATCCACGGATTAAGCAAGGTCACCGTGCGCAAAGCCGATTTCGTGGTCAAAATGATCCAGATCGAGGAGGAGGATTTCCTACCGACTTTGCGTGCAAAGCTCAATTGGGGCTTGGATATCCGGAGCCCGAAAGTGGAAAAGAACGTTAAACGTTGAACCATAGGTCCATAGAAGGGCTCTCCGGTTGCCGATCCCGATTACCTTCGCGCACGCTAGCCGGGACATACCAATTCCGGGCTACGATCGTTGGTACGAGGATGCTTCGCAAGATCTGTCTACTCATTGTACTCGGTTCACTGTTACAGGTTCACGCTCAGGTGAATGAGATCGGCATTACCGGTGGGCTGATGTACTACATCGGCGACCTGAATCCTACGCGGCACTATCCGAAAGGCACCAAACCCGCGGTCGGCATCGTGTTCCGGCACAACATCAACGACCGCTATGCCGTTCGTATCCAAGGGCTTTATGGCACCTTGCAGGCTTCTGACAGCGATAGCCCGGATAGCTTACAGCAGTTGCGCAACCTGAGCTTCCGCTCCCGCTTGTTCGAGGCTGCAGCGCTGTTCGAGATCAACTTCTTCAAATACCGTGACAAGGGCAAGGAAGGCAAGTTCTGGACCCCGTTCATCTTCGGTGGTCTTGCTTATTTCAGGGCCGATCCACAAGCGCAGCTCGGTGACACCTGGATCCGGTTGCAGCCGTTGGGTACGGAGGGCCAAGGCACAACGGTGGCGGCCAATGATATCTACAAGATCGATCAGATCGCCATACCGTTCGGTGCTGGGTTGAAGGCCAATGTCGGTCGGATCGACTTCCAGTTGGAATGGGGGCTGCGCCGCACGTACACGGACTACATCGATGATGTGAGCGGCAAATACGTTGACAATGACCTGATCGCTTTCGAGAACGGACCCATCGCTGCGATCTACGCGGACCGCAGTGGACTGCCCCAAGCAGGCTTCTCCAACGCTGGTCGTGCACGGGGTGATCCGAACACCCGCGATTGGTACCAGTACACCGGATTCTCGATCACTTACATCCTGAGCAAGTTCTCGGATTGCGACGAACAATACAACTGGATGCGTCGAAGAAACTGATCCCGTGAATTTCGCGACCTTTGCACCCCATTTTTAACAAGCTCTTGATCACCGAAGACATACTTGGCCGCATCGACACCACCAAGGTGCCGAAGCACATTGCTATCATTATGGATGGCAATGGGCGTTGGGCGAAGGCGAACGGTGAGCACCGCGTTGTTGGGCATGCCAACGGTGTGCGCAGCGTGCGCGAGGCATTGGTAGCAGCTACAGAAGTTGGTGTGGAGTATTTAACGCTCTATGCATTCAGCACGGAGAACTGGAACCGCCCAGCCAATGAGGTCGCTGCATTGATGGATCTGTTGGTGCAGACCATTGCCGGTGAACTCGAGGAATTGAACAAGAACGGTGTTCGGCTGAAGGCGATCGGCGATGTCGACAGCCTTCCCGCTACATGCCGGGATACCTTGCGCAATGCGATCGCAAATACCGCCAAGAACGATCGGATCACGTTGGTATTGGCCTTGAGCTACAGTTCCCGTTGGGAGATCCTGCACATGGCCCGCAACCTAGCAAGGGCTGCCAAGAATGGTGAGATAGACCCGGAAGCGATCGACGAGCAGATGATCGGCAACGAACTCACCACGGCCGGTATACCCGATCCGGAACTCTTGATCCGCACCAGTGGCGAACAACGGATCAGTAATTTCCTGTTGTGGCAGATCGCCTACGCGGAACTCTGGTTCACGCCTGTAATGTGGCCGGATTTTAAAAAAGAGCACCTTTACGGTGCCATACTCGACTACCAGAACCGTGAGCGTCGCTTCGGCCTTATCAGTGAACAAGTGACCCCGGGTTGAAAGCAATGCGTTGGTATATCGTCCTCCTTCTAGCCTTCATCAGCGGTGCATCGCTTGCACAGACCATGGATCCGGCGCGAGCATCGGAATATGAGATCGGTGGCATCACCATAAGCGGCACGGTCACTACCGACCCGAACGCTGTGAAACTGTTCACGGGCTTACAGGTAGGTGATAAGGTCACGGTGCCCGGCGAACGGATCACCAATGCCATCCGCCAATTGTGGGACCAACAGTTGTTCAGCGATGTGCGCATTGATGCAGCGGAGATCCGCGGACGGGTCATCTTCCTGAACATCATTGTGGAGGAAAAGCCACGGCTGTCCCGTTTCAAATTCAAGGGCCCGAACAAGAGCGAGGCGGATAAGTTGCGCGAAGAGATCCAGTTGGTCCGCGGACAACAAGTGAACGATGCACTGGTGGCCAATGCATCGAATGCGATCAAGCGCTACTACGTCGATAAGGGGTTTTTGAAGGCCACCGTGAATATCATCCAGATCAAGGACACGGTTAAGACCGCACCGGAGAACAGCGTGCTGTTGATCCTGGAGGTGGAGAAGAACAAGAAAGTGAAGATCAAGGATGTGGTGTTCACCGGGAACAACAACATCAAGGCAAGCAAGTTGCGCAAAGCGATGAAGAAGACCCGCCGGAAGCGCTGGTGGAATTTCTTCGGGAACAGCAAATTCCTGTGGAGCGAATACCGGAACGACAAGAACAGCGTGTTGGACCTGTACAATGAAAAAGGCTATCGCAACGCAGCCATCGTTTCCGACACCATGTATTTCGTGAAGGAGAAACGGGTAATGGTGGAGATCGAAATGGATGAAGGTCCAGAATTCCGTTTCCGCAACATCACATACACTGGCAACAGCAAGCACTCGGATGCGAAGTTGGCCGAGATCATGAACATCAACAAAGGCGATATCTACAACAAGAAATTGCTGGAGAGCCGGTTGTACATGAACCAAGCGGGTCGTGACATCAGTTCGTTGTACATGGATGACGGCTACTTGGCGTTCTACCCTGACCCGGTCGAGCTGCTTGTACCCGGCGATAGCATCGATATTGATATCCGGATCCGTGAAGGCAAGCAATACCGCATCCGGAACGTGATCATTAAGGGCAACACGAAGACCACTGAACATGTGATCCGCCGCGAGATCTATACGAAACCGGGGCAGTTGTTCAACCGTAGCGATGTGATCCGCACACAGCGGGAACTTTCCACTCTGGGGTACTTCAATCCGGAATCAATGGGCGTGAATCCGATCCAGGATGCACGCACCGGAACCGTGGACCTGGAGTACACCGTAGAGGAAAAACCCAGTGACCGATTGGAATTGAGCGGTGGTTGGGGTGCAGGGCGCGTCGTACTCTCATTGGGCCTCTCGTTCACCAACTTCAGCATGCGCAACCTGTTCAAAGGTTCAGCATGGACTCCTTTGCCTAGCGGCGATGGACAAACGCTGAACCTCAGAGCACAGACCAACGGACGGTTCTTCCAATCGTACAGCATGTCCTTCGTGGAGCCTTGGTTGGGTGGCCGGAAACCGAATGCCCTCAGCATATCCGCCTACCGCAGTGTGCAGACCAACGGCGAGAACAGATTCATAGATTCCAATGATGGCCGCATACCGAATCCATTGCGTCAATCCTTGGTCATAACGGGCGTAACAGTAGGTATTGGTAAGCGTCTGCAATGGCCGGACAACTATTTCATATTGCGCCAGACCTTGGGCTATCAATTGTACGATCTGAAGAACTATTCGAGCGGTGCTGTTGTCTTCTCGTTCACGAACGGTGTCAGCAACGTGCTGTCGTACACCTTGCAATTATCGCGTAGCTCAATTGATCAACCGTTCTTCTCGAGAACTGGTTCCAACACAACCATTTCGGTAAAGGCCACACCTCCCTATTCGCTCTTCCAACCGGAGCGTGATTGGGCCAACCTGGAACCGGAGCAGCGTTACGAATGGGCGGAGTTCCACAAATGGAAATTCAGCACACAATGGTTCAATAAGCTCACCAACCCGAAAAGCGGCCGCAGCTTGGTGTTGATGACCCGTGCAGGATTCGGCTTCCTTGGCAGGTACAACAGTTCACTGGGCGATTCGCCGTTCGAGCGGTTCTACTTGGGAGGAAGTGCATTGACCGGTTTCCAGTTGGATGGTCGTGAGATATTGGGCTTGCGTGGGTACGATGATTTCTCGCTATCACCGAACACCGGGAACTTCGCTGTGACCAAATACACGGCGGAATTGCGCTACCCCATCTCCTTGAATCCATCGGCCACCATCTTCACCTTGGCATTCCTGGAAGCAGGGAACAGCTATGGAAGTTTCAATGATTTCGACCCGTTCAAGTTGTACCGCTCAGCCGGTATCGGACTGCGTTTGAACCTACCGATGTTCGGCCCGATGGGCTTGGATTACGGTTGGCGTTTGGACGATGTTCCGAACCAGCTGAACATGGCTAAAAGTCAGTTCCATTTCACGATCGGCATAGATCTTGGCGAGCTCTAGCCCGGATCGCCTATTTTCGACGGCTCCGCATGAAGAACAACATCATATATCCGATCGCTCTGCTAGCAGCTTTGGCCTTTACGCCAAGGGTGGATGCACAACGGATCGCATTCGTGAATACCAAGTACATTATGGATAATATGCCGGAATACAGTACGGCACAGAAAGAGCTCGATCGTTCGAGTGCGCAGTGGCAGGAGGAGATCGATGAACGCCATCTGGGGATCAAACGGATGCGTGATTCCTACAATGCGGAAGCGATCCTGCTCACGGAAGAGATGAAGCGCAGTCGCATGGAAGAGATCGATCGCCGCGAACGCGAAGCACGTGACCTGCAGAAACGCAGGTTCGGCCCTGGTGGTGACCTATTCAAGAAACGCGAAGAACTCATCAAACCGATCCAGGACCGCGTGTACGATGCGATCAAGGAAGTAGCAGGAACCAGTTACGTTGCGGTATTCGATCTGGGCGGCAGCAGCAGCAACCTATTGTTCGCAAGTGAGAAATACGATAAGAGCGACACCGTATTGCGCAAGCTTGGTATCCGTCCGGGTAAGGAAGGAACCGACGGCGCGAATGACGATGAGAAATTCGGCGAAGATCCGCCGGAAGATGAAAAGCCGGATCCCGGAAAGGGCGGAATGGACCCTAATGGCGGCAAGGATGAAGTAAAACCAAGATGAAAGAACGAACAATGAAAAATGTATTCCTCGCGCTCGGCTTGTTGCTGAGCACTGTACCCATGGCCACCGCGCAAAAGCTCGGCCACATCGATCGCCAGCAGCTAATGCTTTTACTGCCGGGCCGCAAAGCAGCCGAAACGAAAATGCAGGACTTTGCAAAGACCTTGGATGATCGCTTAAAGGCGATGGGTGCCGAGTACCAGCAGAAAGTAGCCGATGCCCAAGCAGGTGCAGCGGACATGACCCAAACGGAGAAGGACATCGTAGTGGAAGAGATCCAGAGCTTGGAGCAACGCATCCAAGCAGCGCAGGAAAAAGCGCAGGAGGACCTTGCCAAACAAGAAGAAGAATTGTTGCGCCCGATGGTAACGGAGACCAACGCAGCGATCAAGAAAGTAGCTGAAGCGAACAACTTCGTTTACATCTTCGATGTGAGCACAGGCTTTGTACTGTACTTCGACAAAGGCGAGGACATTCTTCCGTTGGTGAAAGCCGAATTGAAGATCCCTTGATCTGATGGACCCACGCCCCATCGGCATTTTCGATAGCGGAATTGGTGGGTTGACAGTGACCAATGCAATGCAGCAGGCGCTCCCCACGGAGCGCCTGCTCTATTTTGCAGATACCGTACACATCCCCTACGGACAGCGTTCGTTGGAAGAAGTGCGTCGGTTCAGCACCGAAATAACCCGCGCGTTGATCGCAGCGGATTGCAAGCTGATCGTTGTGGCGTGCAACACTGCGTCGGCCGCGGCGCTCGCCCACTTGCGCGCGCAGTTCCCGACCATTCCGTTCGTCGGCATGGAGCCTGCCGTTAAACCTGCCGTGGAACAAACCCTTAGCGGAGTCGTGGGCGTTATCGCTACCACCGCGACATTCCAAAGCGCGGTCTATGCCAGTGTTGTTGGTCGTTTTGCGAAGGACGTGGAGGTCATTCACCAACCCTGCCCCGGACTGGTACAACGGATCGAAGCCGGCGAGTTGGAGACCGAACTGACGGAACACATGCTCCGTGGCTGGCTGGAACCGATGATGGCGAAGGACATCGACGCATTGGTAATGGGCTGCACACATTATCCGTTCGTCCGTCCGTTGATCGAACGCATCCTCGGTCCTTCCGTTCGCATCATCGACCCCGCCCCCGCCGTTGCCAAACAAGTAGGCCGCATCATTGAACAACGCGAACTGAACGCACCCGCTGAACAAGTTGGCAATTTGATCGCCTACACAAGTGGCGCTACGGAACAGTTCAGCGCATTGTTACCTCGCCTTGGGCTGGATAAGATGGAAGTGCGTGGTGCTGTTTGGGGGGATGAAGGGTTGGCGTTGGCTCAAACATGATATCGCTGCGGAATACCCCTCTTTCTAGAACTGGCTACAGATGGAGCCCCTTTGTGATAATTACCATTTCATTGACCCTATTACTCTTCGTTTTTGTGAAGCAAGGAATTGAAGCAGAACAAATTCTTCTTCCCGTAGTATACATTCTGCTATACTTGGTTTTTCTATTTCTGCTGGCATATCTGCTGTTAAAGGAATTGGTTCTCTACGACGACTGCTGCTATCTCAACTACAAGATCTTTGATCGCCAAATCAGGATCCCCTATGAGCTCATAGGATCAGCGAATTACTATCCACATGTTTATAGGACGGGGCCGGTCCTGATCATCAAGTATCGTGTTAGGCTGGGTGCACCTCTAAAACGCGCCCGAATCGAATTAGGGCAGAGATCGGAAGAACTTGTTGCCATCCTCAAGAATTGCAATGTCCAAGTTAGGACTGTCTGAGCTTCCTCCGTTCAGCTCGGTAGCAAATCCACTAGATCAGAATAACCCGCATCCCCATTGATCCGACCAGCGGCTACCAATGCGGCAGGGCTGGTGCCCTGAGAGCCCAGTAACTAAGGTGCAACAGAAACTGATGTTCGGAAAGTTAAGATGGAAGTGCGTGGTGTGGTTTGTGGGGATGGAGATGAGTTGTTGGAGTTGGGTGTTTAGCTGAACGGAGGTTTTCGTTCAGATCCTCCAAGAGTCACCGGCGATCCAGGATCTTTATATTGACGCCCTATAAATTTCCTATTCAATGCACAACGTCCTGTTCCCATCGAACCGCGAAGCGATCGAACGATTGGTCGATACTCTTTGCGCGAATAAAGCGGACATCAATTCCGAGGAAGCAAGATCGGAAGTGATGAATGGGATAAAGCAACTGGTTGAGGTTATGGGAAACTATGATACAACCAAGCTCCGCAAACTCTTTTCACGGACCGAGATACCGGGCCCGATGGATGAACGGACCAAGGCGGAGATCATAACGAGGCTGAAGAGCAGATGGCAATTGCCCAATGAGTTCTTTACAGTATTCGACATTTACTTGGGGAATGACAGCTACGTGGATGAACGCATTTCCAGTATCCTAGGCATCGAAGCATCGGATTTCGATTCCAGTTCCATAAAGAACATTGACCCCTCTACGTCACTGTATCATAGAGCGGACATGTATCACTTATTGCGGTTTGCTTTAGTGGCATACCTAACGGTGTCATTCCCGTTCTTTGACTGGGAAGAGCATAAGGACCACTACCATGCACGCTTCCGATTGAACACGAGAGACAGCACCAATGAAGCAATCCTTGAACAGGAATACCTGGTCGTCGAAAAGAAGTGTTTCTGCATCGGTTGGAATACCTTCAACGGACGAAATATCGCACCCTACCATTATGATATCTATGCCGTCCGCAGAGATACTGAACTGGAGTTCGTACTCTTCAACTTCGTATCGGACGGCCCACAGAGCAGAGCAATGAACGCCATGCTGTATTTATTGAATGCACAGCTGCTGGACCTCCCGCCCAAGTTCATTCTTATGCTGGATGAACGGCAACATTTCGATCGGTATAAGACAACAGCCAGCTCGATGGAAAAGAACATCAAGACCTTTGGTAATGGGGATTGTTCGATCGAAGAACACAAGGTGGCCGATTGTTTCTCAAAGACCATTCGAGGGCGTTTGGAACAGATCTTCAACCAATGGGACATGCGCCGGAATGGAGACCACGTACACGTATTATGTGATGCGGATGCGATCCATTATGCAAAGGTCTTGGGGTTACTACCACTGCCTAAAATGGTCCGTGAGCTGTATTACTCCATGGTGCGTTCGAACGGCCATTGATGTGAGTTTCACCTTCTCGATAGATGGGATCCAATACAAGTGGTGCACTTGAATTGATCAGTTCACTTTCATTTTTCGATAATCCCGAGATCACTTTGATTAGTGCCTCTCCGTGGATTGATTTGTGCATGCTCGTTGAGCACTATCTTGAACAACATGGGCTTGATCAACCTGACCTTGTTCATGTGACCGAAGAATGTTCCATTTCAGATCAACCCTTAACACTTCCAAAAATGAAGCGAATGACCTTTCGATCCGCTACCCTTTACGCGGGTCTTTTACTAGCAATTTTTTCACACGCGCAGGTTGTACAGAACTTCTTATTTGCAGGTCAGGATGTCGCACTGAGCTCATTCAATGATCCATGCCAAGCGGTATCGGATATTACGGTGACGACTACAGATGCCAACTCGACGAATGAAGTACATCACTCACTATTCCAGAATGCGCTGTGGATCCCTTCATCAGGAGACAACGATCCTGCAACTGAAGTATTAGTGACGATCACCTTCAATCCACCTGTCGAGTCACCTCGGTTATCGGTCGGAGATCTGGACTATTTGGAATGGTATCATGGCTTTTCCCCTGGCTTTACAGGGATCGACCCTAGTACTGGAGTTCATTTCGTAGATGGCATAGTACGAACCATAGCTCCTTTATATAGTTATGATTGGAGCTGCACATTGAATTGGGAGGGCTGTCAAGAGTCTATCAGTTTCATCTACCACCGACCTACGGATCTGAATATTGTATTGCATCAAGTTACTTATACGGTCTGTGCTCAGCCACCACCAGCTACAACTGAGTTGGAGTTCTATATGAACACGGATGCGAACAGTGATGATGTGCATTGGGAGATCCGGCGCGCAGGTTGCTCGGACCCGGTGTGCGCTGGAGAAGGGTATGCCAATAGTTCAGCATGCCAGATCGAAACCTGCTTCCTTGAAGATGGTGACTATGTACTGGAAGTATTCAATGAAGACGGTGATGACTTCACCGGACAATACATGCTACGGTCGGTAAATGATGGAAGGATCGTTGATAGTCCGGACGGATTCGATCCTGCATCAAATTTGTTACATGGTGGAACCGGTGAATTCAGTTTGCCCATGGGTACAACCCGTATGCAGGAAAATCTATTGGACAATTTGCATGTACTTGACAATTCACAGCCTGCCTTTAGGACGAATAATTATACAGGCCTTGCTTCAGCAGTGGTCTGGATGGTGTTTGATGCAGATGGTGGGATGCCAGTTTACATTACTGGGTTCATCGTGAGCGGCCAAGCTCTATATGACCTTGTCACTGCCGGGACGTTAGTTAACGACAAAGTATACAATGTTAGGGCGAGATCCGCTACGGGAACTGGTTCAATTGGTTATGGGCCAGCAACGACCTTTATGATCCCAACCGCTGATTATCACACAAATGCCACACTATGCCTCCCGAGCAGACTTGTGGATAACCCTAACGTTAACCCGCCGGGGGAACACTCTTGCAATGTGGAACGCACTGCAAGTGGTCAAGTTTGGGCGCCCTACCGCGCGGGGTATCGACATTTTCGTTATATCTGGACACCACTTGATCAACAGACCAGTGATGATCTGATAATTACTAGAACGAATAGTAACCCCCAAGTCAGCCGTATTCTTCCATTGTCAGGCACGGCAACGAATACCACCTATTTTATCGGCCAAGGAACAAGCACTCCTGGAGCAGCGCCGGCATCTTATGGGTTGGGCGCCTGGATGGTGAGAGTGCAGACACGGAGAGACGCGTATAACCCTTGGTGTGACTTAGGTGAATGCTGCCGAGTAACGATCATTGAAGGATTCCAAGACCCTCCCGGAGAAAAGAACATTGAGCTAACAGGCGCACAACAACCACTCATTTGGCCCAACCCTAACAGAGGAAGGCAGCTGTTCATGGACCTGACCTGGGCAAAAGCCAAAACAGTTCGTGTTGAAGTACTGGATGTGTTCGGTCGTTTGGTGCAGGATCAACAATTGGCACCGCAAGAAGGTATTCCCAATTCCATCCAAGTGCGTGATCGTATGTCAGCCGGAACCTATATGGTACGGATCACTGATGGTAACGAAGTGCGCACAACGCGATTGGTGATCAGTCAATAGTGAAGACGATATAACCTAGTCAAGATCAAGCAGGGTCTGCGGCAAATGACGCAGACCCTGCTTTTCTTTAGCAGCAAGGATCCAAAGAACATAGCAGGTCGACATGACCCTATTAATCAACTCCGATTTCCAGAACAACGTGAGATAATTCATATGGATCTGCCCCTACTTGCGGTAGCGTCTCGTGCAACTTCAACAATGCACCCCCCTCAGAACCGGAACCGCACCCCAGTACCCGGCTGCACGAAGAAAACGAATGGATCATCGAACAATTCCATATAAACTGTTCCATCCGCGAATAGTGAGACCGGTGCTTTCGGGAAGGTGTATTCGATCCCAAGCACCGCATCAATTCCCAGATCCACGCTGCTCACGCGTTCATCGTTCACATAGATCCAGTCATTATCGTTCGGTACTTTGTAGCGGTAGCTGAACCGATAGCTTGCAACACGTGCTTGCCCTCCGAAACCGAAGTACCAGCTGAGCCCATTTACATTGCCAATAGGGTTCTGAATAAGGTAATGCACCTGGAGCCCGATCGGTACGGAAGTACCATACCCCAGGAACTCGTGCTTATCATAGTTATAGCCACGGCGATCATACCACCGCTGATATTGCCTATTGTAAAAACTATTCCCAGTGAAGAACTGGGCGCGCCCAACGCTCACTTCAAGGGCTCTATTGTTCCAGTAATGCTTCAGGGTCAATCCGCTGGGATCGCCCAGCCGGAAACCAATGCCCCAATTCTGTGCGACTGCGGATGTGCACATCAGGAACGATACCAGTACGAGAAGTTTAACAGCGTAGCGCATGTGATTTCTGTTTTATGAAGCACAGACAAATGATGTGCCCTTGCATGCTCCTTCATGCGCTCCGTGAATAGCTACGACACGCGCGGCAAAAGTTCCACACTTTGCTACACACTTTACCCGATCTCTGCACGATCCCGAACTGAATGGTGAATGCATGAAGTGGGTTCATTATACATACGCACACAAAAAGGCGCCACCCAACTACGGATGGCGCCTTCATCTCTTTTATGTTACAGGTTTACGCTGTTTGTTTCGCGTGCTTTCCTTCAGCAATTTCCTCTACCAACTTGGCATTGAATGCAGGGAGGTCCTTCGGTGAGCGACTGGTCACAAGACCTTCATCTACCACTACTTCATCGTCCACCCAGATCGCACCGGCATTTACCATATCAGTCTTAATGCTCTTGTAACTGGTTATGCCTCTGCCATCCAGCACACCTGCTTCAGCGAGCATCCACGGTCCGTGGCAAATTGCAGCCACAGGCTTTTTTTGTTTGAAGAATGCCCTCACGAAGTTCACGGCATCCGCGTTGGCGCGCAACAGGTCCGGGTTGATCACGCCGCCGGGGAGCACCAGTGCATCATATGCATCACTCGTCGTTTCATCCACGGTCGTATCCACTTCGATCGATCCGTGCCAATCACCATCTTTCCATCCTTTGATGGAACCACGTTCAAGTGATACGATGTGTGTGGTGGCACCAGCGTTCTCCAATGCTTCTTTCGGACTGCGCAGTTCGCTATCCTCATATCCGTTCGCTGCGAGTATCGCTACTTTCTTTCCTTTCAGTTCGTTGCTCATTGTTCTGTGTTTTTTATTGTTCATTCACGTTATTGATGGCAGTGTCACCCCGTAATTCCGGGTGCAACCCCACGATCCGGTCTCGGCGCGCGTGGCGCTCTTTTCTTTTTCTGCGGAGGCACATGCTCTTTTTTCGGAGCACTGTGTTCACCACGCTCGTCGGTGTTCTTTTTCGGCTTATCCATAATACTCTTTAAGGTACCAAGCACATGCCGATCTTAAGAACCTCTGTTACCAGGCATTCCCTGGAATTCCACTGAGCGAACATTCCCCATCGTGAGGAGCAATGGCCCGCGCACGGCAACAAAAAAGAACGGCATTCCTCGGAATGCCGTTCTCATGTTCTCCCGAACGTTCAACGGGAGGCTCGATGTTGTCTCTTCACTCCAACATCAACTGCTTCAACTAGTGACCGTCGTTATCGTTATCAGCGTCGGTCTTCACATCAACGTTCTCCTTTTGCTTCTCCCACCATGCGTCTATATCACGCTTGGTGTTCTCCACATCGCTCTTGGTCATGTCCCAAGTCTCGTTCGTCGCGCCGTCCACATTACGCATTTTCTCGGCGACCATGTCCTTCTCGCGCATCAACTCAACCTTCATTGCCTCTTTCTCCGCTCTTACATCCGCTTTAAGATCGGTCTTTGCAAGGTCCTCATTCACCTTGGCCAATTTGTTATCGATCTTGGTCTGCAGGTCACGGAAATCTTCCCTGATCTCATTGCGCTCACTTTCCCAATCCCTATCACCCATAGCATCTTGTGCCTTGTCCTCGATCTTCTCCACTTTATCGTTCATGTCATCGCGCTGCTCGGCTGGCGTTTCATTGCAGCTAACGACCATGAATGACCCGGCTACTATCGAGGCCATCAGTAAATTGCTCTTTATCGTTTTCATGTTCATACAATTTGTTGGTTCTACAGGTAAAGAACCATTCGCGTACCGATCCACGGATATCCTCATAGCGTATCCACGAAACCCCTGCTTACCTAAGGCCCCAAGCCAATGAGTGCGATCGGCGGTACGAAAAACAATGTAAACAAGCTGTGGAGTGCGCACCCCACCATGGGAGCACCATTCCACATGAACGGACCGGTGCACGAATGGCGGATATGACCTGGAACCACTGCTATTACAGGGCGCACCAACGGTACAGGCTTCTTGGCACAGGCAATGCAATCAAAGGAGCTGACAACACGCATTGATAACCAAAACAAAAAACAATGAGCACACCAACAGAAGATAAGCTGAAAGGCAACTGGAACGAACTGAAAGGAAAGCTGAAGCAGAAGTACGGCGAGCTGACCGATGATGACCTGACGTACGCGGAAGGAAAAGAGGATGAGCTTTACGGAAAGATGCAGCAGCGCCTTGGAAAGACCAAGGACCAGGTGCGCGATATCGTAGAGGATGTACGTACCGCCTACAACAAGGAAAGGACAGCGCATTGATCGTATGCATAGTGTATGCGCAGACTAGCATGCCGCATCCAACGGGAGATAAGGATGCGGTATGTCGAAGGAGTAGGCGATCTGCGAAAGCAAGTCGCCTATTTCATTTTGAACGAACAATGAACACTGAAACTAGAATGGGAACGATAAAAGCATTGGATCGCCAAGACGCGATCGACAAAATGAAAGAACTGGGTGAACGCAAAGTATGCATGTTCATGACCACAATGGATCGTCGCCCGATACCGGTGCGCCCGATGGCGGTGCAACAAGTATGTGAACACGGGAACTTCTGGTTCCTGAGCTCACGTACCAGCGCAAAAGATCAACAGTTACGCAAGGACCCGCAGGTACAACTCCTCTTCGCGGATGCAAGCAATGCGGAATTCATGAGCGTATTGGGCACTGCTGAAGAGATCGATGATCAACAGAAGAAACTGGATCTCTGGAACCCGATCGCCAAAGCATGGTTCCCCAATGGCGTGGAGGACCCGGACCTGACCGTGATCAAAGTGACCACCACCGATGCGCAGTATTGGGATACCGAACACGGCAAGCTCGTATCCATGATCAAGATACTCGGAGCGGTAGTGACCGGTGAACCGGCCGATGGCGGCGTGCAGGGAAAATTGCACGTACGGTAGCGGCCCCCTTTGAACAACATGTAGCACCAATAAAACCAAACAGACCAATGAAGAACAGCACAACATCCTTACACCGCTTCACACTCTCACTGATCAGCTGCGCATTCTTCCTTGGCGCGTTCGGCCAGACCGGTTCGGACCTGCTGGGGTGCGATTGTGCAATGCAACGGTTGGATGATGCCTACTGCAATTCCGTTTCGGTGTTCCGAGGCATCATGTTAAGTGCAGACACTACGTACGCCGTTGCCGAACTGGAGCCCGATGAGAAGGATGGCATTGAGCATATCGCCGTATCGTTCCATGTAATGGAACAATTGAAAGGGCTGCCCATCGAAGATGTGATAGTGAATACCGCGGTGGACCATGAAGCATGCGCGTACCGGTTCATTCCGGGAAACGCGTACCTGGTTTTCGCGCGTAAGGACGGTGACCGCATGGTGACCGACCGGTGCACACCTACACGTAACGTCAAGGTCATCGGACAGGAATTTCTTGACAGTCTGGAATACGTACGTGCCGGAAATTCCTGGCACGCAGGAGTACCGTTGGACAAGCCGTGCAATTAAAAAACCCGTGAACACATGAACAAGAAAACCCACACTCCCGTGAACCCTACTGTAGCTGCGGAAGGAGTACCTGGTTTCCATCACGTCAAAGGCCCGGACGGCCACACCATGGCTGGCATGGAACTGGATGAAGACCTGAACGGTCGGGTGGATACCACCACCGGCGACCAACCCGGCAACTTGGAGGAAACGAGCGAATATGTTGCGGAGCAACCCAAGCCACTGCCTAAGAAGTAACGCGCTGCTTGCGCGAACGGTAACTGTCCGTCATATCCCATCGGCGGGACTATGACCTTAGATCACGTGGTCCGGTGTTCAGGGATCCAACGGGAGGATCCCATGACGCGCGGCAAAGAGCACCATGCCCGTCTTGCTCTTTACGTCGAACATATCGAAGAGGTTGATGCGGTAATAATCGATGGACCGATGCGGGAATATGTGCGCAACGCTCACCGCCATCTTGGAGGATTGCACCGTTAGTGAATCACCGTATGCCACTGTTGAAGGCAAGGACTTTGGCATGTTCGTAATGAACCCATACGCACCGAAGGGCGAAGGGGTGAATGAAGTTTTTCATCCCATTGGAAGCACCACGGAGCCGATCCACTTCTTGATCTACGACCGGTTGGGTGAGCAGATCTTTTACGCACAGGACATCAACACCCTTTGGGACGACACGTACAACGGTGCACCACCGAAACAAGACGTCTAAGTCTACCGCTAGAAGTATTGCGAAGTGGATCGGTACGGCCACATATCCGCGTATTCGCGAAAGCCACTGGATCTTTGTTCACACTACTAACCCGAAGATCATTAATCTTGTAACACCATATAGAACCACCCTCATGCGCACCCCCCTCCTCCTCCTTACCCTCTTGCTCACTTCGTACCTGCACGCGCAGACTACCGGCAAGCTGTTGATCTTAAGCAACATGTCCGCGCAGGTGCTGGTGGATAGTGTGGCCATAGGTGACGTGGAGGCCAGTACACCCTTCGTGCATGAAGTGAGCGTTGGGGAACACCGGGTGCAACTGGTGCATGGCAGTGGAGAGACCAGCATGGTGCAGAACAAGACCGTGGAGGTGGCAGATGGGCAGCTCAGTGCCATGAACTTCATCTTCGAGCGCAAGGAGACCATTCCCGCTGCCGAGGTGCCGGAGCAACCGGTAAAGGTGACCGGGAAAGAATAGCGCTTTGCGCTGCGCCTTCAGCGCCTACGCTTAGCTTGTGCCCCATGTCCCACATCCTCTCGAAAAGCACATACATGCGGGGCATGCAATGCCCCAAAGCATTGTGGTTGTACAAGCACCGGCGCGATCTGCTGCCACCCATTGGTACGCAGCAACAGGCCATCTTCGATTCGGGTAGAGCGGTCGGGGAATTGGCACAGCAGCTTTTTCCCAGTGGTGTGGATTGCGCACCGCCCACTCCGTTCGAATTCGAGCAGAGCGTGCGCGATACCGCAGCGGCCATAGCACGTGGCGAGCAGATCATTTACGAAGCCGCGTTCATGCGCGACGATGTATTGGCCGCCATGGACCTTTTGATACACACCCCCGATGGTTGGAGAGCATACGAAGTGAAAGGCAGCACCGGTGTAAAGGAGCAGTACGTGCAGGATGTCGCGTTGCAGTATTACGTCATCAGCGGCACGATCCCATTGGTGGATGTCAGCATCGTGTACCTCAACAACAGCTACGTAAAACACGGACCGATCGATGTGCAGCAGCTCTTCACCAGCACCTCCGTACTGGCCGACGTTCAGCGCGCACAAGAGGAGATACCAGCACGCATCGAAGCGTTAAAACACGTGGTGCAGCAGTCTCAAGCACCGGATATTGCAATTGGTCCGCACTGCAACACTCCCTACCCCTGTGACTTCAAAGCACATTGCTGGGCGCATGTTCCAGCGCATTCGGTGTTCGACCTGACGCGTGCCAATGAACAGAAATGGTCGTTGTATGAACGCGGCATCCTGTTGCTCGCGGACATCCCGGATGATGAACCACTAAGCGATGCACAACGCCGACAAGTGGATGCCTGGAAAAGCGGCGAACTACAACTTCAACACGAACCCTTGCGGAACTGGTTAGCGGAACTGAACTACCCGTTGCATCATTTCGATTTCGAGACGATGATGGCGGGCATTCCGCTCTATGACGGTACGCATCCGTTCCAGCAGGTCCCGTTCCAATACAGTTTGCATGTGCAGGCCATACCGGGTGCAACCCCCACACATCGTGAGTTCCTTGCCAACGGTGCCAACGATCCTCGTGAAGCAGTGGTACAGCAACTGCTCAAGGACATCGGTCCAACAGGCGACATCCTCACGTACAATGCATCCTTCGAACGTGCGCGGCTGAACGAACTGGCGCGAGACCTACCAGAATACGCCGCGGCAATTGCGCAACTGATTCCGCGCATCAAGGACCTCATAGACCCGTTCAAAAAAGGTTGGTACTACGCCCCGAAAATGAACGGAAGCAACAGCATCAAGTCGGTGTTACCGGCGTTGGTCCCATCCCTCAGCTACGCCACATTGAACGTACAGGAAGGCGGCACGGCCAGCCTACTGTTTACGCAACTAGCAACCGGCAACTACCCCGGCGATACCACCCAACTCCGCGCAGACCTACTTGCCTATTGCAAGATGGATACGCTGGCTATGGTGGAGGTGTTAGGGGTTCTGCACCAAGCAGTGAAGTAGTCCTTTGCGGCGCAGCAGCTCGGCAGGCAGCTTTGCGGTGGCGATCCGGGATCCGCGCGGCAACCGCCCACTGCGGGCTCGTGCGCGGGCCAGTGCGCAGTGGGTCGGATGCTTGTTAGCCTGCCCCGGCCTTGAGCCGGGGGGGCTTTTGGGTTCCTTTTTGGGCAAACAAAAAGGGACAAGGATCTTCTTCAGTTCCACCCGTTCCAACGTGAATATAAGATCGGAGCACGAGGTCATTCATTGTCTCCTCCAAACCGCGGAAGAACCCACATAGGCCTTCGAGCAATACCGTAGGAGTATGCACGAGTTCGTATAGTGGACCTATGCCGAGAAGTCTACGGCAACTCCCCAGCCAACCACTTCAATTGCAGTTCTGCCAGCTTGGCTTCGTATTGTGCAGCAAGCAGACGTTGCTCAGCAGCGATGAGGCCTTGTTGCACTTCGCGTAATTCCACTGCGGTGATAGCACCCAACCGATAGCTTTCCAGAGCGACGTTCGTTTGTGTGCGAGCGCCACCGAGGTTGCTTTCTTCCAAGGCAACACGTTGGTTCGCGGTAGTAAGATCAGTCCATGCGTTGAGCAGACTTTCCTCCAACATCAGTTCCGCTTGTTCGGTGCTGATGGCAGCCTGTTCGCGGCTGAGTTTAGCAACTTGCAGCGCCTTGTTGGCCTGTGCACCATTGAAGAGCGGA
>JAGNUG010000138.1 GCA_017987115.1 Flavobacteriales bacterium | reverse complement strand
TTCATATCCTTACCCACTAGCGTACACTGTCCATTTTTTACATGGAGCAATGAACCTTCGCGCAGACCTGCTACCGTAATTTTTGGGTTCGTTGCCAAATACTCCGCTATACGTTGATCACGCGACTCACCGCCATGACCGGGTATGGTGGCCTCGGTATAATGCGGATTTATCTGGAACGGAACCAAGTGCAAAGCGCGCATGGATGGCGGCTCCACGATCGGCATGTCGTTGGTGGTCATTATGGTTGGGCAAGCAATGTTGCTGCCGGCACTCCATCCGATATATGATAGTCCGTTCTTTACGCGGTTACCGATCGCCTTGAGAACACCTGTGCGGTATAGCGTTTGCAACAGCAGGAAACTATTGCCACCGCCTATCACGACCGCATCCGCTCTATCCAACGCGGATACTGGATCTTTTTCCTGATGAAGGCTGAATAGTTCAACACCGAATTCACCGAAGATCGGTGCGACTTTGTCAACATAATCATTACGCTGTTCTTCAACTGCAGCGTATGGTACGAAAGCAACTCGCTTATGACCTGCCAAGAATTCATGGACATGGATTCTTGGCCACTCAAAGAATGGTGTGCCAGGAAGTGTAGAGTTCGAAAGCAGTAATAATTCCATTCAGTTCATTATTCGATCACATTGCCATTTATGATCAGTTCAAGTTGAGGCGGTGTGCCATCGGTTATTAGGGTTATTAGTCTATTCAAAGGTCCAGGTCGCGTGCGTCCCGTGTAGATCAGTTCCAAGTTCGCCGAGCTACCAGTGGGGATAACTTCCGGCAATGTACCGATCTGCATACAATCACATGTTGAACGTGCTGAACTTATGTGCAAAGGAAGCGATCCATAATTCGTGATCGGGACCACAAATCGTTCCTCCGCTCCTTGGCGGACGGTGCCAACATCAAAATAGATCGTTGTTGGATCGTGCGTTGTGGATCGTTGCGCCATGTCCATACGCTCGATCTCGATGCGGCGTTCACTGGCTGCATTTACACTGTACACGGAATGCTCCAGGTCGCTAAGGTCATCACTCACCCCGTCCGCAGAACGATCTTCACCAAAGGGTAATTGACGTATGCGCAGAACGCCGCCATTGGTTGCAGTACTGTCCATATACGGTTCAAGAATTCCACGAAGAACAGTTCGAAGATGGTTTCTTAGGCTTTGGATCCTGCGTGTTGATAGGTTGATGTTATAATCATTACGAGCGAGTGGGCTGGCATGGCCTCGAACATTAAGGGTGATGATCTCTCCGCGGCGCAGCGCTGACTCCAAGGCGGGTAACAATTCATTCAGCTTTGTCCATCCACCGTCAACTTCTTCAGCGAAGAAGCGCTCGATCGATCTTTCATCACTTCCATTCCTTAAATATTCCGGGATCCTCTTCGTGTATGCATCGTAGGTTTCTCCATATGTATGTGAAGTGGTTGTCGTCCATGATCTTGGTTCCGGTTGGTCGTTATCGAAATAAAGTTCAAGCGGGAATTGATCTATGATTTCGCGCAGAGATGCAATAGTCGCACTAGTGGTTATTGGAGTTGGCTCAGCAGGAACCGATGCTATCGAAGTTGTGGTATCTACCATTTCGACCTGTTGCGGTCCAACAGGCTCCAGTACTTCGATCCTATAGATGTCGTTGCAGCACGTTTCGCCTTTGGCGGTCAGGGATCCTTTGCGGTTACTGGTAAGAAAGGCTTCCCCTGTCGCTCGGTCAAAAGAAGGGTAAAGGTCGTTTGCTGGGCTGTTCCATGGTGCTCCCGCATTGATCGGTTGCAGGTATGCATTACCATCCCAGGATGATCTGAAGAGGTCGTATCCACCGAGGCCAGGGAGAAAATCGGAACTGAACCAAAGTGTATTTTTCTCGCCAATGAACCAAGGCGTACGCTCATTACCCGGGGTATTTATTGAAGGACCAAGTGGCTCGGGATCCTTCACTTCACCATTAACGAATAGCGCTTTCCAGATATCGAATTCACCCATGCCGCTTGCAGCATTGCTTGCGAAGAACAGAGTCTCTCTTCCGTTCACGATCGCTAACATGGGTTGCGTATTAGTTGCTTCCAAGGGCAACCCATCGAGCGGGCGAATGTCACTCACAACGTCATTGATAAGTGTACCAATGTGAATGCTACAAGTTGAAGGCTCACTGCACCTGGTAAAGAGGACATACTCGCCATTCACGGACCAAGTTACGTTAGCATTGTCGCCATCGGTATTCAAGGGTTCATTGAGGACTTCGAACGTTTGGACGGAATCATGATCTGTATTTATTCGAACGATGGTTGTTCTGTAAGATGCAGTGTCCTGTACTTCGCCTTCGTTGTTCACGTCACCTCGTAATGTTGAGAAATAGAGCTTCCCATCCGGTCCGGTCTGTGCAGCGAATTCGGCACTGTAGCTATTGATGGGCTCGGGAAGATGCTGGATCAATACCTCGGGTTGAAGACTATCTGAACTGGCTGCCAATTCAATGCCCAACAATGCATTTTTGGCTCGCATGGAAAGCACCGAACTGTCATTTTTCTCTATGCGCAACAGTTTTTGCCAAGTGGTTCCAGCCGCTTTGTACTGCGCATCGCACAGCAGCATTTCGCCCAGCCAGCGTAGCGCGTCGGTGTACGTACGACCTTGGTCTTTTCGGTATACCTTATCATAAAGCATATGCGCCTTGTCGTATTGATTGCTCATCCGGCATGCCTCAGCTTGCTTCCATTGGATCGCCATGCGACCTGGGTCAGCCGCCAAGGCACTATCGTAGTAACGTGATGCACCGTAATACTCGCCTTTCGAAAATGCGGCATCGCCCCAGTTGATCCATTGGTCCACGGATTGCGCATGAGAATGCATCGCCAAGAACAACCCAAAGGTGTATACCATTTTATTATAGCAAGGGAGCGTCTTCATAATTGCGTCGGACATGCCTTATACCGTACGGGCACCGCAGGATGCTTTTTGAATATCCGGATCAATGAGATCTCGATCCCACCACGGTTCCGACTGGCCGGAAGGAGGTCACTGGTATTGATATCATAGGACAGGCCAAAGGTCCAATCGTCATACTCGAATCCAGCGTAGAGATAGCCTGCATCCGCAGCACGATAGTGCCCCCCGAATTGCACTGCGCGCTTAAGACCGTAATTATCGAGGAGAATGTAACGAAGGTTCGCACCAAGATCCAGCTCTTCGTAAGCCCCTTGTTTCATGTATTGCACCATTGGAAGCACATCCAATTTCTTACTGATAGGAAATTGCGTGATCACGTGAACGGTGATCCGTCGATCCAATGGCACACCAGGTTCGCCCAAGAATCCGATTTTCGGCGTTGTAAGGTTGAATAGGCCGACACCCGCTTGGATCAATTCGCGATCCGTAGGTGAATAGCGATAGACCATTCCTGCATTCAGATCCGGATGGGCCATGGATGATCGTGAAAATTGTTCACCCGTTGCTCGCGAAGGGTCATATTGGGATCCGTTGTACTGCGCATCGAAAGAGAGTGCATTGTTATCCAAGCTAAGTGACGTGAATCCGCCCTGCAAACCGGTGGTCAACACGCTATTCCCGGTTTGGTCAAGTTGCAATGAATAGCCGGCACCTATGCTGAAATGAAATTGTTGTAATCGGCTATCTCCGGCTCTGTCATTGAATGCCCATGCTCCTAGGCCAAGACCTTTCACACCAACGACATTGGCTGCATCACCACCCAACGCGAACGTTCGATAGGGAACAGTGACAGCACGCCATTGCTGTCTGAAGATCGCATTCAATCGGTAGTTGCCTTTGAACGCACCGATGGATCCTGGTCCGAGCGCAAGAGGTGCGTTGAAGAATTGCGAGAAATGAATGTCCTGCGCAATTGCAACTGTAGAAGTGAAATGGACCAATGCAATTGCCAGCCCGAATACAAGGAATCTTCGCTTCACTATGTCGCGGGTCCGCATCATCGCACCACGGATACATTTCCTTTGGTGAAGTAGCGCTGCCCGTCTTTACAAAAGGCGGTCAAGTGGTATACGAAAACAGCAGGGTCTGCTGGTTTTCCGTTGAACATTCCATCCCATCCTATATTCTTGTCAGTTGTCTCGAAAACCTTTTCCCCCCAACGATCAAAGACCATGAATTCCAAGCGGTCGATCGGAATTCCGCGCACATACAGTGTATCGTTGTTGCCATCACCGTTCGGTGTGAATGTGTTGGGTACGAAAATGTCGGGTTCATCGCAGACAAGTTCCAATACTTTAATGGTCACTGATGCACTGCGTGTGCAAATGCCATCACTCACAGTAACAGTATAAGTTGTTGTCACATTCACCAGAGCAGTCGGAGATGCTATGAACGGATCACTCAGGCCTGTTGAAGGCGACCAACTATAGTTGACGCCATTGTCTGGCGTAGCGAAAAGCTGAACCGTGGCACCCGCTAGAACCGTAGTCTCCGACGCAGTTGCGGATACACTATTGCCATTGATGGGAGAGACGTTAACACCAATGGTGCCGGACCAATTGCAGCCAGATGGTGTAAACACCTGCACGCCATAAACAGTATTGTCCGATGGTGCAACGTTAACGTTCGCAGTGCCCTGTCCGGAGATGATATCGGAAAAAGGTTCCCATGAGAACGAAGCATTGGATGCAGCGCCGGAAACCTGAAGTTGGGCCGTATCCGAAGCGCATAGCAACGAGTCACCGAACAACGCGATCCGGGCATTCGGTATTGAAACCGAAATGCTATCCAGCACTACGCAGGAATTGGAACTACTCGCCTGGATGTAGTATGTGCCCTGGTTCGCTGGTGAAATGGTTGCTGAACTATCGGACGTATTTGCATTCAGCATATTCGTGAGGTCCGGATCAGAGGACCAAATAAAGCGGGACGCTGTTCCATAACTATTAGCGAGCAGATCAATACTAGCAACCGGACCACAGATCACAGTATCATTTAAAGCTTGCAATGTTGGGATAGCATCAGCAATTGTGATCGTCCGTTGGACCATATCCTGAACGTTACAAGCGTTGGGGTCGTACGCCGTGAGTGTGATAGTATACGTGCCGGTACTTGCATAGGTATGTGTAGGAGATGGAAGGGTAGAGGTCGACAGATCCCCGAAATCCCAGAGATAGGAACTGCCATTGCTAAGGTTGGTCAGCGCTGTTACGAAAGGCCCGCAGATCGTATCCGGCGCCAAGAAGGATGCGATCACCAAGGGCGCGTCGAAATCGAATTTCAGAACGCCATTGTTACATCCGCCACTGTTGTTGGTAGCGCTCCATGCGCCAGGCGTAGTAGGGAAGTCGCTATTTCCTTGACATCCCGCACATACCGATTGGTAAACGCGTCCACGTCGATCAAATCGACTGGTGCCTCCATCAACATGTTCTGGACTAAGTGATCCTCCGTAATACGTCGCATAGGTCAAGCCCGCCATATTGATATCGAAAACTGCGAGATAAAGATCATGCCCATCCGAGGTCCCTTGATGGGCATCGGTTGTTACTGGCAGGCCCGCAGTTGTAAGGCCTCCGCCTAGCCCACCGTTATTACTGCCCCATCCACTTGTATAGATCTTATCGCAAACATCCACGAGAAATGCGGTTGGGGAAATATCCGGTGTGCCATCTCCGGCACCGATACGTGAACAGAATTGTAACGCACTCAGATCGGGATCCATTTTTGTAACGAATTGTCCGCCGCCAAGTACGTTATATGCAGCGTTGAAGCTGAGTGCTCCGGATGCCGCCGATGTCTGCCCGAACAAGTAGATCGACCCAGCACCATCCTGGTCAAGGAAATAGGCTTGGTCATAAGCCGGGCTACCCCAGTAGGTCAATCTATCTATCGCATCTCCGCTTGCCGTGAATCGCGCAATGAACGCATCCGCAGTACCACCATTGTACGTTCCGTTCAGCGCGGTGGATGAAGCGTTCAGGTCCGTACTTGTAGTACCGCCACAAACGTATAGTCTGTCCTGTGTATCCACCGTACCATTGTATGCAGCTTCAGCTCCTGATCCCCCGATATAACTAGCGTAAAGGAGTTGATCCAGATTAGGCGAGAGTCTCGCAACATAACCGTCGTGTGATCCGCCTGCGAAGCCGGGTTGAGCTGCTTCTGTGGTCATCGGCATATCGGAACTTTCCGTGCAGCTTACGATCCATACGTCATTCACACTGTTCAATAGCACTTCACCACGAACTTCATCCGCATAATTGAACTTTAAGGCGGCTGCAGAATTCAATCCATCATTGTTGGATCCACCGAGAAAGGTTGAACCCAGGATCGCTGAACCAGTCGAGTTCAGTTTGGTCACTACCATATCGCACCCGGTTGGATAGGTAAGCCCAAGGCCGGCCGGAGTAAATGCCGTACCTCCACCGAACGAATTATCAAAGGCACCCTGACTAGTGGGGTAATCTGCGGATGCGGAAGTGCCAAGAAGCACCAATTGGTCGTTCTGATCAACGATCAGACTATGTGGCATTTCCGCAGCACTTCCACCGATGTATGTGCTCCAGATCAGGAACGTTCCGGTCGTATCATATTTGGTCACGGCTATATCCGTAGCACCTCCATGCCAATTGGTTTGGTACGCACCCATTGTAATAGGATATTGTGCACCGAATGCTGTACTTCCGGCATATAAGAATCCTGCTGCATCAAAGGATGCGGTGTATCCAAAATTGTTACTGAACGAACCAGAGTATGTCGCGAAGGATAGTTCTGGATCTATTATCAGCGTATGTTCGTTATCGTATTTTTCGGGTACGACGCCGACGATCCCATCATTCAAAGTGTACGTGCACATGATGGTTCTCCGCTCTCCGTTGATGTCCTGATAGGCCATTGGTATGCGTTCGACCAAACGTCCAAGTGATGTTGAAATGATGAGCGAACCATTTCTTAATTCAATTCCTGAAGCCCCTTCATACGTGAATCCGATCGCACTTGGATCCGATCCAGGTTGAATGATCAGGTCATATTTCAATCCTGAACGACCTTCGTAGAATTGTACATCGCAACCGGGAGCAACACGTTCCATGGTAACAGCCGCAAAGGGCCTTGCGTTGGATACCCATCGGGTCGGGTCGTTCCCAAGGAAGTAATTCGTCCGTCCGGTAAGAGGTCGCTCAGAGCGCGGAATTGCCATTGTATCGGCACCTAAAAAGCGCAATCGCACCGCGTGTTGCTTTATCGACTTGCTTGGCTCAGCTTTTACGTTGGCGTGTTGTGCTGCAAGTGCTTCAGAATCGTACCTGTCGATCACAAGGCTACCACGCTCGCAGTAGAAATAAGCACCTGCCATTTCTGCCCGATGCGTAACCGCACTTGGCCATTGGCCCTTATTCTCAATGAAGCGCAATGTCTGCTGCGCGTGGATCGGATCCAAGGTCAAAACCCAAACGAACAGGCAAGAGAATAGACGAAGGCTTAGCGTCATCGACTACGAAAGTAGTGGTAACGCGATCTATTTGGAGGAAGCGTACCTGATCAGTGACCAGGTGTAGCGGTAGCTTGTTCCTGTCCCTTGACTACCATGCGGAACTCAACGCGTCTGTTCTGACCACGGCCTTTCTCCGTCTTATTGGAAACTAGGGGTTGGTTCTCACCATGGCCGATGGGCATTAGTCGTTCGTCGGATATATCATTTCCTACGAGGTACTTGACCACTGAAGCCGCGCGTTCCTGAGAGAGGTCGAAATTGTACTGGTCCCCACCTATGTTATCCGTATGTGCTTCGATGATCAATTGCAATTGTGGATGTTGACGCAGCAGACCTGTGATCTCGATAAGGACCGCTTCGGATCCTTCGCCGATCGCTGAGCTGCCAAATTCGAAGTGGATCGAGTTGGTGATCAGTTTGGTGTGTGCAAGTTGATCAAGTGAAGCCAATTGTAACTGCGACATATCGACCAGTTTTTCTTCGGTAAGAGCGAAAACCTCGGCTTCCATGAATTCCAGTTCGCGTACTTTCTTGAAGACCTCATAGAGTTCTTCCATCGAGTTTGTTTCTCCAACGGAGTATGTATAAACAGCACGTTCCGGATCGAATCGTTCTACCACACGGTACAGCTTACGGATCTCGATGAATCGTGGGTCATCCAAACTTATCCTGTTC
>JAGNUG010000137.1 GCA_017987115.1 Flavobacteriales bacterium | reverse complement strand
CCCGGAAATTCCTTGAGGATATTCTGTCTTACTCCGGCAAGCTTTGCTTCCATCAACTCGGTTCCACGATCCAGCGTCAACGTAGCAGGGTCTTCGCCTTTGGGAATATTGGCAGAGGTCTTTCCATGGCGCACGAAAGGGCCGAAGCGACCTCTACCCACCACGAGCATTTCGCCTTTGAATTCACCGAGATCCCGAGTAGCGTTCGCAGCTTTTTTCAGATCGATCAATTCCACCGCACGTGCCAGGTCGATCTCCAAGGGATCATCTTCTTTCGGAACACTTGCGTAGGTAGCGCCTAACCGAACGTAAGGACCAAAACGACCTATTCCCACCGTACAAACCTCGCCTTCCCGCTCACCAAGTGTGCGTGGAAGCTTGAACAGGTCCATCGCCTGATCGAAAGTGATCGAAGCGATGCTCTGCTCCTTTTGGAGACTCGCGAACTTCGGTTTTTCATCATCTTCAACTTCGCCGATCTGCACCATGGGCCCAAAACGACCGATCCGCGCATAGACCTTCTTACCCGAAGCAGGATCCACACCTAGTTCGCGCGCTCCCGTAGCCCGTTCCGCGTGTTCGCTCACAGTTCCGATGGTCTCATGGAACGGCTTATAGAACCGCTTCAGCATTTCGCGCCAGTTCTCTTTGCCTTCGGCGATGATGTCGAACTCCTCTTCCACTTTGGCCGTGAAATTCAGATCAACGATCGTCGGAAAATTCTCCACGAGGAAATCATTCACCACCATTCCGATATCCGTAGGGAATAGCTTTTGTTTTTCGGCTCCGACGTTCTCGGAATCCGTCTTATCGGTGATCGCGTTCTCGGCCAGCGTGAGTATGCGGTATGGGCGTGGCGTTCCGTCCCGATTCTCCTTTACCACGTATCCCCGTTTTTGTACAGTACTGATCGTAGGGGCATAGGTTGAAGGCCTTCCGATACCAAGCTCTTCCAATTTCTTTACCAAGCTAGCCTCGGTGAACCGCGGAGCAGGCCGTTCAAAACGTTGTGTTGCATTCATTTCCTGCAACTTCATTGCTTCCCCTTGGCGCATTTCAGGTAAGAGCCCTTCCTGCTCCTCGTCCTCGTCGTCCTTACCCTCCATGTATACCTTCAAGAATCCATCAAAGAGAATGACCTCGCCTTGTGCCTTCAGGAAATCGTTCGGACGTGAACTGATGCTGATGTCCACGACCGTCTTCTCCAGTTCCGCATCCGCCATTTGGCTCGCCAACGTGCGTTTCCAGATCAGATCATACAGGCGTTCAGCATCCCGATCAGCACCTGTGTTCCGTACCAACATATCCGCAGGGCGTATGGCTTCGTGAGCCTCTTGCGCTCCTTTGGCCTTACTGGTATAACGGCGGCTCTTACTGTAACGCGCGCCATATTGGTCGGTTATCTGTTGTGCTGCAGCAGCGATCGCTGATTCGCTCAAATTCACTGAATCAGTACGCATGTATGTGATATGCCCCTGTTCATAGAGCCCTTGAGCAACACGCATCGTACGGTCAACGCCCATCCCAAGCTTTCGACTGGCTTCTTGCTGCAACGTACTTGTCGTGAACGGTGCTGCAGGTGTGCGCTTACCTGGCTTTGTCTCCACTGCATGAACAGTGTGAATTGCTCCGATACAGCTTTGTAGAAAAGCCATGGCCTCAGCTTCCGTATTGAACCGCGCTGGCAGGTCGGCTTTGACCGATGCACCACCGGGCGTTGTAAGAATTGCACTGATCCGGAATGTGCTGCTGCTCGTAAAATCCAGGATCTCACGTTCGCGTTCAACGATCAAACGAACGGATACACTTTGCACACGGCCAGCACTCAGGCTAGGTTTCACTTTACGCCAAAGCACAGGGCTCAATTCATAACCCACCAATCGGTCGAGGACCCGTCGTGCCTGTTGTGCATCCACTAGATTGATATCGATCTGGCGGGGCTTCTCGATCGCGTCGAGGATGGCCTTTTGTGTGATCTCATGGAACGTGATCCGCTTCACTTTGGAATCAGGCAGACCCAACGCCTCTTTCAGGTGCCAACTGATCGCCTCTCCTTCGCGGTCTTCGTCAGTCGCGAGCCACACCGTATCGGCTTTATCCGCTTCACGTTGCAATTGTTTGAGACGATCTTTCTTGTCATCGGAAACAACGTAGGTCGGTTCAAATCCGTTCTCCACATCGACGTTCAATCCTCCCGAGGGCAGGTCACGAACGTGACCATAGCTACTAAGCACGGTAAAGCCAGGGCCAAGGTATTTCTCAATGGTCTTTGCCTTTGCCGGAGACTCCACGATCACCAGATCACTACTACTTTTTGCCATGCTTCGAAAGGAATTCGTTAGTCATCAACACCCCTTGTGCCGAAATTCGAGGGCGCAAAGAAAGGGGACAAGAATCGGAATTCTGCAAATCCGGGTACGCATAGTATTCCTTCCCCTAAGGGGAACTTTTTTTATCCGGAGTTGATGATCATGCAACCAAAAGACCGATCCTTTCAATTAACGATGATCCGATCAACCGTTCACGACGTATCTTGACCTCAGAAGTGGTCAGGACCGATCACGTTCAACGACCTACGCTTTACAAAAAACACGACCGAACAAACATGTCGATCTTGAATTCCCTAGCACTTACATTCAGCGTATTGCTAATTGGTTGCCAGAACAGTACAGGACAAACAGGAGCATCTCAAGCTGAACATGATGGGCAGCCTGATCAGGAAATGGACCATGGCAAGAATCCATATTACAGCACGACAGAAACCAAGAAGCTAGATGTACCCTTGAATGAATGGAAAGAGATCCTGCCAGCGGAATTATACCATGTAGCGTTCGAGCAGGGCACCGAGCGACCTTTCACCGGTAAGTTCGAAGGCGACCATGTGGACGGAATTTTCCGATGCGCTGTATGCGGAAATGCTTTGTTCATGCCGAATACAAAATTCGAAAGCGGAACCGGCTGGCCCAGTTTTTACGAACCCATGAGCAAAGATCAGGTCATTGAACACAGCGATGGAACGCTTGGCATGATGCGGACCGAAGTGGTTTGCAGCCGTTGCGACGCGCATTTGGGTCATGTGTTCGATGATGGACCACAGCCTACGGGTTTGCGGTACTGCATCAATGCGGTGAGTTTGGATATTGTTGAATAAGTTCCAGACTCAATACGGGGACCTGATCCCATTGCCTAAAGACGTGTCCTTAAACCACGGTTAGCATGGCTTTCTTGTATTTCAACCAGTCGCTGGCTCCCATGATCCCGCGTGGTCAATGTTCCTTCAGGTCTAGGCTACAACAATTAAATACTTGCTAGCGGATTTCGATCGGCACATTAGATTTGGAGCCTCACCGAGCGGTCATCAATAAAATAGCTCGGGCCCGAAAAAACAGATCGTCGACCATGAACGCATTGAATTACCTCGCAGCCGCAGCGCTCTCTCTTGTGGTAATTGCACCATCACAAGTGCAAGCACAATCCTTTGAAGAAGGATCCAAAGCCATCAATCTTGGAGTTGGCGTTGGTGGGTACAGCAGATACGTAGTGGGTTATAGTCGACTCGGTATTTCACCAACGTTCTTGGCGGCGATGGACATTGGGTTCAAAAAAGCTGGACCAGGAATAATCGGGATCGGAGGTTTAGTTGGATTAAAGGCATCCCGCTCCTCCAGCATTTATGGTGATTACCGTTCCACCCATTTGGTAGTTGGGGTTCGCGGAACCTATCACTGGAATGAGTGGCATGGTCGGGAGGATCTTGACATTTACGGCGGTGTAATGTTCGGTGCGAACATCCGCGTTTCAGAGAAATATGACTACAACACCTACGGTTACAATTATTACTATGGGAATACTGTAACAGGCCGAACAGTAAACACTCTCGCCAACAACTATCCGATCTATGATGTCTTTGTAGGTGCGCGCTATATGTTTGCCAACGTTTTGGGAGTCTATGCGGAAGTAGGGCCTGGCGTAACGCTCGTGAATGGCGGCTTGACGTTCATGTTCTAAGGATCGATACTTAGCGGATCATTTTCTGAACGTCTCTGAAAGCGATTTCTTCGTGCATTTTTGGTTTGAATTAATGACCAAAGGAATACCCGCTTTCAGGGCTTTCCCGGATCGAACAGCGCTCCCTTGACCGGCTGAACATTGGTCGTGAATAGTCTAGGCGTTTCGTACATAGGCTATCAAGCAGCTTCCTTGCGGTGTTGGAGCGCACATTATTTGCAGTACTTCGTGTGTCTGAGCCAACCGATCCATAACATTTGTTGATCCTTGGCTGACACATTGTCACACCGTTAAAGTTCGGTACTTTTGCCCACCCTTTCCGAACAGCAAGGTGAACAAGAAAGTATACATAGAAAGCTATGGCTGCGCGATGAATTTCAGCGACAGTGAGATCGTTGCGAGCATTTTGGCGAAGGACGGCTATACCCCTACTGATACAGCTGAACATGCCGACCTGGTGCTGCTCAATACATGCAGCATTCGCGAAAAAGCGGAATACACGGTGCTTCAGCGCATCAACGAAATGAACAGCATCAAATCCCGGAACAAGGGGATGAAAGTGGGTGTACTGGGTTGCATGGCTGAACGGATGCGTGAGGACCTTCTGGAAAAAAAGAAAGTGGTGGACCTTGTTGTGGGTCCCGATGCTTACCGCACTCTACCCGAACTATTGGAGCAGGTTGGGACTGGTCAGAAAGCAGTGAACGTGCTGCTAAGCCGCGAAGAGACCTACGGTGAAATAGAACCGGTCCGTTTGAACAGCAACGGAGTTACCGCTTTCGTAACGATCATGCGTGGTTGCGACAATATGTGCGCCTTCTGCGTTGTGCCATTCACACGAGGAAGAGAACGAAGCCGAGAACCGAAGACCATTGTCGATGAATGCAAGGAATTGGCTAACATAGGATACCGGGAGGTAACATTATTGGGTCAGAACGTGGATAGCTTTAAATTCAGATCAGACGATCAGACGATCAGAAAATCAGAAAATGATGCAAAGCCCGATCAACCTGCTAATACCGTAGATTTTGCGGATCTTTTGGACATGGTTGCCATTGCCTGCCCTACCCTTCGTATCCGTTACAGCACCAGCCACCCGAAAGACATGACCGATAAGGTCCTTGCAGTGATGGCCAAGTATGAGAACATCGCGAAATACATCCATTTGCCGGTGCAAAGCGGTTCCAACAAAGTGTTGCATCGCATGAACCGCGGCTATACCCGAGAATGGTATTTGGACCGCGTGGCCAGCATCCGAAAGCATATGCCGGACTGCGCCATAAGTACGGATATGATCACTGGTTTTTGCGGTGAGACTGAAGAAGACCACCAGCAGACGTTGAGCTTGATGGAAGAAGTAGGCTATGATATGGCCTATATGTTCAAGTACAGTGAACGACCAAAGACCTTGGCGGCCAGAAAATATGCGGATGAAGTCCCCGAGGAGGTTAAAGGTCGTCGCTTGCAGGAGGTGATCAATACGCAACGCACATTGAGTTCCGCTAGAATGGCCTTATACGTGGGTAGCTCCCGTGAGGTGTTGATCGAAGGCATTAGCAAGCGCAGCGATGAACATATGTTCGGTAGGATCTCACAAGGAGCGGTCACCATCGTACCACGGACACTGAATGGATCGGAACTAGCGCTTTTGCGGGCAAGTAATAATGTTGTTACAGACACGACAGGGTTCGGAGAAATTGAATTGATGCCCGGTGACCTCGTTGATGTAAGGATCATCAGTTCCACAGCAGGTGCGCTGAAGGCTGAAGTGATCGGGTTGAGAACTGCGCGAAGCTTAGCGCAATTGAAAGAAAAGAGAACGGTCGGGATAGCAGCAGAATGACATTACAACAGATAAAACAACGATACGGTATCATCGGTAATGCACCGGAGCTGGACCGGGCTTTGGAGATCGCCAATGTGGTGGCTCCGACGGACCTCAGCGTAATGATCACTGGAGAAAGCGGCAGTGGTAAGGAGGTCATGGGCAAGGTGATCCATGAGAACAGTTCGAGAAAACACGGGCCTTACATCGCAGTGAATTGTGGCGCGATACCCGAGGGCACCATTGACAGTGAATTGTTCGGTCACGAAAAGGGTTCCTTCACCGGGGCGCATGAAGCACGCAAAGGCTATTTTGAAGTAGCGGACAAGGGAACGATCTTTCTCGATGAAGTGGGCGAACTCCCGCTGGGAACGCAAGTGCGTTTGTTGCGCGTACTGGAGACTGGGGAATTCATCCGCGTAGGTAGCAGCAAAAGCCAACGAACAAGTGTTCGGGTTGTTGCGGCCACCAACGTGAACATGTGGCAGGCTGTGCAACAAGGCACATTCAGGGAAGACCTGTATTACCGCTTGAACGCGATCCCGATCATGTTACCGCCATTGCGTGAAAGAGGGGGCGACATTGCTTTATTGTTCAGGAAATTCGCTATCGATAGTGCCGAGCGTCATCGGTTGAAAGAACCGATATCGCTCACATCGGAAGCGCAGCAATTGCTCATGGGATATCGCTGGCCGGGCAATGTGCGGCAATTGCGCAATATCGTTGAGCAGATAAATGTGATAGAGACGGAGGACAGGGAGATCGACGGGCAAAAGTTGAGGCTATATCTGCCAACTGTGGATGCCAGTTTATTACCGGCTGTTCGAAGTGCCCAGAGTGGGTCCGCGGAAAATGGTCAAGGCCCGAACGAACGTGAAATGCTCTACGCTGTGATCGCAAAATTGCAGCAGGATGTGAATGTGTTGAAGGAACACTTCGCCATGATCCAGGACGACCCGAAAGACGTCCATAAGATCGCGGCGGCATACAGAGAAGGAACGTTGTTACCGGCACCGCGGTCCGAGGGTGGTTATACCATTGAGCGCGCCTCTGTAGACCGTGATCCGCAGGATGTTGATCACACAGAGGTGGAAGAGACGTTTAGCTTGGAGGAAAAAGAGAAAGAACTTATCCGTAAAGCGTTGATCAAACACCGTAATAAACGCAAGTCTGCTGCACAGGAATTGGGGATCAGTGAGCGTACGCTTTACCGTAAGATCAAAGAATACGATATCCCGTGATACGGTTCTGGCCCATACTATTCATTGCACTCTGGGTGGGGTGTCGCGTCAATTACTCGTTTACCGGTGGTGATACCGGCGATGCACGCACCATGTCAGTGGAACTGCTCCAGGCCCGCGCGCCATTATCCACTCCACAAAGTGCGCAAACGCTAACAGAAACGATCCGTGATCTCCTCTTGGCACAAACTCCACTGAAACTTGCCAGCAGGGATGGCGATGTTCAATACAGCGGAGCAATTACGGGTTATGACGTGCAGCCCGTAAGCATACAGGCCAATGAAACCGCCGCGTTGAACAGGCTCACAATAACCGTGAGCATTTCGTACGTGAATACGCTCGACCCGAAGAAAAATCTCGAGACCACCATCTCCCGATTCGAGGATTACAGTAGCTCGCAGGACCTTGCGACAGTAGAGGAGCAATTGATCCAGAACATTGGGAAACAACTTTCGCAGGATATCTTCGACCGCACGCTTGGGAATTGGTGAACATGGAACGCGAAAGACTAACAAGGATCTTGGAGCAGCCGGGCAACGTATCCCGCGAAGACCTTGTTGGGTTAAAAGCCATGACCGAACGATACCCGTGGTTCAGTGGTGCGCAACTGCTATTGGCCGTTGGTGAGCATGGAACCGGCGATGTCTTGTTCGATGGAACCCTTGAGACCAGCAGCACGCATATCCCGAGCCGGGAAGTGCTTTTCGTTCTGCTGGGATCAGAAGGGTCCAGCCCTGTAAGCGTAGGTCTCTCCGATGAAAATGAGAACGTTGCCCCCAGTGCATCGGTTAATGTTCCGCACGACAAGTTCCAGGAACCGAAAACACAGGATCGTGTTCAAGAAGCACCAGTGATCTCAGTCGATCCAGCGGAACTGCACCCCATAGCAAGAGAAGAAGACCTTCTGGATCGGCAGATAAATGAAGCAGCGATCGCCAGCGGGTATGACCTTACATGGAGCAAAAAAGCAGCTCCCATAGAGACCGTAGAGCCCAAGGAGTCAATTGACCCACCTCAATCTGTTATCGATCACGTTGCTGAAGAGATCTCCACGGATATTGCGGAGGTAACACAAGAAACA
>JAGNUG010000035.1 GCA_017987115.1 Flavobacteriales bacterium | reverse complement strand
TCCGTTCTGACAACCCTACTTCACAACCCCTGTCCTCGCCAATGGATCCGGGCGAATGCGCGCAGCAACAGCATCGTGGATCACCTCTTGGATCTTGGTACGCGTTCCCATGCTTGCCAGTTTGTTCGTGGTGGCATTCGGATAGACGCGGTTGCTCAAGAAGATGTAAACGACTTTGGAATCCGGGTCCGCCCACGCCATGGTCCCCGTAAAGCCGGTATGCCCGAAACTTGCATAACTCACGCATTCGCAGGTTGGACCTCCTTTACCGCGCACCGGTTTATCCCAACCAAGTCCGCGTCTATTGCCAGTTCCGCTGGGTGAACAGAATTGGCATTTCGTGAATTCAGTTACCACCTTTTCACTCAAATAGCGCCGACCTCCATAGGTGCCGCCATTGGCCAACAATTGCATCACAATGGCCAGGTCATTCGCGTTGCTGAACAAACCAGCATGTCCGGCAACGCCGCCTTTCATGGCTGCGCCAGGATCATGCACATCACCTTGGATCTGTTTCCCACGGAAGGCAACATCATATTCGGTGGGTGCTAGCCGGCTTTTTGCAAAGCGCTCCCACGGTTTATAACCTAATGTACTGGCACCGAGGGGAACATAGAACGTGTGCTGCACATAGCGCTCAAGTGGCTCGCCAGTAACGCGTTCGATCAATTCCTGAAGAAGGTAATAACCCATGTCGCTGTACACGTAGTCTCCCTTCTTTCCAAGCGGCGTATCGAGCATCCACGTTAGCATGCTATCGCGATAGGCTTGTGGGATGTATAAACCCTCGGCAACGCGTACGTTGTGTTTCTCTGTAGCGCTATCACTGGCAATTCCTGTCTTCAACTTCCCATCCTTCATTAACCTCAAATAGAACGGAACGAATGCCTTCAAACCTGCTTGGTGCGTGAGCATATCGCGCAACTCCATCCGCGCATGACCAGGATGATCGGCTTTCAACTCCGGAAGGTATTTACCGAACGTATCGTCCAGTTCCACCTTTCCTTCATCAACCAGTTTCATCAACGAGAGTGTAGTACTCGCCACTTTCGTAATGCTCGCCAGATCGTAAATATCATCGGGTCTCGTGGGACGTAGTTTCTCGTACGTTGGGTTGCCGTATGCTTTATTCATGATCACTTTGCCATCCACTGCAACCAATACTTCGCAACCAGGATACGCTTTTGCGTTAATGCCTTCCGCAACTATGGCATCGATCGCAGCAAGATCCGCACTGCGGATACCAATACTCTCAGGCAATGTAAAAGCCATCCGACCATTGGGTCGTACTTCGTTACCATCACCCAGGACAAAGAATGAAGATGGTGTTACGGGCAGCTTTCCATTCGCGCCCATGCCACCGAATATCACCTGCGACATAAGGTCCTGCGTTTCTTCGGTCTCTTCGTATGCCACCAGCACGGATGCCATATAACTGGATCCATAGGCTCTCGTAAGTGTGTACGGGTTCGCGAACAATGCGAATATGGTCGGCTTCTTGGCAGCGATCTCTCGAATGATGTCCATCGATGATTCAGGAACTCCGAAGTCCTTGTTCAAGCGCCACGTGGTATTATGTACGGATACGATCACGTGATCGAATCGCTCCAACTGTCGCAATAATGCTTGAATACTATCCGGCCGCATGGCCTTATTGCAACGAAAGGTTTTCACATCAGCATAGCGCTGGAGGCCAAGTTGAAAAGGGTTTCCGATACTATCACCTATCACCACGGAAGCGACGTTCAATGAATCCAACTTCCCGATCGGCAGAATATTATGGTGGTCGTTCAACACCGTTATAGCATTGGCATAAAGATCCCTACGGAGCAATTGCGCCGACATAGGGTTCAGGTCTTCTTGTAAGTTCTTGGTCGCTATCGGTTTCAACTTAGCTAACCCTGCCCACTCCTTCGCGCGAAGGATCTTCAAGCATTTGGTATCGATCAGCGATCGTGCGATCTCGCCACTATCCACCGCAAGCTTGATCCGCTCTATTGCTTTAACTGGATCCTGAGGAAAGAGCATGACATCATTTCCTGCGATCAACGCACGCAATTCGATCTCTCCGGGCCTATCAAATTTTGCAACGCCTTGCATATTCAGTGCATCGGTGAAGATCAGTCCTTCAAAACCCATCTCGGTCTGCAAGAGATCAGTAACGATCGGCTTGCTCAACGTGCTTGGTACGCCAACGGCACTGTCCAGTGCTGGCACATCCATATGTGCGATCATCATAGCCGATAGACCTTCTGCGATCAATCTCCGGAACGGATAGAGTTCCACTTCATCCAAGCGCTTTCGATCGTGGGTAATGACCGGCAGCGCTTTGTGCGAGTCCGTATCCGTATCGCCATGGCCTGGAAAATGTTTTGCCGTGGCCATGATGCCCCCTTTCTGCAACCCACGCATATAGGCGATCCCCTTTTGCGCGACCAACTCGCGGTCCTCGCCGAAACTACGATCGTTGATCACCGGGTTCGCAGCATTGTTGTTCACATCCAATACCGGACTGAAACTGATGTGTACACCGAGCCGTTTCATTTCCCGGGCGATCTCCAAACCCATCGCCTCGATCAAACTGTCATTCTGTATTGCGCCCAACGTCATTTGTCGCGGGAAACGGATCGTGCTGTCCAAGCGCATGGCCAAGCCCCACTCCAGGTCCATCCCAAGGATCAATGGCGTTTTCGCGGCCGCTTGGTATCGGTTGGTCAAATTGGCTTGCCTACCCGGACCACCTTGAAAGAAGATCAACCCTCCGATATTCCGTTCGCGGATCAACTGCTCGACTTCCTCAACATGTTTGTTGTTCTTATTGCCGAAAGCAGCCACCATCATCAACTGGGCGATGCGTTCATCTAATGTTAGCGTATTGAATACTGAGTCGGCCCATGGCGTGGCCGATTTCAGAAATGGTGGCGGAAATTCCACAGCACGATCCTCATGCGGAACACCGCTGAAGAACAGGGCTAATGCTGTGGTTACTGCGAGTATGGAAAGAGTTGTCTTCATCGAGAGTGCCCAAAACTATCCGGGGTGATCCGCAAGATCAAGGTCGGAACCGGTCACTTGCTAACAACGAATTGATAGTGATCAGGCGTATTCCAGCATTGAAAACGCGATCATGTTGCCGATCATGCGGATCGATCTAGGAACCTATCAACAAAAACCTATCGGAACACCCTTTACGAACAGCAGTTACTTTTGCACGAATTCTTTGGATACTGATCATTCGGTTTCCCCAAGACTATGTCGATCAACCATCCTTTCGCAACCCGATCATGGCCGACCTGATCAGGCTCTTACCGGACCACGTGGCGAACCAGATCGCTGCGGGCGAAGTGGTGCAACGTCCGGCAAGCGCTGTAAAAGAGCTGTTGGAGAACAGTGTGGACAGCGGTGCGAAGCGGATCATCGTAGTTGTGAAGGATGCCGGTCGTACACTGATCCAAGTGACCGATGATGGCCACGGAATGGGAGCAACCGATGCCCGTCTTTGTTTCGAACGACACGCCACCAGCAAGATCCGTGAAGCCAATGATCTTCAATCGTTACGTTCCAAAGGATTCCGCGGAGAAGCTTTAGCCAGCATTGCTGCCATTGCACAAGTTGATCTGAAGACAAGGGATAGGAACGACGATCTTGGGACACACATCACAATTGAAGGAAGTCGTGTACGTAAGCAGGACCCTATGGCCGGCCCAATTGGAACCACGATCGCTGTTAGAAGTCTTTTTTACAATGTCCCCGCCCGCCGACAGTTCCTCAAAAGCGATGGTGTTGAACTGAAGCACATCATGGAAGAATTCCATCGAGTGGCGTTGGGGCATCCTGACATTGCGTTCCAATTCATACACAACGATGTTCAAGAGTTCAACTTGAGCGGGGCGTTGGATGATGCGTCACCAAGTGCAGCACTGCGTCAACGTATCGTTGGCCTTTACGGTCGTAAGTACGACGAACGGTTGGTTCCGGTTGAAGAACACACCGATTTTGTGAGCGTGACCGGTTTCGTTGGAAAGCCCGAATTCGCAAAGCGTACGCGCGGCGAGCAATACTACTTCATCAACCAACGATTCATCCGTAGCAGCTACCTGGACCATGCGGTCCGGCGCGCCTATGAAGAATTAGTGGTCCGAGAGAATTTTCCGTCCTGGTTCTTATTCATCGAACTGGACCCGGCACAGATCGACATCAACATCCACCCGACAAAAACCGAGATCAAATTCCGTGATGACCGTGCTGTGTATGCCATTGTTCACGCAGCAGTGCGGCGTGCCCTAGGCCGATTCAACATTGTCCCGAGCTTGGATTTTGAACCGGAACCGGCCATGATCGCAGCGTTCAGCAGTGCTGCAGCCTCAAGCAAAGCACCCGACTGGAACCCACGAGATCTCGGTGCATTCACAGCGCCGCCGCGACCAAGTGCCGAAGGATGGCAACAGTTGTTCAATATGGGATTGGCGTCGCCGGTGGATGACACCATCGAGGTTGATACGATCAATGCATCACATGAACACGCTGCTCAACAACGGAGCGAACCGCGCATATTGCAATCGCGTGAATTGGATGGCGAGCAAAGTGACCGACCGTTGTTCCAGTTACACGGCACCTACATCTTGGCTCAGTTGCGGAACGGCTATATGGTCGTGGATCAACATCGTGCCCACGAACGGGTCCTATTTGAGCGCAACCTCAAATTACTCGAGAGCGGCGCAGGTCTTACCCAAACCGAGCTCTTTCCACGTCACGTAGAATTGAATGCCGCCGACCTTGCCATGGTGGAAGAAGTATTACCAGACCTACGGAAAATGGGTTTCGACCTGGAATTATTCGGTGGCCGCACCGTGCAAGTAAATGGCATGCCGGCAGAAGCTGCGGATGAAGACCCTACCCGCTTGCTGGAGAATTTGTTGGAGCAATTGAAGCAACAGAAAGGCGGTCTGCGCAATGAGCGGCACCAAGTTTTAGCGACCGGCATGGCACGCAGTATGGCAATCCGCAGCGGGCGAAATTTGACGAACACCGAAATGCTTGACCTGATCGACCGCCTATTCGCATGCGAAATGCCGTACACCACCTCCAGCGGCAAACCCACATTGATCACTTACGGGCTCGATGAGCTCAATGAACGTTTCGAACGCTGATGCAATTCTCGCAGAACCCTTTTTCAGGGATCCCTACCGTCGTAAAGAACCTGTTGATCATCAATGTGATCTTCTTTTTGATAAAGGTCTCAGGACTTGGAGATTTTGGTGGTGACAGCATGGACACATGGTTCGGGCTTCATTTTTTCACTTCACCGCTTTTCCAACCATGGCAGCTCATTACACACATGTTCATGCACGGTGGTTGGTTGCACATAGGCCTGAACATGTTCGGGTTGTACATGTTCGGCCCACCGTTGGAATACCGCTGGGGTGCGAAGAAATTCCTGATCTTTTACATGATCGCCGGAGTGGGTGCGGCTTTGTTCTATTCCGGTGCTCTCGGAATTGAGTATCTGCGTATGTTGGACTATATGAGCCCAGAATCAGTTGCGGAAGTGAAGAACATGGGTGCTGAAGCGTTGGTGCATGGACAGAATTTCGTTGACGTCGATCAAGCCCAGTTGAACCTCTTGATGAACACATCCATGGTCGGTGCCTCCGGTGCTTTGTATGGCATTCTGCTGGCTTTCGGACTCACCTTTCCCAATGTGGAATTGATCATGTTCCCGTTACCGATACCGATCAAGGCCCGCTACTTCGTATGGATATTCGCAGGAATTTCGGTGTATAGCGCTATCCAGAACAACCCCGGTGATAATGTTGCACACCTAGCTCACCTAGGCGGGATGGTCGTCGGCTACATCCTCCTGAAGATCTGGGGCGATGGCCCCAAACAGGCTTTCTGACATCACAACAGCTTGATCCATATTCGCGTTGTTGATTAACGGCGTGCAGTCCTCAACATACTTTGGAGCACACGTGCGACCTTTGCAGTTCTTTGTCCGTCAATACAAGGACTCTAAGGCGAAGGAAAGAACGCGATGGGAATAATGGATGAATTAAGGATGCAATGGCGTGCTGGTGGCATGACCGTGAAGTTGATCCTTGCGAATGTTGGTGTTTTCGTTGCCTTGGTCCTGCTCTATTTGGTGTTCTTGATCATTGCGCAATGGGATGGTGGAACAGCGTTGATGATGCGCCATGTCTATGTTGAGCAATGGCTTACCGCGCCTTCCGACCTAGGTGATCTTGCTTACAGACCATGGACGGTGTTCACGTATATGTTCACACATACCGGCGTAGGCCACATCTTCTGGAACATGATACTCCTTTGGTTGGGTGGCCGAATGTTCGAAGGCCTTCTTGGCGGGAAGCGACTATTGGGATATTACATACTTGGAGGGCTATCCGGATTTCTACTTTTCGCCGTGTTACAGAACGTTGCACCAGGAGCACCACGAGCCACTGTAATGGGTGCATCCGCAGGTGTGATCAGTGTGTTGATCGGTATTGCTGCTTACCGACCGCAAATGGTCGTGGATCTCCTCCTCTTTGGTCCGGTTAAACTGATGTACGTCGCAGGTGTGATCCTGATCCTCGACCTTATGGGCGTTGGCACGGCGGATGGCGTGGCACATGAAGCACATATTGGTGGTGCGCTGTTCGGCATCCTCGCTTCGCGACAGCTCGCAAAAGGTAGTGACTGGGCTACGGCATTCGTAGATCAACTGGAAAAACTGACTGGCGCCTTCAAACGAAAAAGTGGTTCACGTATGCGGGTAGAGAAACCTTTCTCCAGACAACCACCACTCAACGATATCGATTACAACGCTGCGAAACAAGCCCAACAAGCGCGTATCGATACAATACTCGACAAGATCTCCAAAAGCGGCTACGATAGTTTGAGCAAGGACGAGAAGGACATCCTCTTCAAAGAGGGCAATGGCTAGTAGTACGATCACTGAATACCGATCCACGCCCAATTGAACCAATAACAAATAGCACGAAGGAAAAAAAGCGCCCCTCAAGGTGGCATCTGCCAATGTGGTGGATCAACATCCTGTGCGCTCTATTCTTGTTGTTCACCTATTTAGCGCCCTATACCAACCCCAAGACCTTCTGGATACCGGCTCTTTTTGCATTGACCTTCCCCTATCAATTGCTGATCCATTTCTTCTTCTTGATCTGGTGGGCGGTCTTTCGAAGAAAACGGATGTTGCTATCTGGAGTTGTTCTGTTGTTCGGGTGGGGGCATGTGGCCGATCATATTCAGTTGTTCGGCAATAACGATGCGCCAGAACAGATCACCACAACTCCGTTCAAATTATTATCGTGGAACGTGCGCTTGTTCGACTTGTATAACTGGACCGGCAACAAGGTTACGCGCGATGCTATCTTCAAGGATCTGCACGAACAGGACGCCGATATTCTTTGCTTGCAGGAATTCTTTTACAGTCGCAACACCATCTTTTTCAGAACCAAGGATGCACTCCTGAAGGAATTCCGATACACCCACATTCACGATCGCTATACCCAACACACACGTCTCGATACGCACTTCGGTATTGCCACATTCAGCGCATTTCCAATAATTGCAAAAGGTGATATCAAATTTCCGGAGAACCCCAATAATCAATGTATTTGGAGCGATATTGCCATGAAAGATGATACGATCAGGGTCTATAACGCGCACTTGGCCTCTTATCATTTCGGTGATGAGGATTATAAATTCATCGAACGATTGGATACGGATACGGACCGTGACTCCATTCGTACCGGTGGTCTTCGAATTCTGAAGCGCTTACACCGCGGTTTCGATCTCCGAAGCGATGAAGTTGAACGTATTGCCGCACACATGGCAACAAGCCCATATCCGGTAGTTTACTGTGGAGACATGAATGACGTTCCCATGAGCTTCAGCTACAACAAACTGAAAGGCAATAAGATCGATGCATTCCGTGAAAGTGGCTCAGGGACGGGTGCAACGTATGTCGGTTTCTTACCTGGACTCCGGATCGACCATATTCTCCATGATGAGTCCATCAGTTCCTGGGATTTTCAGACATTGCCCATTGAGTTGAGTGATCATCGCCCGATCTCGGTAATGATCGCTACCAAAGGCGAGTAGCATTCAATGCGAGCATATCAGGTTTTCTAGCTATGGGGTCACTGATCGATGAACTGAGCGAATAGTGCTTAGGCGGCTTCTTACCGCCAAGTTCTTGCGGTTGGTCGAATACATTTTGATCGGTCCTGTTCTTACCTGAGATTTGCTTCCGCTAATGCAAGGAAGCGCACACCATACTGCAACCATTCAAGCACATAAGCTGCTTGGAGATGAACGCGTGATCGCATTTCTGAAAGCTGCGGGTTTCCGTTCCAATAGTCTTGCCATTGACCTTGCCAACGGATTTTTACGGGATGGAAGGTCCGTTCAATTCATCCTTACTCCACCTGTAGGAGGGAGCGCTGGATTCACCTTGTTCGCGCATTACATTCAGCCTGATCTTGCGCGTATGGAGTTCGCGCTTTGGACCGATCAACAAAAACGCTCCGGTAGTACATGGGAAGTACGATTCGTTCAGAATGAAGTCGTGGAACTGGTTGATATGCAGTCCACACCGCACGAATTTGCTGCAATAGCACGTGCTTCGATGAGGGTTGCGTAAAGCATTTTATCTACATCCCCATTCGTAATATGAAGTGGAAAAGCCCTTCAATTTTCATTGAAGGGCTTTCATTTTCGGGAGCCTCCCATCGGATTTGAACCGACGACCTGCTCATTACGAGTGAGCTGCTCTACCCCTGAGCTAAGGAGGCATACACCCCCAACGAAAAGAGTATTCTTTCCGTTGGGGCTGCAAATGTAAGCTTCTACCGATCAGAATTTAGTAAATTGGAAGGGAGTGTGATCAGCTATGCTCACCGTGTATACTCCTGGCACCAATTGATCGATACCGATGACAGTCTGACCGGACATCTGTGTTCTGGTGGTCAGGACCGAACGTCCCGTGGCATCTAGCACAACGATCAACAAAGCCTCTTTTTGTTCTGGTAATTGGATCGTAATGCTATCATCCGCTGGATTCGGGAACAGGCTGAAAGAAGGAAGCTCGGTCGTACTAATTCCTGTAGCGCTGCGGGTATCAACCGCAAGATTTCCACAACTAACGCTCGCAGGCACACTGGATAAGATCGTTCCGTTCAGATCCAATACAAGGAATTCACCAGTACTCGAAAAGTCCGTAGTTGTGGCATACAGCACGTTATTGAGGTCGTCCTCTACAATACCATAGACCGCAGGTGACCCGAACAGCGTGTCCAGAACAGCATCACTGCTGATGGAGTATCGCGCCAACTCGTTCTGTGCATATTCCAGGAAGTAGATGTTGTCTCCGGAAACGACCGAAGCAGCACAGCTGGATAATTCGGTGACATCCGTAGTACTCAGCAATGCCGAAATTTGAGGATCAACGGTACTTATACTGCTCTTGGAAAAATCGGTATTGTTGAATGAATGTATTGTCCCATTCACCACGAACAGTTTCTCGGGATTCAGCCCATTGGGGCCAAGATCCACTTCCTGACCGTAGGTATGTGCTGAAAGATCAACTTCTCCTATGATCCCGGAAAGGTTTGCCCAGTCGAATGCATTGTTCACCGCGAGATAGGCTTTGTCACCCAACACGACCACATCTTCTGCACTTCTTGTCAAACCATCTGCAGGATCAATGCTCCAGAGCAGGTCCAAGGTATTCTTGTCCCGAACTTCGAAATAATGGTCGAGTCCGCCGAGTTCACCTCTTGTCAAAAGCAACTTATCGTTCCATATCGCCAGCTTCCTCACACCCTGCACCATTACTTGGTCAAGTTCCGAATAGTCATCCGCGCTGTATTTTACGATTCGATCATCCGCTGCAACGTATACCAAGGAACCGTCAACCAGCACATCAGATCCGAAACGAGGCCCAGTCAATGTTGCAACGGTCTGGAATATGCCCGTTCCAGGGTCATAGGATCCAAGCGTTACCGGAATGATCTGAACGCTATTGGCGTAATCAAAATAGCCTTCACTGAGAGCGAAGACTTGCCGTACTTGCAGTTGAGCATTTGCGAATAGAGCCACAGCGACTGCTGCACACGAGAGTATTGAACGATACATGTTAATTGTTGTTTTGGTGCTGCGTTCACCGCACAGCGTTAATGTGGTGAAACCCCAGGATCAGGTAGGCGCCCATGCACTAGCTACCATGCCATTTCCCGTGGCCGAACTATTGTGTGGTGGCAGGTCTTCTGGCTCACTACCCTATTTGTTGCGCCTTCCCGGATCAAAACACCAGTGGCTTAATGCAACAAACTTCAGCAGTCTACAGCTGCGGGAACAGCTCCCGGTTGAACGGGATTCCCTTTTCGATCAAAACTCTTTGATCTCACCAATGCAATCCTTTGGACCCGAGGTTTAGCTCGACTCCTCCAAACAACATTGGACCACTACACGGTGCCGAAGGTAAGTGTCACAAGCTTCTGTTCGAAAGGATCAAGCAGCTAAGGCCCGAACCTTGGGTCCGTGCCATGAATAGGAAACGATCAGGTCTTACCATGTAATGGTTGGCCGTCCAATCATTGACCCAACATTTGCAATACCACTTTACTTTTATGTCATCCTAACCATATCTTTGTGTCAACAATGTCTAAGCGGGTCCGTTCGGTGTGGGTCAATGCAGCATTATAGCAAGGGAAACAAGACCTATGAACAACGAGATCAAAGAGAGTGAGGACGAGACGTCGATGCAAACACCTGAGCAGATCGCGAAAAGGTGTTACTCCCAATACAAGGAGAGCAATGATCTTGCTTTCGATCCCATGAAGGAGTTGAACTTGCCGAGCAGTTATGACGAGGTATTGGCGCGTTTCAATACATTACAAGGAGACCGTGCGATGGAAGCTTTGAATTGAGACTATCCGTATACCACTCAAGAACACCCTGCCCAAAAAGCAGGGTGTTCTTGTTTTTTCCGATCCTTTCATATCTTCATAGCCTCGAAGTCCGTTCTTTTTCATTTCACGAACGTCCTGCATCGGTCACCCACTGCATTGTGGGTATAATTTGGTATGGCCGCACAGGATACTAATTCCTTGCGCTATGAAGACCTACGATGCAAAACACATCAAGAACGTCGCGATCCTTGGATCCCACGGATGCGGTAAGACCACGCTCGCCGAAACCATGTTGTTCGAAGCCGGAGTGATCGATCGCCGCGGAAACATCGTGGATCATAATACGACAAGCGACCATCACGAATTGGAACACAAGCGCAAAAGTAGTGTGTACACTACATGCTTGCATACGGAATGGCGCAATTTCAAGATCAATATTCTGGACACTCCCGGTCTCGATGATCTTGTGGGTGAGACCATACCGGCATTGCGTGTTGCGGATACCTGTTTGTTATTGCTCGATGCGCGCCACGGCGTAGAGGTTGGTACGGACCTGGTGTGGGAGCATATGCAACATTATGATCGTCCTGTGATCATTGGTGTGAACCAATTGGATCATGTGAATGCTGACTTCGACACCACGGTTGCACAAGCTAAAGTCCACTTCGGCAGCTCCGTAACTGTGATGCAGTATCCGGTTGAAGAAGGTGAAGGTTTTCATCGCATCATCGATCTGCTCAAGATGAAGATGTATGTGTTCAAGGATGCTGGTGGTAAACCCGAAAAACAACCCATTCCAGATGGAGAGATCGATCGCGCTGAGGAGCTTCATAAAGTTCTGGTCGAAAAAGCTGCAGAGAATGACGAGACCTTGATGGAACACTACTTTGACAAAGGGGAATTGGACGAGGATGAAATGCGCGCAGGCTTGAAGCTAGGGATGATGAAACGCACTTGTTTCCCGGTTTTCTGTTTAAGTGCTTTGCGTAATATGGGTAGTGGACGACTAATGGGCTTCATTGATAATGTTGCACCAAGCGCTATCGAAATGCCGGCGGAAGAGTTGGAGGATGGTGGTACACTGAAATGCCAGACCGATGGCCCTACTGTTCTCTTCACATTCAAGACGGTCATTGAACCACATGCTGGTCATATCTCCCTGTTCAAGGTCATGAGTGGAGCGGTGAAAGAAGGTATGGAGCTTACCAATGACAACACGGGCAACATCGAACGGATCAACCAGCTCTTCATCATGGAGGGCAAAGAGCGTAAACATGTGAACGTATTGGAAGCCGGTGATATAGGAGGTACCATCAAACTGAAAGAGACCTCTACCGGACATACGTTGCATACGCCTGGCAAAGGGATCAAACTTGTTCCGCTTGCATTCCCGCAACCGCGTATTAGACAAATGATAAGGGCAGTTGATGTAAAAATGGAGGAAAAGCTCCATGCAGCATTACTGGAGATCCAGAAAGAAGACCCCACGGTGGTGTTAACATACAATCGGGAAACTGCTCAACAGGTCGTAGGTGGCCAAGGTGAACTACACCTGAGTTTGCTGAAGTGGAAACTTGCACACCACTACAAAGTGGAAGTTGCATTTAGCGACCCTCGTGTGCCCTACCGCGAGACGATCAGAAAAGCTGCAGAAGCGAACTATCGTCATAAGAAACAAAGCGGAGGTTCTGGTCAGTTCGCGGAAGTGAGCCTGCGCATAGACCCTTGGTACGAGGGCATGCCGGACCCGACAGGTGTAAGTTTACGCGGCAAGGAGGTCATTGAGTTACCGACCGGTGGCGTTCTGGTATTCTACAATTGTATCGTGGGTGGCGTGATCGATAACAAATTCCTGCCCAGCATCCTGAAAGGGATCATGGAGAAAATGGAGAACGGGCCGCTTACTGGTTCACCCGCAAGAGACATTCGCGTAGTCGTATTCGATGGCAAAATGCATCCCGTGGATAGCAATGACATCAGCTTTCGAATTGCTGGTCTGCAAGCATTCCGCGAAGCATTCAATGCAGCCGACCCTCAATTAATGGAACCGATCCATGAATTGCAGGTGCGTGTCCCCGCTGATCTAATGGGCGATGTCATGACCGACCTACAGACCCGTAGGAGCATTGTTATGGGCGTGGATGGAGCAGGCAGATATCAGGTGATATTGGCACATACACCATTAGCCGAGTTAGGACGGTATTGCACCACCTTAGGAAGTCTGACCCAAGGTCGAGGAACGTTCACCGAGCGTTTTCACGCCTATCAGCAAGTACCTAATGAGATTCAACACAAACTGGTCAATGCGCATAAGGACGAAGGTGTCATCGCATGACAGACCTTGAGATCCATTAATGCGTGAGCGCGGAGACTTATGGTTTTAAGTACCCGTTCGCACCTTCCACGATCTCTAGTACGTCATTGGTGCGGTCAATATCGGCTACACGTTGAAATGGATCCAGCATAACGCGGGAAAGTTCAGTGATGGTTCCGGGTAATACAAGTTCGTAGTATTTATCAGTCCATTGCCAAGCAGGTAGATCGGTGTATGATACGGAATCACTACCTGTAGGTCTTGCCCGGAGCATCAACGAAAGTGGAATGTGATAGTACTCTGTGTTTCCATCGCGCCATGTTATAGCCAGATCCACCGGCATTAGTTGCTCATCAATTCGCTCCAGGCCGATGTGCAATTCATTCCCGATCTGAAGCACGCTGCGGATACCATAGTCGGCAGTGCGTGTTGTGTTGAGCCATTCATCAAAATACCAATCCAATTCCAGACCGCTTTCCTTTTCCATAACGCGCTCAAAGTCGATGGGCTCCGGATGTTTCATGCCGCAGGTATTATAATACCGCAAAAGCCCACTGGCCAACTTCTTCTCCCCTACGACCGCCCCTAATTGACGCACGAATACCTCACCAAAGCTGTAAGCCGTATTCGAGTAAACGCGGTTGGTAAGGAAATGATCACCGTGGATCACTGGCGCCTCATGGTCCGGGTTCTTCACCAACGCAAAATAACTTGCATATGCTGGTGCATGTGGATCTTCCTGCGCCGGGAATAGTTCATTCATAACCTTCGAACCAGCATATTCGGCGAACCCTTCATCCATCCATGGGTATCGACTTTCGTTGTTAGCCAGAACTCCGTAATACCAACTATGCAATGCCTCATGCACACTTGTTCCGACCAAACTACCTAATCTCCGTTTCCCTGTCAGCAATGTGATCATCGGGTATTCCATGCCCCCATCACCACCTTGTGCGATCGTGAACTGTGGCCATGGATACTTTCCGAACGTATCATTCATGTAGGTAAAACACTTCACCATGTATTCCGGCAACTGACTCCAGACCTCGGCAGTTTCAGGGTCATTCTTTCGAAAGAAATGTAATAATGGTCCATCCGGTACTTGCTCCGTTGTGTGGACATAATCTTTGTCCGCGGTCCAAGCGAAATCATGTACATCCTTTGCAACGAAGCGCCACGAAATTGTTGAGCCCTTCGCTTTGTTGCCAGGTTGGATGGATGCGTAGCCTTTACCGATAAGTTCCGGATCCTGTAAAACTCCGGTGGACGCCACAGTGTATGCTGAATCCAAGGTCAGGGTAACATCGAAATCTCCCCAAACACCAAAAAACTCGCGCGAAACGTAGGGGTCCGCATGCCAGCCCCGTTGATCATATTCAGCCAACTTCGGGTACCATTGCCCCATGCTGTACGCAATACCTTCCGCATTATCATGCCCTGCTCTTCTGATCTGGATCGGAACCTGACCCTTGAATTTATAGCGCAATACCGTGCTTTTACCTGGTAACAGCGCTTTCTGCAAGATCACTTTTGCGATCGTCCCCATTTCGATCTGTTCAACAGGTTTGTTCTCTTGGGTTATTTCCAAAAGGTGAATTTCCCCCATTTCATGAGGTTGCAAGCCAGCGATCCGATCGCCAATACGACTGTCCGGATCCACGATACTTCGGGAGCGTACGTCCATTTCACTTCCAGGCCTGAACGCATTGAAAAAGAGGTGAAAAAAAACCTCCCTCAGCGTATCAGGACTATTATTCATATAGAACAACAATGCTTCGGCTGAGTATTGGTGTGTCCTATCATTCAATTCCACTTCCATTTTGTACTGGACCCGCTGTTGCCAACGATCGCATTGCCCTTGGACCGGTCCAAAACAGTTGACGGCTATTTCCAAGATCAGCAGACGGACCAACACATGCCTTTTAGCTTCCATAAAGGCAAAGAAACACAGATCTACCGATCGCAGTATTGCATGGACCGGAAAGTCCTTGACGTTGGCCATTGTAACCTTTTCACGGAGCTATCCGTTCAGACGACCAACTACGATCGAAAACCACGAACAGATATGTACTCCTTACGACCCCTGAATGAATTGACCGGCATGATCACCGCAGGTCTTTTGTTGTTCGCGATTTGTACCGTGAACAACTCATATGCCCAAGGTAAACTTGTGGATAAGCGTGAACAAGCAACCGGGTGGTACGTTCCTGTTACAGGCCAAGTAACCTTACAAGGCGAAAAGGCTGAAGGAACTGAGATCACCCTCTACAAGGAGAATGAGGAGATCATTATCGTTCAGACCAATTCCAAAGGAAAATACGCGCTCGAATTGGACTTGGATGCGGTTTACTCCATTCAATTCAAACAAGCTGGTTTCCAAACCAAAATGATCCATGTGGATACCAGCCTTCCAAAGGACCTTGTGAAATACCCAGCATACGTGTGTAAGGTCGACCTACTTCCGGAAGGTTCCCGGACAGTTGATCCTTTCTTCAGTGACTTCCCTTCGGCCATTGTGCGGTACGATCCGGAAATGGGAGGTTTCAATCATAGCGAAGCATACCTCGCCCACATTCAAGCGAAATTCAGCAATTACGCAAGCGCAGGGAACTAAGCGTATCAACTTCTTCTTCCTCGCCTTACAAAAAACTTAACCAAAGGCAGGAGAATAGTCAAGGCGGGCCCGTAAGCCCGCCTTGCTCATTCCATCCATTAAATAAAACCGGCGTCAACGCTGATCGAAGTCAATTGTCACCTCAGCGGTTCGCGGATGTGATTGGCAGGCCAGGACGTAGCCATCTGCTACTTCTTCGTCCGTAAGTGCATAATTCATTTCCATTTCAACAGAGCCACTTACAACTCTGGCTTTGCACGTACAACATACAGCGCCTTTGCAAGCGTAGGGGACGTCCATCCCAGCATTAAGGGCAACGTCGAGCAATGCGTCCCCATTTGCATCTACCACCAGAACCTGTTCCCTGCCGTCCAATATGACCTTCACATTCGCTGTTCCAGAAAACGCACCTTCATTTGCTTGCACCTGCGGCTTCTTGGAATCCGTGGTCACAGGGGTACTGAACAATTCGATGTGTATGTTCTTCTTCTGGGCGCCCTGCTTCTCCAACGCCTCACTCACATTTACCATCATTTGCTCCGGTCCGCAAATGAAGAACTCTTTATCCAAGGGGTCTGCAACGAAACGGCTAAGCAGTTGTACAGCTTTTTCAGCAGTAATGCGCCCATTGAACAACATATCCTCGTCTTCTCCTTTCGTAAGGATGTGATGGACGTCCAGGCGTGCACCATGCTGCTGCTTCAGCTCTTCCAACCGCTTACGGAATATGATACGATCCTGGTCCGTATTCCCATAAAATAATGTAAAGCGGCTTTTGGGCTCGCTTCGCAGTACGGTCTTCAGAATACTCATGATGGGCGTAATGCCACTTCCAGCCGCAAACGACACATAATGTTTCTCATGAGCAGGATCGATGAGCGTATAGAAGCTACCCATCGGAGACATCACCTCCAACTTATCGCCAACTTTCAAATTCTCGACGATCTGTGTACTTGCACGGCCATTCGTGACCCGCTTTACAGCAATACTGATCTCATCAGTATCCAAAGGGGTACTACAGATACTGTAGCTCCGGCGTAATTCCTCGCCCTTAACGGAAAGTTTAAGCGTAAGGTATTGTCCATGAATGAACTTGAAATCTTCTTTTTCACCATTCGGAACAATGAAACCGATCACGATCGTATCGTCGGTCTCCTTAGTGATCCGGGCAACTTCAAGGGTGTGGAATCGTGCCATTCGAGGGGTGGTCATCTATATCTTTATGAACGAGCGAACTGAGGTCGCGTTACGCAACAGGGCGCCAAAAATAGCAGTTGTCGACCGGCTAATAGGATGAGTCGGGTCATCTTTACTCACACGCCTGCTTCGTACCTTAGCGCACTAAGGAATAAGATACCGAACAATGGACGATGTGAAGTTAGAAGAACAGTTCATGGGAAAGATCGATGCTGAGCAGAAGATCGAGCCTAAGGACTGGATGCCCGAGAATTACCGTAAAACACTGGTCAGACAGATCAGCCAACACGCCCACAGCGAGGTTGTGGGTATGCTACCCGAGGGGAACTGGATCGGTCGAGCACCTAGTCTAAAACGCAAGGCTATCCTGCTTGCGAAAGTTCAGGACGAAGCTGGTCACGGTCTTTATCTGTATAGCGCGTGTGAGACGCTTGGTACAACCCGCGAAAAGACGATCGATGACCTATTGAGCGGTAAAGCGAAGTACAGCAGCATATTCAACTATCCAACGGTTACGTGGGCAGATATTGGTGCAGTTGGTTGGCTAGTTGATGGTGCAGCCATCATGAACCAAGTAATGCTCTGCCGCACAAGCTATGGGCCATACGCGCGTGCGATGGTGCGCATCTGCAAAGAGGAAAGTTTCCATCAACGGCAAGGATATGAGATCATGGGCGTGCTGAGCAAAGGCACGAAAGAGCAACGAGATATGGCACAAGATGCGCTGAACCGTTGGTGGTGGCCCAGCCTTATGATGTTCGGACCGAGCGATGCAGACAGCACCAATAGTGCAGCTAGCATGCGCTGGAAGATCAAAAGACAGAGCAATGACGAGCTTCGCCAGATCTTCATCGACCGGACCGTACAGCAAGCCGAAGTACTTGGCCTTTCGATCCCAGACCCGGACCTGAAATGGAATGATGAAAAGAAGCAATACGATTGGGGAACCATCGATTGGACCGAGTTCAATGACGTGGTTGCCGGAAACGGGCCGTGTAATAAAGAACGTCTGGTCGCCCGCAATAAAGCGCACGACGATGGCGCATGGGTACGCGAAGCTGCAATGGCTTATGCCGCCAAAAAGGCAAACCGAAAAGCAGCATGATCATTTGGTGCCGCACTGCGCCAAGTAAATTACACCAATTGTTTATCAGGAAGACGAATACGACGATCAAAAATGACCAAGGAAACTGCTGAGAACCCCAATAACTGGCCACTCTGGGAAGTATTCATCCAAAGCAAGCGAGGCTTGGACCATAAGCACGTGGGCAGTTTGCACGCGGTGGATGCTCAAATGGCCATAGAGAATGCGCGTGACGTATATACTCGGCGTCAGGAAGGCAATAGCATTTGGGTAGTGCCGGCCAATGCCATCAGTGCAAGCCAACCGGACGATGCAGCGATGTTGTTCGACCCTGCGGATGATAAAACTTACCGGCATCCGACATTCTACACCATGCCGGAAGGGGCGAAATATATTTGAGCGATAATGAATAGTCAGTTGATGATGCCCGATCCGTTCATCGACTTATTGAATGAACACATTACACTAGTAAATGACTAACGAACGAGCCCTGTTCACCTACCTACTGCGCAGAGGAGATGACAACTTGATACTCAGCCAACGGCTTGGCGAATGGTGTGGGCACGGACCACAATTAGAGGAAGATATTGCGCTTACGAACCGCGCTCTTGACCTTATTGGACAGGCACGGAACTACTTGCAATACGCCTGTGAAGTTGAAGGGAAAGGACGAAGTGAAGATGATCTCGCTTATCTACGAGCTGAACGCGAATTCGTTAATACCAAGCTGGTTGAACAACCGAATGGTGACTACGCCCATACGATCGTTCGCAGCTTTTTTTACGATGCTTGGCATTTGCCCCTACAGGAAGCATTGATCGACAGCACTGATGACCGCATCGCAGCGATCGCTGGAAAAGCAGTTAAAGAAGTGCGTTATCATTTACACGCGACAAAAGAATGGATCATCCGATTCGGTGATGGCACCGATGAAAGTCACAGGCGTGTACAAACCGCATTGAATGATCTATGGACCTACACGGGTGACCTGTTCGTTCAGGATGAGATTGATGCTACCCTGCTGAAAGCTGGGATCGTCCCAGACATGGGACCGATCAAAGCCACTTTCGACAAGACGGTGAACGCTATTCTAGCTGAAGCGACCTTGAAGCGTCCTGAAGATGGCTATATGGCCACTGGAGGTCGCCAAGGTGTACATAGCGAGCATATGGGAGTTATGCTTGCAGAGATGCAATATTTGCAACGTGCGTACCCCGGTGCGGAGTGGTAGGTGCATTGCATTCTGATCATAGGTCGGTCATCGCTGATCGAACTTTTGGGGGACTGATCATGACTACAATAAAGCCCATAACGAAAGAAGCCGTTTACGCGTTGCTCGAAAGCGTAAAGGATCCCGAAGTACCCGTGATCAGTGTGCGGGAACTGGGTGTACTGCGTGATGTGGAAGTTCGGGAGGGCAAGGTTTTCGTTACGATAACACCTACCTACACGGGTTGCCCTGCCATGGACGTTATGCGAGAGGATATTGAAAAGGAATTGACCAGTTCAGGGGTCACAAATTTCCAAGTGACCCAAGTGCTCGCTCCTGCTTGGACCACTGACTGGATATCCGATGAAGGCAAAGCAAAACTGAAAGCATACGGTATTGCGCCTCCAGAGAAAACGGCGGACATTCGTGCATTGAAAGGTGAAGCCCCAATTGTTCCGTGCCCGCAGTGCGGCTCCAAGGATACCGCCATGATCTCCGCGTTTGGATCCACGGCTTGTAAAGCGCTATGGAAATGCAATGTATGCTTGGAACCTTTTGATCAATTCAAGTGCCTTTGAACAAGAACAGAATGCCCTATAAAACCATCCATTTCACCAGCGCGAAAGGTGTAGCTACGATCACATTGGGCAGACCCGATAAACTCAATAGCTTCAATCGCGAAATGGCGCTAGAGACCATTGATGCTCTGGATCTGTGCAAGGATGATTCGACCATCCGCGCGATACTTTTAACTGGTGAAGGCCGTGCATTTTGTGCCGGGCAAGACCTTGCCGAAGCCATTGCACCTGGCACCAAGATCGAGGACATCTTGACCACGCAATACAATCCTATCATTCGACGGATCCGCAACTTACCGAAACCCGTAATTGCGGCAGTGAATGGAGTTGCGGCCGGTGCGGGCGCGAATATTGCCTATGCCTGCGACATAACCCTTGCAGCAGAAAGCGCCAATTTCATTCAAAGCTTCATCAACATCGGATTGATCCCGGACAGTGGCGGCACATTCACACTACCCCGTTCGGTCGGTATGCAACGCGCATTCGGACAGATGATCATGGCACCGAAAGTGTCGGCCAAAGAAGCGGAAGCAAAAGGTATGATATGGCAAGCTGTACCCGACGCAGATCTGATCAACGAAGCGAACGCACTTGCAGAGAAGCTCGCTACTATGCCGACAAAAGCCATCGCACTGACCAAAGAAGCGTTGAACCGGTCCATGAACAACACCATGGATGACCAACTCGACGTGGAGAATGAATTGCAGACCATTGCTGGTCGCAGTCATGATTACACCGAAGGTGTGAACGCATTTCTGGAGAAGCGGAAACCGGTCTATAAGGGCAACTGACCTACTTAACCCCATCTTCGCGCTATGCAAAAGGATATGAAAGTCGGTGTTATCGGTGCAGGAACAATGGGGAGCGGCATTGCGCAAATTGCTACGCAGGCCGGACATGAAGTGGTGTTGTACGACACCCGCCAAGAAGCACTTGACACTTCCAGATCCGCACTGAAAACGATCATGGATCGATTGGTCGAGAAGGGCAAGGTCGATGCTGAAACAGCCAAAACCATTCAGGACCGGTTCACTTATGCCACCAAGATCGACTCATTCGCGAATTGTGGCCTAGTGGTCGAAGCAGTCATCGAGGACCTCGCCGTCAAAAAGCAATTATTCGGAGAATTGGGATCGACCGTTGGCCCGAATACCATACTCGCCACTAACACGTCTTCACTTAGCGTAACGTCCATAGCAGCGGCTTGTAAACTACCGGAGCGTGTGATCGGTCTTCACTTCTTCAACCCTGCTCCTCTCTTGCCTTTGGTTGAGGTCGTACCCGGCTTGGCAACTCTTGATCAACACACAAAAGACTGTGTTGCGCTCATGAAGGCTTGGGGCAAAACTCCGGTCGTAGCGAAGGACACACCGGGTTTTATCGTGAACCGGATCGCTCGACCATTTTATGGTGAAGCATTGCGGATCTATGAAGAGGGAATTGCTGATATGGCTACAATAGATCACGCCATCAGATCAGTTGGTGGCTTCAAAATGGGGCCTTTTGAATTAATGGACCTCATTGGCAACGATATCAATTTCGCTGTGACGAGTAGCGTGTTCAAAGCGTTCTTCTATGATCCGCGTTACAGACCGAGCTTCACGCAGCAACGCATGGTTGAGGCGAATTGGTTGGGCAGAAAGACCGGACGTGGCTATTTTGACTATTCGACCGGTGCAACACTTCTGGAACCGAAGACCGATCGCGATCTGCAGCAGATCATCGTGGATCGCATAGTGGTCATGCTGATCAACGAGGCGGTAGATGCGTTGCAATTAGGCATAGCCAGTAAGGAAGACCTGGACCTTGCAATGACCAAGGGCGTGAATTACCCAAAAGGCCTGTTACAATGGGCCGAGGAAAAAGGATACGCGCACTGTCTTTCACAATTGGAAGCTTTGCAGTCCGAATATGGCGAGGATAGGTATCGGCCCGCACCATTGCTGAGAATATTGGCGCGCGGTTGACCCGTTTCCGGTAAATTCCTAGCAGGAGTTGTGTGCAGAACGCAGGTTATCGAAATTACCGTTGATAAGGTTTGAATATATATATTCCATGGAAACAAAATTCAATTACCTTTGCCGACCTAAAACAAACCCTTTTCAATTTTCCCATGAATACCAAACTGTTCACCGCACTTTCAATGACCGCACTTTTTCTGGTGGCCTGTGGCCCAAGTGAGGCAGAGATCCAAGCAAAAAAAGACCAAGCAATTGCCGATAGCTTAGCTATGGAAGCTGGCAAAATTGTTACGTATACCATTGATCCAACATCCAGCGGCGTCATGTGGTCCGGTAATATGACCGGTGCCAAGATCTACAGCCACAGCGGTGATATGAAGTTGGCGAAAGGCGAATTGATCACAAAAGGAGGCGTTCTGCAAAGTGGCGCGATCGTTGTTGAAATGAACTCGATCAACCCTACTGATGATGGCTATTCAGCTGAACACCCAAAAGAGGGATTGATCCAACACCTGAGCAGCGCAGACTTCTTTGATGTTGCTAACAATCCTACCGCTATGCTCAAAATTCTTGGCGCAGAAGGGAATACGGCTAAAGCTGAACTGACAGTGCGTGGAAAGACCGATACCGAGACGATTACCGAAATCGAAATGACCACGAACGATGATGGCACGATTACCGCCTCCGGTAAATTGACCTTTGACCGTCAGAAATACGGTGTTGCGTTCCCTGGCCCTGCAAAGGACTTGGTGATCGCCGACAATATTGACCTTACCGTGAAACTTACAGGGAAGGCCCAGTAATAGTGAGGTGAAAGTCGAGGAAGCGTCCGCTGAAAAGCGGGCGCTTTTTTGTTGGTGATCAACCAAGACCTATGTTCAATGGATAGACGATCCGAACCTTTGTGCTGAAAGGCTGTAAAACCAGCTGACCCCTGACAGATCGCTTATGACAAGGGAAGGACGTGCCTCCCGCAAACCTTACTTCATTGCCCCTACCAACCAATCATTGTAAGGCTTCATGGCTATGTAGTGCTCCATCAATTTCTCCATCAACTTCGGGTCGGTCACCCATTTGGAAGGCAATTCAGCGCCAACATAGAATTGCTTGTTCGCTATCAATGGTTCTTTATCCAGGAAAGCCTTGAATTCTTTAGGCACTACTTTGTTCTTCTCTCCCTGCACATTACCGAACAAGGTTTTGAATGGTTTACCGCCAAGTGCTTTGCGGAAACCTTTGTGATCGTCCATGATCGCCGTTCTGATCTTGATGAGTTGATCCTTATCCGGCATATAGGCTCCGCCATAGATCTTCACGTTCTCAGGACCAAGCTCGAAATAGATCCCGGCAGCAGTCATATCCTTTCTCCCACCGGGTGATACGATCGCACTCAAGTTCAGTTTATACGGTGTTTTGTCCGTCGCAAAGCGAATGTCCCTGTTGATCCTGAAGATCGCATCCTTCGGTTCAATATTGACACCCTTGTCATGGGTATGGACCTGCCTGATCACCTCGGCCACAAAGGACTTGAATGGTTCTTTTACACTTTTCTCATACCGTTTTTTGTTTACATCGAACCATACCTTATTGTTGTTCGCGGCCAATTCCTTGAAGAACTGGTTATAGTCTTTGCTGAACCACGTCATACCTTCATTATTTTGCGATCAATATACAGACAAGAACATTCAAAGATGAAACGGAAGCAACCCCAGCGTGATCCGGAATTGTTCGCATCACCTCACGTGGTCATGATGGAAACGCCGATCGGTAGGATCTGGATAGCAAGCGATGAGGAATTGATCACCGCCGTCTCATTTGAATCATTACCCGTGCGCCATGCGAAACTGCCATCGGTTCTTCTGAATGCTGAAAAACAATTGAAGGAGTATTTCGGTGGCAAACGAAAGAAGTTCGACCTTCCCGTACAGCAAGTGGGTACCCGATTCCAGAAATTGGTTTGGCGCGCCTTACAAGACATTCCGTTCGGAAAAGCTGCATCCTATAAAACGCTCGGCAAACACATTGGTGGACGCGCACTAGGCAGGACCGTCGGTAATGCGTGCGGCAAGAATCCCATCCCGATCATTGTGCCCTGCCACCGTGTTATTGGTAGCAACGGACTGCTCACCGGTTACATCGGAGGAATATGGCGCAAACGTTGGCTACTGCAACATGAAGGTGCATTGCCCAAGGAGAGCTAGTTCTTCGCTTAACTGCGTTTGCTCTTTGGTACCTTTGCCGTCGTGATCACTCCGGAACAGCTTGCAATCAAGGTCGTAGCTCAGATGTACGACAACGATCCATTCAGTAAATGGCTCGGAATTGAACGTAGCACGGTGGCACCGGGAGTGTGTGTTCTTCAAATGACCGTTCGGAATGAAATGCTGAATGGCTTCAAGATCGCTCACGGCGGTATTACATATGCGTTGGCGGATAGCTGTTTGGCCTTTGCGTCGAATTCGTATGGAATACAAGCTGTTTCGGTAGAAACTTCTATAAGCCACACCAGGCCCGTGAAAGAAGGTGACCGACTCACTGCAGAAGCTACCGAAAAAAGCAGAACATCGCGGATAGCGATCTATCACATCAACGTTACCGATCAGAACAACACCCTAGTTGCTCTGTTCAAAGGCACGGTCTATCGCACCGGTAAACTGTGGTTTCCAGAAGACCAACCTAACCCCATTACATGAAGGCTGCATACATCGTAGACGCAATTCGCACTCCGATCGGGAGTTTCACTGGCTCGCTATCACCGGTACGAGCGGATGACCTAGCGGCACACGTATTAAAGGCCTTGATGGAGCGCAATCCCAAATTGGATCCTTCCGCATTGGACGATGTCATCATGGGCTGCGCGAACCAAGCCGGAGAAGACAATCGGAACGTTGCACGGATGGCCGTGCTTTTGGCTGGATTGCCAGTATCCGTCCCGGGAGAAACGGTGAACCGATTGTGTGCAAGTGGCATGAGTGCTGTTGTGCAGGCCGGAAGGGCCATTGCTGCGGAACAAGGTGAACTGTTCATTGCCGGTGGTATTGAACATATGACACGCGGACCGTGGGTGATCAGTAAAACCTCAACGCCTTATGGACGTGATGCACAGATGTATGATAGCAGCTTCGGATGGCGCTTCGTGAACCCATTGATGGCTGAGAAGTTCGGTACCGATGGAATGGGCGAAACGGCAGAGAACCTCTTGGACCAGAATGCGATCAGCCGAGAAGATCAGGACAAATTCTCGGCTTGGAGCCATCAAAAAGCCGCGGCAGCTCAGCTTTCCGGAAGAATGGCCAAAGAGATCGCACCTGTCCCGATCCCTCAGCGAAAGGCTGATCCGGTCCTATTTGATCAGGACGAGTTCATTAAACCAGGATCCACCGTAGAGATCCTTGCTAAGCTTAGACCAGCCTTCCGAAAGAATGGTTCGGTAACCGCAGGGAATTCGAGCGGGTTGAATGATGGTGCTGCTGCAATACTGGTTGCCAGTGATGAAGCCTTGAAGAACCATGGGCTGAAGCCGATCGCGCGTATTGTGACCAGTGCTGTAGCAGGCGTGGAACCAAGGATCATGGGTATAGGGCCCGTGAACGCCACAAAGCTTGCGCTGAAACGGTCTGGTCTTATGCTCGACCAGATCGACATCATTGAATTGAACGAAGCGTTCGCGGCGCAGGTTCTTAGCTGTACACGAGCGCTGGGTATCGTGGATAATGACCCACGTATCAACCCCAACGGAGGCGCTATAGCTCTGGGACACCCGTTGGGCATGAGCGGTGCTCGATTATTACAGACCGCGGCTTTGGAACTCCAAGCCACAGGCAAGCGTTATGCCCTCTGTACCATGTGCATTGGAGTAGGCCAAGGATACGCTACGATCATTGAACGTTGTTAACTTTGTATTAGGCCAGTAGGGAACTGATGTTAGTTTCGGCTCCCCTAATCGCGAACTGCCATGCACGCTCAAGAACAGATCAATCTATACATCGCTGAACTACCGGAATGGCAGCGTAAGCTGTTGGTGCGTTTGAGACAGTTGGTACACTCTACGGATGAGGAAGTGGAAGAAACGTGGAAATGGAATTCACCACATTTCGATCATGATGGCGTGATGATCGGCTTTGCAGCATTCAAGAACCACGTTGCGGTCTGGTTCCATAAAGGAGCTTTGATCAAAGACACCAAGAAGCTTTTTGCATCGGATAGCAAGACCGATGCAAAAGGAATGCGCGGCTACAAATTGAAAGAAACGGATGTCATCAATGAAAAGGCTTTCGTTGACCTTGTTGCGCAGGCGGTAGCGCTGAACCAAAGCGGAGTTAAGCTTGGTGATGCCAAACCACAACGCAAAGCACTCGAGGTTCCTGCTGAATTGGAGCAATGCCTTAAGACCCACGAAGAAGCTTGGAAGAATTGGACTAAATTCTCATATTCCCACAAAAAGGAATATGTCGAATGGATTACTGACGCGAAGCAGGAAGAGACCCGGAAACGGCGCATTGCCAAAGCTATGGAAATGATCCATGAGGGCTTGGGTAAGAATGATGCTTATAAGGTGAGCTGATCGGGCGTTTGACGACATCGATCAGTGTCTTCACCCATCGAATAACACCATGACATACAGGAATTTAATTACCTCTAATTAAATTCATTTTTTACACTATTTGCGGTGCTTGTATGCTTTGCAAGTATCCAGTGGTCCTGCTTATTAAATCACTTTCGTTAAGATGGCCCAATATCCTTAAGACCAAAGTTATATGCATGAAAAAGCCCTTCCGATCACGGAAGGGCTTTTGAATTCAATTCAATTCGAAGATCACTCTGCACTATCAGCGCTTTCTTCTTTCTTTGCTTGGTGCTTTGCAAAGCGCTTCTTGAACTTATCCACACGACCAGCAGTATCGATCAACATCATCTTACCTGTGTAGAATGGGTGTGAGGTATTGCTGATATCCAGCTTAATGACAGGATATTCGTTACCATCTTCGTAGGTGATGGTCTCCTTGGTGTTCGCACAGCTTTTGCCGAGGAACATGTGGTCGTTGGACATGTCTTTGAACACGACGACACGGTAATTGGTTGGATGGATGTCCGCTTTCATTGCAATTCTTGCGTTGGGGCGGCAAATGTACTACCCTTTTTGTTCCCCGCAAGCGGAACGTTACCGAATTCAGGTAGGAATGGTCGAAAGGTAGGCGAAGTGCATGCTCGAACGCAATGATCGGCGGTGGCTTGCGTACTAATCTCGCACCATCTGAATATGGCTAGGTGACAAACTGTCTCTATCATCATCCCATCTTCGTATCGGACTTATCTCTGATCGCACCATCTTTACCGCCTTGAAAACGATCCGCACATTATTTCTGCTTACTGTCACAGCAACCGTGCTATTCGCGTGTCGTAAGAACGAACGCTTTACCGATGACAGTGGGATCCGCCTGGAATTCAGCCAGGATACGGTATTATTCGATACCGTTTTCACCACGGTCGGCACGGTTACCAAGCGTTTTACCGCGCGCAACCCCAATGCCAATGCCGTGCGGATCAGTGTTGGTCTTGAAGGGGGTTCAGCCTCGGATTATCGGATCAACGTTGACGGTGCTACCGGTACCGCATTCACGGATGTGGAAGTTCTCGGTGGCGACAGCCTCTATATTTTTGTTGAAGCTACGCTTGGTCCGGGTGGTGTGAACACCCCGTTCATCATTGAGGACCGGATCCTGTTCAATACCAATGGTACAGAGCAGGAAGTGCGATTAATGGCGTGGGGTCAGGACGCCCTTTTCTACCCGAACCCTAACGCCCCCATGCAAAGTGTCCAAGGTTTTCCGCAATTCTCGTACATCGCTGGTGGTTTTGATCAAAATGGAGTGCAGATATGCGGTCAGAATGTGATCTGGACAGCTGAAAAGCCGATCGTTCTCTTGAAATATGGCGTAGTCGATTCGTGTAATTCGCTTACCATCGAAGCAGGCGCGCGCGTTTACGTGCATGGCGGTGCCGGACTGTGGGTTTATCGCGGTGGACAGATCACCGCGAATGGTACATTACAGAACCCGATCACATTCCAAGGTGATCGCCGTGAAGAACAATTTGCTGAGTTACCGGGCCAATGGGATCGGATCTGGATCAACGAAGGTCCGAGTGGGATGGACAACAAATTCGAGTACGTATCGATCAAGAATGCGCTGATCGGCATCCAATGTGAACCGTTCCCGCTCTATCCGGATCTACCTACCAGCGAGGCACGATTGATGCTGAACAAAGTTCGGATACGCAATTGTAGTGCAGCTGGGATCCTGAGCCGCAACTACAAGATCAGATCCACTGATCTACTGGTCGGTGATTGCGGCCAATACAGCATAGCTCTTACAGGTGGCGGCGAGTATTTTTTCGATCATACCACCGTTGCCAATTATTGGGACTACGAGATCCGTCAAACTCCTGCATTCTACATCACCAACGGGTATCAGGATATTACCAGCGCAACCCAGCTTAGAGAGATCACCGGGTTCAGTCTGACCAACGGGATCATTTACGGTGCCAATGAGAACGAATTCCAGTTCGACCTGGACCAGACCGCGTTACCGAATGGTTCAATCGAACGCATGATGATAAAGACCACCCAAGCTACAGGGCCTGAGTTCGGCCCGAACTATTGGCAGAATCAATCGCCGGGGTTCTTAAGTACGGGTGATCGTGACTTCCACCTTGGCGAGAATTCCAACGCGCGGGACAAGTCCGATGCTCCATCACCGGATGCGCTCACTGACCTCGACGGGAACTCTAGGTATTGCGGCTCAGGTAGTGGTTGGGACCTTGGTTGTTTTGAATATTGCCAGTAGCGGTCTTTTACAACTCCAGCAGGAATTTCATCGTATCCACGCCATCGGCATAGTCCGCTAGACCTGGTTGTTGCGTGGCACCAAAACTCAGGTGCCCCTTCCCAACCACACATTGGATCCGATCAGCATTCTCCGTAATCTTCTTTCGAACGTCAGCAGGATCGCTGTACCGCTCGTAAAACACAGTACCTACTGGGCTTGTGATCGCTTCATCCTCTTTCAACAAAAGGAATCCATTGTCGAGGAATTCAACCTTGTCCAATAACCAGATTGCCCGTGTGTAGTCATAATTGTTCGCGTACTTGTTGTTGTTCGCAATATCACTCCACGGAAAAAAGGCCTCGAACAAGCGATCAAGCACAAAGTCCTGTGGCAAATAGAGCTTCGCTACGTTCCTGCATCCCAAACCGAAGTACCGCAGAATGTCTTCACTTAACGCCGCAAGATCTGCCTCTGCTTCAGTACCATCCAGTATTGCGACACTTACCCTGCTCTTCCGGACAACGTTCGGTAAATGACCGAAGTAGTACTCGAAATAACGCGCGCTATTATTGGAACCAGTAGCGATCATCGCATCCACAGCGCCCCATTTCTCATCCGTAAATGTGATCTGATCCTCCGCTCCCGGCGCAAAGCGATCAATTACGGTGATCAAGGCCGGGATCAGTTCCGGGTCTTGGGACGAACATTTCACCGTCGCCCGGTGTCCGCTCAACCAAACACACAGCACATCATGCAAGCCGACCAGCGGTATATTTCCCGCTAGGATCAGACCGACCGTGACTGCTTTATCGCCAGCTTTAGAAAGTGCGGGATAGGCTGCCACCCAATTGCTGATCGCCTCGACTGAAAGTGTTGCACCCCAAGCCTGCATCGCGTGCCGTACGTTCTCTTCCGTGGCCCAGCCATTCACGCTCTGCGCTCGTTGGACCAGCTCATCCAATCGACTATATTCCTCCTTATTCAACCCCAATGCATGATCCTGCCAGGTCCTAGACTCTCCCACTGCCTTCATCACTTGGCCCAATTGGGCTAGTGCAGCTATCCTCGCCTCCACAGGCAATACCAACACCTCCGGTTTCTTATCCTTTTCGCTCATGCTTATCTTTGCGCCCGCTTGTCAGGGTTGTTGCGTTGTGCAGCATTCCATTCCACAGTTCGGGACAGGCCGACAAAAGTAGACGCTCTCGCCATGGCGATCATAATTACCGAAGAATGCATCAATTGTGGTGCGTGTGAACCAGAATGTCCGAACAACGCCATCTACGAAGGTGGTGCTGAATGGCGCTTGACCGACGGCACCTCGTTGCACGGTCCGCAGACACTACCGACCGGCAACGCGTATGATGCCGACGCTGTGAATGCGCCGGTGGCCATGGACGTGTACTTCATCGTTCCCGATAAGTGCACGGAGTGTACAGGCTTCCACGACGAGCCTCAGTGTGCTGCGGTCTGCCCTGTTGATTGTTGTGTTGACGATCCGGACCACCGCGAAAGCAAGGAATTGTTGCTTGCGAAGAAGGAATTCATGCACCTTTAGGTGTTGGCTTGTTTGGGCCGCTAGCTGCTGGCCACAAGCTACTAGCCACGAGCCGCAAGCTGGGTGACTGCATTGGGCGGTTCGCACAACTTCGATCGTGCGGCGAATTATAAGTTCCCACTATCTACTTCGTGTACAATTTTCCTTGACCGGACTACACACTTTGGCATGTGATCGGTACGTTCGTGCTCTGATGGTATACAGGTCGATCGTATTCTTTTACTCGCTTGCTCTTGTTGCAACTTCCGTAACCGCACAACCGGAGTTAAAAACGCGGGCCATTGCTTCGATAAAGGCTTTGGCAGCAGCCACTACCGATGCGTTGCGCGATAGTCTGAATGCCGTGTTGAAAACGGACATGCGGGCGCTCCTTGATAACGATGAGTCATTCGGACGTAATTATGACAGCCTACCCATGAGCCGTGTTGATGCTCCGGACCATGCCTTCCGGCTTTTTACATGGAATGTTCCGCACGATGATGGCACGCATTTGTTCGAAGGTTTTCTGCTCGTGAATGCTGGCAACAAACAACAGCTCTTTGAGCTACGCGATTGGACAAAAGGAACACCATGCCCTGAAATACGCGAGCTTGGGCCGGGCAAATGGTAGGGGGCAGTGTAATACCAAGTGATCCCGGTAAAAAAGGGTGGCACTACGTATTACACGCTGCTGGGTTGGAAAGGCTTTAGCAATACAGAGACCCGCAAGGTCATTGATGTGCTCAGCTTCAAGAACGGTAAACCCCGGTTTGGCGCTCCTTTCTTTGGAAAAGGTAGATTGAAACAAGTGCGCAAGATCTACGCATACTCCGCGCAAAGCACCATGAGCCTACGCTATATGCCCGAAATGGAAGCTATTCTCTTGGATCACCTCTCCCCTTCCAAACCGGACATGGTAGGCCAACCTGCGTTCTATGGACCCGACATGACCCAGGATGCTTTCTTCTGGTATAAGGGCGGTTGGTGGTACGAGGAGGATATTGATGCCAAGGACCCGAAGGCCAATACCAAGATCTTCAATGCGCCTAGGCGGGGTGTGAAACCATAGAAGGAATGTGATCGAACTTCCGCCTGTTGCCAACTATTCTTCAGGTTTGCCCATCCCCTGCCAACCACGCTACCTTTGCGCCGTTTTTAACCACAATACCAGTTCATCCCATGCCTACTACATCCGTAAAGAAAGTCCACAATTTCAGCGCTGGTCCGTGCATTCTGCCGCGCGAAGTGTTCGAGAAAGCCGCTGCAGCGGTATTGGATCTTGACGGCAGTGGGTTGAGCATATTGGAGATCAGCCACCGCAGTAAGCCGTTCGAGGCGATCATGGCAAATGCACGATCGTTAGTAAAAGAACTGTTGGTCGCTCCGGACAATTACGAGGTGATCTTCCTAGGTGGTGGTGCCAGCATGGGGTTCCACATGGTGCCTTTCAATTACCTGAAACCGAATGGTAAGGCGGCCTACGTGAACACCGGCGAATGGGCAGGACGTGCAATAAAAGAAGCCAAACTGCACGGAAATGTGGAAGTGTTGGCGAGCAGCGAGGACAAGAACTTCAGCTATATCCCAAAAG
>JAGNUG010000136.1 GCA_017987115.1 Flavobacteriales bacterium | reverse complement strand
GACACATCATTGAAATGAAATGTGCCGACGCCGCGCAGTTCGGCCTGGCCCATAACCTGAATTAAGCCCGCATCTGCATGCACCACTCCATCGTTCCGGAAGACCAAATTGCCATCCAGGGTACATGTGCCTCCGATCATTCGCAATGAGTCGGTCGCATGCACTAGGTCGATCAACGGGCCGTTAACGACCAGGGATCCGCCGGTAACCAATACGAGCATATCTATGCTACTGCCAAGCGAGTTGACGAGGCTGCCGTTGATCTGCGCGCTGCCACCATTCACTAGGAAACGGCCTTGGCCGCTCGACGGTGATACGCCGAGCCAAGTGCCGTCCGTGTTCACAGTAAGCATACCTGCATTCAGTTCGATCAATGGAGTTGATGGGCCTACCGCACAATCGAAACCGAATTCCGAGGATACTGTAACGGTACCGCCGTTCTGCACAAAGAGGCTTGCCATCTGACCATCATCGCCCAGAACAAGTCGGCCTGTATTGACGGTACCCGCATCCAACGTGAAGGCACCACCCAGTTCCATTATCAAGCGGTCCGTGACCAACGTACCTGCGGTCATGGTCACTTGCGCATCGTCACTGATGATGAAGCGGTCGGCCACGGTCAGATCCGCTGAGATGGCGAGTGAAGCACCATTCATAACAAACATTCGGTCCGGTGTGAACATACTAGTCGATATGATCTCCGCTGAAGCACCAACGCCAGTATAGTTCATCGGGTCTATGGTGATGTTCTCGCCACTAAGTGGCCATTCGCTCCAGTTCGCGGGGTTATTCCAATCACTATTGGCTGCACCGGTCCACTCCTGAGCATTCATAGTTTGAAGTGCGTAATAGCTCAATAGCCCTGCAATCGCGTATTTCATCATATGTCCAGTTCTGAATCGTGTAAAGGTCCCTAGCAAATTGCCTCGCTATTGAACGAATGTGACGGAACGGGAACTTCGGGTGATGAATCCGGATTGGAATGGGCTGCACTGTCAAGGTGTGATGGATATTCGTCGATAATGTTGCCGCCAAGGCATGTTGTGTGACAAATAGTGCGTCATTGACCTGCACCGATCAGAACAGCGAATATGTGATCGACCAGTTCGACCGGTCCGGCAATTTGCACGGTACCATGATCTGCTTTCGGGGCGGCATGGACCGGGGTCATCCCTTCGAAAAAGGGCTTACTTTCGATCACTTACTTTTTCCCCAACTTCAGCCCTTCAAATACGCTTTATGACACAAGGACAACACTTGGCCCAAATGATGGGCCGCTCCCGGGAGTACACACTTTTGTATTTCAATAAGCTGAAAGATCAGGACCTGCACAGGCTTTTTGTTTGCGAGGGTGTTCCACTTAATACTGCGTACTGGGTGATCACGCACCTTGCAGCGAGCCAGAACGGTCTTATCCTGATGGCCACGGGCGGTGATTTCCAGAAGTTCTCCTGGGCAAAACATTTCATGCCCGGTGCCAAACCATTGCCTGTAGCCGATTGTCCACCTTTCGATGAGGTGCTCGCTCTGTTCCATTCGATCAATGAGAAGTCGATCGCACATGTTGCTGCACTTACGGATGAAGCCTTGCTAGGACCCAACTTGACCGGTATACCGATGATCGGGCACACTGCGCATGATGTGGTAACCCATTCAATTCGACACGAGAGTCTGCATGCCGGCCATTTGAGCTGGCTCTGCAAACTGTACGGTGTAAAAACAATGTGAAGCAAGTTGAATATCAACGGTTAGCGTGTGACCTTTGGCGGATATTAGCGGTCATCCGCAGCACCCATTCCGTGAATGGCAGTTCCAAGTGATAGAATAGCACTCTTTACAAGCATTCCACCTAAGTTGGTGAGGATGGTTGAAGGTCTGGACGTTGGTGACCAGTACCAACTCCGTTGTATGCATTCCTGGGGTGAGCTTGGATTTCCGGTTACCTCGGTAAACCCTGAGCCGGAGATCGAACTTCTCAAAGCGAAATTCCCGGATCTGAATACAGTTGCGGTTCCCGGAGCTGAACACCCTGCGATATCACGGCCGCTCGTAGCACTTAATGACCTTCTCGATAGCGCCTTGGCGGTTGGTGCAGAGGTGATCCTGTATGTGAATTCGGATATTGAATTGGCCGGTTTCACGGGACTAAGATCTCGTTTGGAACGTGTTACACCTGGACACGCTCTTCTGGGTCAGCGCATGGAACTTACTACACCTGATTCCATGCACGGGCCCGTGTGTACCGTGGGATTCGATGTCTTTGCAATTCATCGAAATGACCTGAACCATCTGCGGACCAATGTACCCTTGTTCATTGGTGCGCCTTGGTGGGATTACCATATAGTGTCACAACTACTGCTCCATACAATAAAGTGTACGTACATCGATCCAGCATCCGTCCGTCATTTAGCCCATTCTGGCGGGTGGGACCTTTCCATTTGGCAGGCATTGGGTGTCGACTTTGGGCGGGCTTTATTAGCACAAGTGAAGGACTTGCGCAAGACGGGAACTAGCGTTAACGTTTCATCATTCATTCGTGGTCTTCAGGAATTCAGCGCCGAAGTCAGCAGAAAACAACGGCCAGCATACAAAGCTGTGGTGCGCGAAGCATTAGGGCACGCCCGAGGCGTGTTCGGACCGAATGATCTTCACCGGTTTGCGAACGTATTCATGGAGCTTGTGCATAATGATCATAGTGTAAGTGACCGTGATTGATGCACAGTTGGTAAGCGCTACCTTCAGGGTCACTTGGTTAACTTCGGCACAGCCTTAGCATAGGTAGCTCATATGAACAGGTTGCTCTTATTCCTTATTGCATATGCATTCGCAGTTGTTTTACAAGGACAATCGCTGTTCAACCTTGAACGGTCGATCATCACATTTCTCAGTGAGGCGCCTTTGGAAACCATTACGTCTACCAACAAGGCTGCGACCGGATTGATCGACCCAGAGGAACGAACCTTCGTTATCCGGATCCCGATCGACGAGTTCCTTGGATTCAATTCGCCTTTGCAGTATGAGCACTTCAACGAGAACTATATGAACTCCCGGTCATGGGCATACGCATATTTCAAGGGTCGTATCATTGAAGCCGTGGACCTTGATAAGATCGGGACCCAGGAAGTCCGAGCAAAGGGTGAGTTGAACATTAGAGGCGAGGTTCGCGAACGCATCATTCCTTGTAAACTAGTGGTTGCGGAGGATGGCATTCGTGTAACCTCTTCGTTCGAAGTAGAACTGGATCAACATGCGATACGCATACCACGCGTTGTACAACAGAAGATCGCACCCATTGTTCACGTATCCGTGGACCTTTTGTTCCAACGAACTAAAGACCGCGAATGAAGAAGGGTATGCTCTTTTTCGCTGGAGTGTTTTTTGCGCTCCAGTTAGCGGCACAGTTTCCGTATACAAGACCTTTGGAAATACGGACCGGACAGCAGCGTCCGGAGATCACTTGTTTATCTCAGGATAGGTATGGGCAAATATGGGCCGGAAGTGATCTCGGTCTGCTACGCACCGACGGTGAGGATGTTCAAGTGGTAGTACGTTCGGAGAACGCTTCCGTATTAGCTGTTACACATGCTAATGGGAAGGTATACGCAGCCTTCAGTTCAGGTGCGATCATCCGTTGTGCAAGTCTGGGATGTGATACGATCCGGTACGATAAGAAACTAGTTCAAACGCCGGTACGCAAGATCCTAGTGGATAAGAATGGTGTGGTCTATCTGGCAACTTATGGCGGTGGTATCCATGTTCTTGGATCCAACGGGATCTCGCGTATTACTACCAAAGAAGGGTTGCCGGACGATCATGTGAATGACCTCGCGTTACTCTCCACCGGTAGTGTAGTAGCAGCAACGGATCAGGGGCTGGCAATATGTGATACAGTAAAGGTGTTAAGGATATATGGTGAACAGGAAGGAGCACCTGATAATTTGACACTTTCAGTTGCCGTTGGTGAAGACGGGTCCATATGGGCAGGAACCGACCGAAGAGGTGCGTTCCGGATCAATGCACATGCGCTGGAGATCGAACCGTTGGTGCTCGATCCGGAATGGAACGATGGCCCTGTGATCTCGATCGCCGTAAGCAATGAGTTGATATGGCTCGCGACCAGAACGAAAGGCATTGTTCTGGTTGATCGGGGCGCAAAGGGTGGAAAATATCTTCAACCACGTGCTTCGGACATACCTTCCATGGCTGCAAAGCAATTGGTATTAACTGATGATGGCGCTGCCTTGTGGTGCAATGGCACGGAAAAACTGCTACGGGCTGATCCAGCCATCCTGTTCGTTCCGGAACATGAAGGGATTGACCTGCGGCACATAACCGCTATCTGCACGGGGCCTAATGATGAAATATGGTTCGCTACTGATGATGGGTTGTTCAATCATCCAGCCGCATTCGGTGAGCACTCCTTTATCACCAAGATCGACATTGACCTACCAGCCCAGCGTACCATAGTTTCATTGGCCGTAGGAAATGACGGGGTAGTTTGGGCAGCAACATTTGGTAGTGGAGTCTACGCGATCTCGCCAACTGGTGTCATCAAGCATTTTGGAGAGCACAATGGATTGCCAAATGATAATGTACTCGCCGTAAGAAGTGGTTTTGGTACGGTCTGGTGTGCCACGTTGGATGGGCTAGCAGCTTATGATGAGCGCACAGGAAAGTGGAAGAACCATGCTAACTCCGGACCAGGTTTCGTTTATGACGTGGTGCCCCGACCACAAGGCGCTGCTCTTGCCGCTACGGATGGCAATGGGGTCGTGCAGTTGGATAGCATGGGTAAATTGATCACGTTCAAGAACGGCGGTTCACGCACTTATTACATGATGGCCATGCAAGGCGAAGATGTGTGGGCAGCAGGACCAGGTACGGGGTTGTGTAAAGTAGGTAAGGACACAATGCTTTGCGATGGTAAGGACCGCGTACCGTTCGGAGATGAGCTGTTCGCATTGGGCAGCTCCGGGAATAGACTAGTTGCTTTCGGGGCAAAAGGCGTTACTGCTTTTTCCCCAGCTACCGGTTCTTGGGCCAATATTTCCGCCCGAGTAGGGTTGGACGAGGTCAGTGCAGAACTGAATGTGCTCTGCACCGAAAAGGATGGTACGCTCTGGCTCGGATGCGATAAGGGTTTGGTCAGGATGCGCTCCAGCGCTACCGATCATGAGCCGAACATGCTCCCTTTCATTACCGGAGTTACCGTCGGGAATGTCCCGGTTCCATTGGATACGATCATTCATGTGCCCAGTGACCGAAATACCTTCACCGTTCATTTTACGGCCTCTGCACTGGCTGATCCTGGTGCGATCCGATTTTCATATCACCTGTTAGGTCATGCGCAATCGCAGCAAACCACCCGCGACAGAGAAGTTACATTCAACGACCTTCCTGCCGGTGATCATACGTTCGAGTTACGTGCTTTTTCCACCGATGTTGCAGACGACAACGCCGCTGACAACGGTTTGGTGGCCAAGCTGCATGTTGTAGTTGAGCGCGTGTGGTGGAAGCGGACAGGAACATTGGTCCTGTTCTTTGGCTCGTTGATAATACTGGCCTTCTTCCTGATCCGGACGCGGGAATTACGTTTGCGCGATAGGTTGGCACTTGAAAAGGAAAAAGTGCGTTTCCAGTTGGATGCCGTGCGCAGTCAAGTGAATCCACATTTCCTTTTCAACAGCTTCAATGCCTTGGTCGTACTCATCGAATCAGATACCGATAAAGCAGTAGAACACGTTGGACAGCTCAGTACCTTTTTCCGGAATATTCTGCAGGTTCGGGACAAGGATCTCATTACGGTTAAAGAGGAAATTGTGCTGCTTTTAACCTATTTCGCACTCGAGAAAAGACGGTTCGGAGCCGCGATCGAACTCAACGTGGAAGAGAAGGTTACTGAGCTACAGGCCTTGATCGTACCCCTGACGTTGCAGATCCTAGTGGAGAATGCGTTGAAACATAATCGGATCGACAAGGATCGGACCCTTACCATATCAATACGCTCCGGGTCGAACGAACTGATCGTTGAGAACCCGATTTTTGCAAGACGATCTCCTGCGCAGAGTACAGGTTTCGGATTGGAAAGTATTACCAAACGGTACGCTGCTTTTACGACGCGTCCGGTCCAAGTGGAGCAGAGCTCGACGGAATTCGTTGTGAGAATACCTTTGATAGATCCTGATCAATGAAAGCAATTATTATCGAGGACGAGGATGGCGCGGTGGCACGAATGCGCAGATTACTGGGGGATATGCAGCCGTCTATCGAGGTGATAGCGGATATTCCAACAGTTGAAGAAGCGGTCCAATGGTTCAGTGCCAACAAGGCTCCTGACATTGCCTTTTTCGATGTGCGGTTGGCAGACGGAGAGAGTTTTGAGATCTTTGAAAGTGTAGAAGTTGATTGCCCAGTAGTTTTTACTACCGCCTACGATGAATACGCGTTACGTGCGTTCAAAGTGAATGCATTGGACTATCTGCTGAAGCCGATACAGAAAGTGGAACTGCAACAAGCTATTGAGCGGTTAAGGAATTGGAGCGCCGTTCGTGATCTGACACGTTTGGCAAAACACGGTGCTGATGAACACAGCTTACCTGCAAAGCGTTTCCTGATCCGATATGGTGATCATTTCAAAGTGGTGGAACCTGATCAAATAGCCTACTTCCATTCCCTGCTCAAGAACACGTTCCTGCGCACCCGGGAAGGGAAAGATCTACCCATGGATCATAGCTTGGACAAACTGGAAAAGCAGTTGGATCCAACGCGGTTCATTCGGCTCAATAGGCAGTTGATCGTGCAGGTCGATAGTATCAAAGAGCTTCTGGCATACAGCAAAAGCAGGGTGAAGGTGATGCTTGATCCACCTTACGATGAGGATGCAGTGGTCAGCAGTGAGCGTTCATCCACGTTCAAGCGCTGGTTGGCGGGTGAGTAGTACTGCTTCGTTCCGGTTCATCCACATCTTTTCCCGTTCCGTCAAGTTCACTACAAGATGGACCTTACCGTGGTATTTACTTGCACCGCAATTAACGGTAGCACCTGTGACCGGATGACCAGATCAACACATATAATAACGTACACCTTGAGTATCGCGCTCGCGGTAGTTTTGCTGTTTACAGGTTGTAAACACGAACCGCTGGTTCAGCCAGATGATATCACGACGATCGGCGGCGGCGGAGGAGGTGGCCAAGATCCTGACCCTCCGGAGGTGATCTGCGATAGCACGACCGTATTCTTCGAACAGCAAGTGTTACCGATCCTCATCAGCAATTGCGCAATACCAGGTTGCCACAACCTACCAACGGATGATAACGACGATATCCAGATCACAAGTTATCAGTCGTTGATGAACAGTGGTATCGTGCAGGATGGAGACTTTTGGGAAGATATCAATGATACCGATCCGGATGACCGTATGCCGCCACCTCCGCAGAGCCGGTTGACTGCTGAACAGTTGGCACTGATCAGTACTTGGCTGCAACAAGGCGCGCAGAACAACAGTTGCCAACCGGGATCATGTGATACGATCAACGTAACCTATTCCGGTACGATCGTTCCCATTATTCAACAAAAATGCCAAGGATGCCATAGTGGTACCACACCACAGGGTGGGCTCGACTTTACAGCTTGGGGCGTTGTGAATTCAGTTGCGAACGATGGTAGGTTGGAGGCAGCGATCCAGCACTTACCTTCGGCCGAAGCAATGCCGCCATCAGGTCCTATGTTATCACAGTGTACTATAGATCAGTTCCTTATTTGGATCGGGGACGGGGCGCCTAACAATTAGACCATGCGACGCGCATATTTATTCAGCCTTGTCTTAATGATGATCGGCTTCTTGACCGGATGTTATTATGATGTTGAAGAAGAACTGTATCCGAACAAATTCTGTGTTGTTGGCGATGCGACCATGGCCAACTATTACACCGAACAAGTAGCGCCCATCATTGAAACGCGCTGCGCGATACCTGGTTGCCACGTTGCTGGTGGATCAGCTCCGGGCAATTTTCTTCAATATACCGAAGTGAAGGCTCGCGTGGACGATGGCAAGATCCAGTTGCTGGTCTTCGATCAACGTTCCATGCCGCCTAGCGGTGTGCTCCCTTCCTGTGATATTCTTAAACTACAAGCTTGGGTTGCGGCCGGAGCACCTAACTGATCCAGGTATGAGACCCAAGACCATTATCGCCGTTGCTGCTACCATTGCCCTTGTAGGTGGTGGTGTGTATGCATGGACAGAATACAATAGAGGTGTAGGTTCTGCTGATTCGATGCCGGTGACGGAGTCTGTAACCGCGACTGAGCTGTTTGATGCATTCAGTGCGGACGAACAAGCTGCTACGGCGAAGTTCGTTGGCATGAACGAACAAGTGGTGCAAGTGTCAGGTTCGATCCGTTCAGTGGAACCGACCTCCAATGATAGGGTGAATGTGACGCTTGAGACCGGTGATGCGCTGGCTGGTGTGGTCTGCGAATTCGAGAAGAATGACGTTCGATTTGATTGGAAGCCAGTCGAGGATGTTTCGATCAAAGTGATATGTACTGGCATGCTTTTGGATATTGTACTGATA
>JAGNUG010000135.1 GCA_017987115.1 Flavobacteriales bacterium | reverse complement strand
GCCACTTTCCACCGGTACGTATTCCAGGTTCGTCCGCACAGTTCTGAACGATTCCGTTATAGCTGCTTTGGGATCCGTATCCACCACAACATAGTTCTCTTCCGCCTTCTCGCTGGCAATGATCTCACCATAGATCGGTAGCGGGGTCAATTCCTTCAATTGGTCCGCATTCTCGATACGGTTGTAGAACATGATGCGGATGAATACGACCATCATGGCAACAAGAACACCACCAAGCATGAACGTGTAAAAGATCCGGATCTTGTCCGGCCTTACCACACCGAGTGACCTCGATGCTTCGATCACCTTCGTCCCTGGTACAATACCTGCACGTGCGATAATGGTACTTGCCCTTTTCTCCAGTAAGAACAAGTACATCTTCTCATTGACCTGCAAACGCCTTTCGATATTCAACACATCCCGTTGGCTTTTGGGCAATGCCCGTATCATACCCTCGTAATCATTCGATTGCTTTTGAACGTCATTGATCCTGGAGCGGATGGCGTCGCGGGAATTGTCCAAGTAGGTCAACAGATTCAACCGATTCAACTGCATGGTTGAATCCAACTGTTCAATAACCGCATTGGAGCCCGTGGCGCTATATAACATTGCATTGCGTTGCATCTGCATAGCGTACAATTCACCCAAGGTCTGCTTCAGGAAATCATCATTGGCGATAAACACCGCCGGAGGCAGAAGTCGCTCATCCTGACTATTCAGAACATATTCCTCCAAGGCATCCATGGCGCCGATCTCCAGTTCCCATTTACGACGCTGCTGATCGTAGTCCACCATTTCTTGGAAATACAAACTCTCCTCTCTCCCAAGATTCAAGATCTGCTTACTCTCCTTGTATGCCTGCAATTCATCCTCATGCCGTTCAAGGATCGCGCTTACCTCATTCAATTGTTTATCGATGTAACGCACGGTGTTCTCATTGATCTCCACCTCGCTCTTCAAGGTATAATCTATGTACACCTTGGACAACGTATCCAAGAACTGCTTTGCCCGGACATCAACCTCATCTTCAACCGCAACTTGTAAGATGGTGGTAAATTCGTGGTTCACGACCTGCATCCTACTAATGAACTTAGCGACCATCGCGGATCGATCATAGCGAATGAACTGATAATCGGTCTGCGAATAGGTAGCTAAGGTGCTATCTACAAGGTAGGGGGATTTGTGCACGGTGAGAATGAAATCCGTATTACGCTCTTCTTTGTCAAAGTTGAATTCCTTGGTCACAATGACACCATCCCGATCATAGCTCAATGAATACCTCCGAGTATCCACGATACGCAGTTCAAAGGGTTTTCCGAAAAGTTTCGATGCAAGGCCGTTTATCCTAACGGTAAATGGTAAGGTTCCATGAACCTGCGATGTCTTGAAGCGACCAACGATGAAGTACGAAACATCAAAATCCAATTTATCCAAAGTAGCATCTACAAGATCATAGGAAGTAAGAACGCGACGCTGATTGACAATGTCACCATATACACCGGTATACCCTAAACTTTTGTAAACGCTTGATTGATAATCATACACATCACGGTCCTTCAGAAGGATCTGCGTGGTAGCCCCATAGATATTGGGCAGTTTGTAACTGTACAAGTAGGACAATACGGATGCGAGCACAATGGCGACAGCCACAAAATACCAGTTCTTCGAAGCAATGCGGATGAAATAGCGCAAGTCCTTCGCATCGATGATACTTCCTCGTTGTTGTGGTCTTTGTGCTGACATCCCCTAGCGCTTCCCCAACCATTAGTGGAACAACCGTTGCCCAAATTTATGAACCGACTGCCGGAAAAGGTCGGCAAATATACATGGTAAGACCCCGGCGCTCGGTCCTGATTTTGTCAGTAGCCTTCGACGCTTGGGCCATTTTCACTTATCGCCTGATCCACAACAATTTAAGTTGAACATCGGGATCTACATGATCTGATCATGATCAGTACCTCATGACCAGTAGTTGTTATGCTCACAATTGGATCCAAGATACCAAAGTAGAGGTCCTTTATCAACAAGATCTGAACACCATTGTTCATAGGTCTTTCATACCCACTGGATTTATTACTAAGGAATACCTACTTTTGGCACCCGCTCCGATACAGTCCATGAAACACATTCTACGCCTATCACTAGTTCTTGCCTTGGTAACCTTCGCATTTGCGTCGGGGGTTTGGGCACAGCCGATCGGTGGTCCCCCTCCCTGCTGGCCACCTCCATGCATTCCTATTGACGGTGGACTTAGTGCCCTTATTGCTGCTGGTGCAGTATTGGGAGGTAAAAAAGCGCTTGAGCTGCGCAAGTCTCGAAAGAAGACCATTTAATGTCCGCACCTGTCTCCGGGCCATTGGTGTCAGGAACGGCTTTCAAGGATCCCATTATTCGTTTTGTTGGTACTGCCGCGTTGCTTTATTTAGCGTGGTACGTGCTCTATGAGTTCTATTTGCACCCCTTCGGCTGGTTCGACGCAGCGCTGATCGATAGCTTGATCCAGCTCTCAGGGTCAGGATTGTCGATACTTGGATATGACCTTATTCCAGAACCGATCAATACCGAGAATATCAGGACGATCGGTGTCCAAGGGGGCCATCTGCTCTGGATCGGTGATGCGTGCAATGGAGCCGGTCTCTTCGCTGTATTCCTTATCTTCCTGATCGCCTACCCCGGGCCCGTGAAACATAAACTGTGGTACGGAGCGCTTGGTCTGATCGTGATCCACACGATGAATATCCTGCGGATCATGGCATTGTCCATCATTGTTACCATCAACTACGAACTCCTGAATTTCAATCACGATTATACTTTTTATGTGGTTGTATATGGTTGTGTATTCATCCTATGGTACGTGTGGGTCAAGCGGTTCGCGCCATTTAATGAACGTAAGGCCAATTGATCGGTCGGTGATCATGGCCGGACGGTGGATCGTCATATTCAGCATACTGATCTGTGGGATCCTGCTTGGTGCAGCGCGTGAGTTCATGTTCTTGAACCTGAACTACCAGATCGACTTCGTTGCCAACAATAGAGCTGATAACTATGCACATTCCTTGTTCCAGAACTGGGTGGATGGTGCAAGCTTATTCAACCTTGTATTCATCAAATGGATACTGGCATTCGCTTTTGCCGCATCCATGTGTACGTTAAGCATCATTCTGCTGCTCAAGTTGTTCGGTGATCATCGGTATACCAAGTTCGTAGTGATCGGATTCATACTATTGGGCCTGCTCGCGATGATCCTGCATTTTCTATCAGCAAGCATTCCGGCGCTTACCGGTGTATCCATAAAACTGCTGCATCTGATCCAATACCCTGTTCTCCTTTTCTTCATCTGGGCCGGTGCCGGATTGGTAAGATCCGGATGATCCAGGATCATGGCGTAACGGCTACATTTGAGGGCCGACCTCATCGGTCATAACATCCAACTTACTTTACACTAGTATTTCCACTATGCAACGTGACTCCGCAGTATTTGAATTGATCGAACAAGAAAAATGGCGCCAAACAAAAGGGCTTGAGCTTATTGCCAGTGAGAATTATGTGAGCCAACAGGTCATGGATGTCATGGGCTCCGTGCTTACCAATAAATATGCTGAAGGATTGCCAGGAAAGCGCTATTACGGTGGTTGTGAGATCGTTGATAAGGTCGAGAATTTAGCAATTGAACGAGTTAAGAAACTGTTCGGTGCGACTTGGGCCAACGTTCAACCGCACAGCGGTGCGCAAGCAAATGCAGCAGTAATGCTCGGATGCTTGGAACCCGGTGATACCATTCTTGGGTTCGACCTGAGCCACGGAGGACACCTTACCCACGGAAGCCCTGTGAATTTCAGCGGTAAGCTCTACAATGCAACGTTCTATGGAGTGGATAAGGAGACCGGAACCGTGAACATGGATACCGTCGCTGAAATTGCACGCCGTGAAAAACCGAAGTTATTGATCTGTGGTGCCAGTGCCTACAGCCGGGATTGGGACTATGCGCGTTTCCGCGCCATCGCTGATGAGGTAGGCGCATTGCTCCTTGCTGATGTGAGCCACCCAGCAGGCCTGATCGCTGCAAAGTTGCTTAACGACCCATTGCCGCATTGTCACATTGTTACGACCACCACACATAAGACCTTGCGCGGCCCAAGAGGTGGCTTGATCATGATGGGCAAGAACTTCGATGATCCGCGCGAACGAAAAACGCCTAAAGGGGATGTTCGATCCATGTCCTCCATTCTCGATGGTGCCGTTTTCCCCGGTACGCAAGGCGGCCCACTGGAGCACGTGATCGCTGCGAAGGCAGTGGCTTTCTCGGAAGCGTTGGAGTCATCGTTCATTACCTACCAGAAACAAGTGATCGCCAATGCGAAGGTCATGGCCGAATCGTTCATGGCACTTGGCTATGATGTGATCAGCGGTGGTACGGACAACCATTGCATGCTTGTGGATCTTCGGAACAAGAACATTACGGGCAAAGAAGCTGAACGCGTATTGGGCCTTGTGGATATAACAGTAAACAAGAACATGGTCCCGTTCGATTCGCAAAGCCCGTTCGTGACAAGTGGAATTCGGATCGGCACGCCGGCAATTACTACGCGGGGACTGAAATCGTCGGAATGCAAACGCGTTGTTGAACTCATGGATGCGACGATCGAGAATCGCGATAACCCTTCAGAACTTGACCGGATCCGTTTCCAAGTGGGAGGTATGATGCGGTTGTTGCCTTTGTTCGCCTAAGGGACCTCACGGAACGGATCATTTGAACAAGATATGCCCAGACCGACTGAATGGATCAATAGCCCGAACGATGTACCCCGCCAATCCAGCATTTTGTAGCAATACCTAGGATCATGAACGTCTTCATTCTTAATACTGGACGCTGTGGTTCAACAACATTCAATAACGCGTGTGCCAAAATAACCAACTTCAGCACAGGGCATGAGACGCGAAGTCACCTTTTGGGTAAAGAGCGTTTAGCCTATCCGGACCAGCACATTGAAGCGGATAACAGATTGTCCTGGTTCCTGGGCAGGCTTGACCTAGCATACGGCAATGACGCTTTCTATGTTCATCTTCGGAGAGATGATGGAAAGACCGCAGAGAGTTTTACAAAGCGCTATGAGCAAGGAATAATCAAAGCTTATCGGGATGATATTCATTTGGATTATGCGAACGACAAGGATCCGCTCGAGGTTTCTTTGGATTATTGCGATACAGTGAATACGAACATCGCTCAGTTTCTTAAGGATAAGACGCATAAGATGGACTTCAACTTGGAGCATGCGGAATCTGATTTCAGAACATTCTGGAAGAACATCGGCGCAGAAGGAGATCTTGATGCGGCTCTAGCAGAATGGTCCGTTCCTCACAACGCAACAATGGCCGTACCTGTAACTCTTTCCTCGCTTTTGTTGAGATTGAAGAATGGAATAGAACGGAGGCTTCGTTCAAGATCATTTTGACCGCTGATCATATTAATGTCCCAACACCGTGAAATCCACATTTCCACTATTCTCATTTGGTTCAGATCATATCGTAGTTATGATCACCGTGATGCTTACCCTCCTACCTGGGAGCGTGCATGCCACTGGCCCTGCCCACACATCTGCTAAAGGCTCCTTCTTCGTGTATTGGGGATACAATCGCTCCATGTATAGTTGGAGCGATATCCATTTTGACGGATCCAACTATGACTTCACCTTGCGCCATGTGCAAGCAAGTGACCGGCCCGTGCCATTCAGCGTGAAGGAATACTTCGACCCCAAGAACATCTGGATCCCGCAATACAACTATCGGCTTGGTTATTTCCTGAAGGACCGCTGGGCGATCTCATTAGGCCTGGACCACATGAAATACGTGGTTGATCAGGGTCAGATCGTTCGAATGGATGGTACTGTAAGCCCGGAACGTTCGGCGCGTTACGGTGCCGACGCAGGTCTCTCCCGAGATGTCGTGATCGAACCGGAACTCTTGACCTACGAGCATTCCGACGGTTTGAATCTACTTAGTGTGGACCTGGACCATTATGATCTCCTTTGGAAAAGCAAGAACGAGCGCTATTACCTGCGCGTTTATGAAGGGCTGCATGCCGGTCCGGTGATCCCACGAACGGATGTACGTCTATTCGGCGAGGGTATCAATAACCGGTTCAATATTGCCGGTTATGGGGTTGGCGCACAAGTGGGTCTGCACCTCACTTTCCTGAAACACTTCTTTATCCGCAATACGCTTAAGGCCGGGTGGATCGACTTACCGAATGTGCTAACTACCGGGGAAAGTGAAGACCGTGCTGGTCAACACTTCTGGTTCGTGCAACACGCAGTGGTACTCGGTGGTCAGTTCAGGCTTTGGAGAAAGCACGAGTAATTTCCGCCACTAGCGGATAGATCAAAAAAAGAAAGCCCTGCACGAATGTGCAGGGCTTTCCAAAATCAATTCGAAGTCTTACTTCTTCGCGTGGCAATCAGCAGCGCACTTGTGGCCTTCTTCGCCGCAAGCGTATGCATGTGCTTCGCCTTTGCAAGCATCCGTACAAACATGTGCTTTCATCGTACCATGGTCATGTCCAGCTTCTGCGTGTCCGTGGCCATCACCTGCCTCTGCTTTAGCGTGGTCGCACTTCGCGCCTTTCGCCTTTCCTGCACAGCAAGCAGCAGTTTTTGCTTCGCCTTTTACAGCCTCGTTGGTCTCTTCAGTAGTTGCTTCAACAGCATTTACCGCAGCTTCTTTTACAGGCTCAACAGCTTCAACAGCAGCTTCTTTTACTGGTTCAGCTTTTACCGGTTCAGCTACGTCGGTCTGTGCATTGGCTGCTCCCATGAAACCTAGGAACGCTACGAGGGTCAAGAACTTATTCATTTGTTGGAGTTGGGTTAGGATTGCGGTTTTACAATATCCGTGCCAGAATATACCTGACGAGTAATTCGACCTAATGTCCTGAACGACAAAGAGCAAGGAGCCTGTAACCTCTGTTCCGGATCTTGATAATATCGAATGATGCGTGTCCGAGGCTTTCCTCACCATCATTCTTCCGTCCAGCCCTGCTATGCATCCAGCATCCGGATCAACCGAATTCACACGAACACTTCAATGCTTCATAAGACGGACCTGTTTCATTCTCTCGCCTTCCAAGACCCTCAATAGATAGATACCGGACCCTTGCATCGAAAGATCCACGGTATTCCCGGAAACGGAAATAGGGAGCGACCGTCCCTGCATATCGATCAATTGAATATTGGAGGCGTTAAGAGGAACAATGGAGTTTACATGAACGGAACCTGATGTCGGGTTCGGATAAACGAGCAATCCGTCATCATTCACCTCCCCGATACCAACTGTTGCACAATCCATTGCATTGTTCAAATAACCGGACCTGCTGCCTATGAACGTTTTCAATCCATAGATCGTGCCACCGCCTGGTCCTCCACCTGTGGTAATATCGCCTTCCACGTTCGCCATGAACTGAGCAGTAGTGAACTGCTTATTAGGGTCGGCCGCAACGTGATCCTGGATCAACGCCTTCAGCGCATCGATCTTCGGGTCCAAATAGGCATTATTGAAATTCTCCAATGCGGCACAGTATTGCACTTCGTAATCATGATACAGCACAGCGTCACTGAAGATGTTCGACAGATGTGGGCGGTTCGTGGCCACGTAATTCGGTGCCAAATTCAACAGGTTGCCAACACCTTGGCCTCCGTATGATCCGAAGGCCTCGTTCGCATCCCACTTGATCCAACGCCACTTGAACGTGGTGCTATCGTGGTAGATGTAATAGTTCCGTGCGGAATTGATATAACTGTCCAGATTACTGAACATGTTATCCAATGCCAATGATCGAAGCATGGGGTTCCATTCCCACTGCTGGGGATATTGTATCTGCAGGTCGGCCGCACTGGAATTATTCAATAGATCCAATAAAGCGATCAGCTCAGTCCAGTCGTTCTCGTCTTCGTTCGTTTTCAACTCGTACTTGGCCGTGTAGCTATTTTGATCAGAACCGTAATACGCCATGTCGGCCGCATCTCCACTACCGCCAGGCCCTCCGCCGAAATTATCCCCGGCCTTGAACAAGTTGCCATTGTTGTCATCCACCCAGCGATCCAGAAAATTCTTGTCCACCGGTTCCACCATATTGTAAAACCCCCAGAAGGTGCCGTTCATATAGATGTTCGCGAACGCTACCCGAGGAGCCAGAACACCTTGCTCACGGGCATGATCGAAGTACACTTTCTCGCGCAGGAACGAAGGGTCCTTATAGCAATTGTTGAAATGCATCTTGGTCATACCATGGTATTTCTGCCCACTGATGTTATCATTGAAATCGATCTTGAAACTCTTTTTATTACCCGGGTGTCCATAGGTACTGTTCCCCTTTAGATCAACTTCAACACTCGGATACGTGTGGGATCCAGTGAGGTCTACGATGGTCACGTCAGCCGTCAGTGTCTCACCCACATCGTTGGTGTAGTTGGTGGTCAACGTGGTCCAGAAATTCGGATCGCTGAACGTGAGGTTCACTGTAACCACTTGGTCCACATTGAAAAGGCTATCGCTCGGTGCGGTTTGGGCCATTAAGGTGCCCGTACTAAGAATTGCGAACAGCGAATACAAATAATTCATGTGGTTCCGGCTTTAGGAGCTGCAATGTTAAGAGATCGTGAAGTCGACCCGTAGCCTTTGACGACGATCGCCCACAATACCTTCGGACTGACATCACCTTTGGATCCAAGCTTTGATGTATCTACCACCGATC
>JAGNUG010000034.1 GCA_017987115.1 Flavobacteriales bacterium | reverse complement strand
TGGCCAGGAAGCGGCCAAAGTCATATATCATTCTACTCTTCATACCGGATCTCTGCTGCGTTTTACGGTGATCCGGATCTTAGGGTTACCGGATGATCCAATTTTCCGACCGACCAATTCGATCATTGATGGACAGTTCAGGTACCAAGCATATTCGTTAACGAACTGCTGTTTCAATACTTGTTCGATGAAACCTCCTTGGATGGCCTACGTACAAATGGCACCGACCGATGAAAACACTATTGACCACCACAGCAGCGATCTCGCTTTCACTATCCATTAATGCGCAGTCCTATATGGATGCGTCCAAACCACCCGCAGACGCGGAGGTGATGTTCAAGACAGGTGAAGCAGCGTATCGATCAGGAGATCATAAAGGAGCAATTCTCTATTTCAGTGAAACATTGAAGGCTGACCCGAATCATGTGAACGCGTACCTGCAGCGTGGATTTTGTTACAGTCTCCTCAAACAATACGACAATGCAGTTGAAGATTTCACTTCGGTGATCACCCGCCAGGAGGATCATGTATGGGCATATATCAGCCGTGGTAGTGCCTATAACAAAATGCAAAAATTCGATCTCGCATTGAATGACTTCAACAGAGGATTGGAACTGGAGCCGAAGAATGAGGAAGGGTACAACAACCGAGGTTGGGCTTACAAAGGGAAAGATGACATGAAGTCGGCATGCAAGGACTGGAAGACCAGTAAGAAATTCGGGAATGCAGAAGCAAAGATCATTTTGAACAACACCGGTTGCAAATGAACATGAAGAAGATCATCCTCCTGATCGTTCTCGTACTTGCTGCTTTCTGGGCAGGTGCGCAGGATACGAACTATGCGGATTGCCTCGTAAGGACCGATACGAAATGGGGCTCGGTATGCGAAAAATGCGAATACTATACCGAAGGCTATAAGCGCGATTATAGCGGTACCTTCCAATTGGAAATGAAGAACTCCTGCTCGGTGATAGTGGAAGTAAAGATCGCAATGGAGGAAGAAAATGGATCTTGGCGAACTTTCCCAGTAAGGGCATTGGAGCCTCAAGAATCAACTTCCGCATTCGCATGTCATGGAAGCGGGAAATACTTGTACTGGGTTCGGCGGGTCGATGATACGGAGATCATTTTACCAAGCGATCAGGATATACTTACGGCGTATGCCGCCAAGTAGGTACCGTTAGGATAGGCCTATCGCTGCTGTCACGGTATCAACGTCATTTTGTTAATGGATCACTGTGATCGCACTTATGATCTGGTCATGGTGCCGTTTTCTTTGCATGTAACAGGATAACACGTGGTGTTCAAAATACCTGACCCTTGCAATGATCACAAAACGCTACCATGTTGAACGAACGGATACATCTCCGCTTATTGATATAGATGTGGACAGTGGGATCATGGAGTTCATCGGACGGTCTTTACCCCATAACTCTGAGCAATTCTATGCACAGGTCTATAACTGGTTGGATGAGTATTTGGAAAAGCCCTCCGAAGAAACGACCGTGAACATGCATCTGGATTATTTGGACACCAGTTCTTCGAGGCATCTGTATAATATCTTCAAACGTCTCAATACCGCTGGTGAGACAGGAAACAAGATCCAGGTGAACTGGCATTTTGAAAGCGGCGATGAAGAAATGGCCGAAACAGGTAAGGACTACCAGAGCTTCTTCAACATGAAGTTCAAGTTCATCGAGGTTGAAGAGCTATTCTGATCCCTTTTTGTCTTCTTAAAATGCCTTCGAGCGGCCAACGTTATCGATGATGCTTGTGCATTGATCGTCCCTTTATCAGTGACATCGGACCATGACCAAGAACAAAGCCCGGTCAGTTCATGAAACTGACCGGACTTTACAATTGGCACTTTCTACAACAATTCGTTGGCTAGATTAGCGAGAGGACTGCGTTCGCCTTTTTCCAACGTAATGTGCGCGAACAACGGGTCTCCTTTCGCTTTATCGATCAAGTAACTTAATCCGTTGCTCTCGGAATCCAGGAACGGTGAATCGATCTGATGTACATCACCCGTAAAGACGATCTTGGTGCCTTCCCCTGCTCTACTTATCACTGTCTTTACTTCCAAAGGCGTAAGGTTCTGAGCCTCATCAACAATGAAGAAGATGTTGCTCAATGACCGGCCACGGATGTAAGCCAATGGAGCAATGGAGATCTTTTCATTCTCTAGCATCTCATCGATCCGCTTAGGGGTACTATCATGCTTCTCGAACTGTCCTTTGATCAACTTCAGGTTATCCCAAAGCGGTTGCATATACGGGTCCAATTTGCTTTGGATATCTCCAGGTAGATAACCAATATCCTTATTGCTCAGCGGCACTACAGGACGTGTTACGTAGATCTGGCGATACTCTCTGCGCTGTTCCAATGCACAAGCCAGAGCAAGTAATGTCTTTCCAGTACCAGCAGCACCTTGTAAGGTTACCAATTTGATCTCAGGATCAAGCAAAGCTGCCATTGCCAGTGCCTGTTCCGCATTCTTCGGACCGATACCGAACACGCTATGCTTCTCTACACGATTCAATTTTCCGGTACGCGGATCGAATTTGGCGAGGATACTTTTCTTCTTGTGTTTCAGGATGAAAAAGTGATTGCCTTTCGGTCTTTCGATCCCAATATCCTCTACCGGCATGCTACCGCGCTCGAATAAGCTGTCTATGAGTTCTTCGCTGAAGTCTTCAATGCCAGTGCGACCTGTATATAACTTTTCACGAACATCACGGACCTTCCCTGTGAGATAATCCTCTGCAAGGATATTCAAGCTCTTCGCTTTCAAGCGAAGTGCAATATCCTTGCTGACCAGAACAACGGTGCGGTCCTTGTTCTGCCGCTGTAGCGTGAGCGTAGCATTCAGGATCTGATGATCGGCCTTGGCGTCGTCGAACACCTTGGTTGCATCCACACCATTCAGGTCGTGCTTGGCAACTACTTTGAACTTCCCATGTGTAGCACCATTCAAGGGGATCCAATCCGTAAGTACATCGCGTTGTGCAATGCTGTCCAAGTGGCGAATGAATTCACGCGCCTCGTAATTAATTGTGTCGTTACCTTTTTTGAATGTGTCTAGTTCTTCTAAGACTTGTATGGGTATGGCCACATCATGCTCTTCAAAGTTTTCAATGGCTGAATGGTCGTACAGAATAACGGAAGTATCCAATACGAAGATCTTTCGGTCCTTTTTCTTCATGCGATCAATGAACTGTGTTTAGCGCGGAATGTGCATTGCAACTTCCAATGCATATTTCGTTCGATCAAATGTATTGGACCACGGATCTCAGCTACAGGGTCATGAACGCCCACTTATGCACGATCGATCGTGTGGGTAGAAAATTCCTGGGTCAATGAAGTTCAGCTCCCCCGATGCAACAACTTGATCACTGACTGCCCGGACCTGTCGCTGGCTCGCAGGAAATAAATTCCAGTTGGTTGACCTGCAAGGTCCAACAAGATCCGATCACCCTGTACAAGATCACGCTGTTGAATATGGACGCGACCGGTAGCATCGATCAACTCGTAGTGGTCCAGGTCGCTATATCCGATCATTACCGTATGCACATTACCCATTTGCCCTACCCAGCGTATCGATGTCATACGCTCACCCTGATCCTCAACTCCAGTGCAAGGGTCGAATACGACCGCAACGAAAGCTTGCTCATCTTCGCATGGCGCTATACCAGGAACGGTATAGGTATATAGACCGGCAACCGAAGTTCCTGGGGTTAGAATACCTGAAGTGACCAGACCGGATGGATCGGTCCACGTACCTCCAGCATCCGGGGTTCCACCAATTAATGATATCAATTCCGTGGCGGTTGCATTCGTGCAAATTGTTGCAGATGCGCTCGCACCGGCATTCGGTGCTTCATTCACGTTCAAAATGAAATCGGATGTATCATTTACACACGGGCCAACGCCAAATACAATGTACGTCAGCGGATAACTGCCAGGAATGGTAAGGTCAGGCTGCGGAGATGATTGTCCTTGGTAGTAAAAGAAACCATCCTCATCACCATTCAATACGAGATCATGCACATCTGCTGGTGGATCATTATTACATAATTCGGCGGTCACGTTGCTTCCCGCATTTGCAGGGTTCTGCAGCGTTACCGTTAATGTTGCCATATCCCGTGGACAGGCACTGGGGCAGTTCGTCGTGTATACATATGCTCCAGGATTATTCGTAGCCGTATTGAACATCCCACCTGCTAACGTTCCAGCAGGCCCAGCCCATGTGCCACACGTACTTGGTGTTCCTGTAAGCAATTGCAATAGGTCATATGTACCTGAATTCTTACACAGTATGATCGACCTATCGTCGCCGGCGAATGGCGCTTCGCTTACAGAAAGTGAAATGCCAAATGGTGTTCCTACTGTAAAGGGCGTTGAGCTGACCACTCGGACCAAATATTCAGTGCCCACCGGTGTGTTCGCAGGAATAGTGGCTACTATGGACCCGCTCGTAGTTGAACTAACCGTTCCAATGATCACAGGTGCAGCGAAACTCCCGGTCGCATCGGAAAGTTCAGCAGTGAATGAATTGCCTGCGGAATATGTTCCATTCGCTGTATAGGGTATGTTAAGCCCGGTTCCTTGGCAGTAAGAAACAGGTGCTATCGTTCCAGTTGATATGCTATTGGCAACTGTCGAACCTGATGTGATCTCAACATCGTCGATACCGAACGCCGGGTCGGTTGCACTCAGTGTTGTGTTGTTCACGAATCGGAATCCAAACCGTAAGGTTGTGTGCCCTGCGAAAGCGGGATCAGAAATGGTCTGTTCTACCCAGTTGGATTGGTTCGAATATTGGCTAATAGGTGTATTGACAAGTGTCCAAGAGCTGCCGCTATTCGTGCTGTAGTAGATCTCTCCATAGTTGCTCGCACTGCCGCCACAAAGCCACCAGAACGATACCGTAATATCACTCGCTCCAACCGTGTTCACATCCTGAGTCATGCGCGCAAAATGGTTCGCAGCATTGGTACATAAGCCATCCGCGGCCACGAACGAACAATTAGTGATCCCGGCAGCAATACCAGGGGTACTTGCAATATGCAGGTATTTACCATTGGCCATCGATATCCCAGCAGGTTGAGCTGCAGTGGTCGGTATTGTAAATGAGAACGGGAAGCCTAAGCATAGTATCTCACCGCTTCCACCGGCATATGAGTTATTGATAAGCCATGTATTGTCCCCGGTCTGCACCGAACCCATATCCGGAGTGTTCGGTGCAAATGCAGGAAGGGCAGTTTCAAAATCTTCACTGAACAGCACGGTCTGCGCACATATCGATAGTGAAAATACAATTGATACGAGTGTAAGAAATGATCTCATGGCTTCTAAAAAGGGTCACCGAAACTAACCCAAATTCCTTTTCAGAGCAACGTCTTCCTTCAATCCGGTGAATCGATCGCGCATGAAAAAACCCTGAACACGAATGTCCAGGGTCTTCAATTGGAAAAGGTTCTGATCAATGTTGAACAGTAACCGATCGCTGATCCAATACCTCACCTTTAACTGATAAGAACACCAATGAATAGCGTCCGGTTGAAATATCATTTATATTCAGCGTAGTGTTCCCGTTTACCGAACCGACAGAAGAATTCAGAAGCTCTCTACCGGATACATCGAACAACTTGATCAACGCGACGGTTGCTGGCATTCCAGTAATACTAATAAGGTCCTTCGCCGGGTTTGGGTAAATTTCCAAGCCGGAAAGGACAGTGTCGCCAATACCATTGAAAACGACCTGGATCGTATCCGACGCCAATTGACAATTAGGACCAACCGTTGCAACTACATAATAAGTTCCGGACATTTCAACATCGTAGGTCTGGTCAAGAGCGCCAGTGATCATTTGGCCGTTCAGATACCACTGATAAGCCGTTGCCTGGGAGCTCGTGAGCGTATTCGCGTTCTGATCCACTGTTGGTGCATCCTGCGGGCATGCATCGACAATGTGATAGACAATTCCGCTGGAGAGGTTACACACAAAAAGTTCGCCTACGTTATTCTCAGCAATGCAGGTATACCCCGTCGTATTGCTGTTCCTGATCTCTTCACGGTCCCAACCACCAACTCCGTCCGGCAGTAATGAAAAGAAATCACCGCCTGCATAATCCGTATAGATGTATCGGCCTTCCAAACGTGGGAATTCCTGACCGCGATAAACACGTCCTCCAATAACCGAATACCAACCGAAAGCACCTTGGGCATGCTCGGAAACAGGAGCAACATAATTATCAATAGGCAAGCAGCCACCCGTATTGTAAGGATGAAGACCTTCATAACAGCGCCAGCCGAAATTAGGGTGGGTATTGTCTCCTGCTGGCCAGAAATCAACTTCTTCATAGGCGTTCTGCCCAACATCACCGATCCAAATATCACCCGTAAGCGCATCAAAGCCGAAGCGGTATGGGTTTCGCAATCCTGATGCCCATATCTCAGGAAGGGTATCACTACTCGCTGTAACATTCGCGAACGGGTTCGTCGCTGGAATGGTATAGGTCGTATCCGGATCGCTGACATCAATACGGATGATATCGCCCATCGGTTCGCTTAGATCCTGCGCACGACCTTCTGGATCTCCAGCACTGCCACCGTCACCAAAACCAACGTAGAGGTAGCCATCCGCACCAAAATCCAGATCACCACCGTTATGATTGCTATATGGTTGTGGCCATGTATAGATCACTTGCTCGGTGGTATCGAGCGCTATGTTCGGATCACTGGATACTTGAAAACGTGAAATACGCGTATTGCCATTTCCACTACCAAATATGTAATTCACATAGAAGAATCCGTTCTGTGCGTAGTTCGGGTCGAATGCAAGACCCAATAGCCCTTGCTCACCACCACCATTCACGCGTGATTCAATATCCAGGAATGGAGTAGGAACAACGGTTCCATCAGAATTAATGATACGGATCGTGCCAGGCTGCAACACTGCGAACAGGCGTTCATCACCAGCGTGTGCAAGGTCCACCACGTTCGGCAGACCTGTCGCGAAGGACTGTAGATTTATCGAAACCGGCGTTTGCGAATACGCAAATGTGGCCGGTAGGAAAACGAGTAACAAGAGTTTCTTCATGAAGGTTGCAGGTTGTTCTCCGATTTCCGGAGCGGCGCGAAAGTAAGAAGGAAGCTTTTCATGTGAACGACGCGTGTGCTACCAACCGGCTACATTTGCGGCCCCATTGCCGGAAACCCAGAGGGTCGGATCGTGGGAGCATATCGTGTTATGAGCCTTAAAGAAGAGATCGATCACCGGCGAACGTTCGCGATCATCAGCCACCCTGATGCTGGCAAAACCACGCTAACAGAGAAATTCCTGTTGTATGGTGGCGCCATACAAACAGCGGGAGCCGTAAAGAGCAATAAGATCCGAAGAGGAGCTACCAGTGATTTCATGGACATCGAGCGCCAGCGTGGCATCAGCGTGAGCACTTCCGTCATGACGTTCAATTATGGCGGCAAATTGATCAACCTGTTGGATACGCCCGGCCACAGGGATTTTGCCGAGGATACATACCGTACGCTCACGGCCGTTGACAGTGTTGTCCTTGTGATCGATTGTGTCAAAGGAGTAGAGGCACAGACCGAGCGACTTATGGAGGTTTGCCGCATGCGCAACACACCGGTCATCGTTTTCATAAATAAGATGGACCTTGAAGGTCGAGACCCATTCGATCTTCTGGATGAACTTGAGGAGAAGCTTTCCATTAAAGTGCGGCCTATGAGCTGGCCGATCGGCATCGGTGCAACATTCAAAGGTGTCTATGACCTTTACAGCAAGAGTTTGCGTTTGTTCGACCCAGGAAAGACCAAAGTGGAGCAGGACAGTGTAAGCATCAAAGACCTGAAGGACCCACTTTTGGATAGCAGGATCGGTGCGGACCCTGCGGCTGCACTTCGGGAGGATATTCACTTGATCGAAGGTGTATACGACCCACTGAACATTGAAGCCTACCGCGAGGGCCGCATAGCGCCGGTGTTCTTCGGAAGTGCATTCAATAACTTCGGAGTCAAGGAGGTGTTGAACGCCTTCGTGGAAATTGCACCAACACCACAACCACGCGCTACCGACAAAGGTCTTGTTGCACCGACCGACCCACATTTCAGCGGTTTCATTTTCAAGATCCATGCGAACCTGGACCCGAACCACCGGGACCGGATCGCTTTCTTGAGGATCTGCTCAGGCAAATTCGTCCGTAATGCGCAATACAAGCACGTTCGACTGGAAAAACAACTTCGCTTCGGAGCTCCAACGTCATTTATGGCAGCTAGCAAACAGATCGTTGAAGAAGCATGGCCGGGTGACGTGATCGGCCTGTTCGATACCGGAAACTTCAAGATCGGTGATACGCTCACCGATGGCGCCGACTTCCAATTCCGAGGTATCCCTGCCTTCAGTCCGGAGATGTTTCGCGAGTTGGTGAACCTGGACCCAATGAAGTCCAAGCAGTTGGATAAAGGCATTCGGCAGCTTACGGATGAAGGTGTTGCGCAGCTCTTTACGCAACAGCCGGGCAACAAGAAGATCGTAGGTTGTGTCGGTGAACTGCAGTTCGAAGTGATAAGCTATCGCTTGGAGCACGAGTATGGTGCCAAATGCGCGTTCCAGCAAATTCAAGCATACAAAGCATGTTGGATGACCAGCACGGACGAGGATGCTCTGGACAAGTTCATTCGCGTAAAGGCACAGCAGATCGTACAGGATAAGGACGATAACCCTGTATTCATGGCGCCCAGTGCCTACATGCTGGATCTTGAACGGCGCAACAATCCGGAGATCACCTTCCACACCACCAGTGAGTTCAAGACGGATATTGACCTGGTGCAGAACAGATAGTGCCTTTTCTCACGGTTCTTGATGCTCAGCGCTTCGCGCATCGCAGTGTTTTTCAACCGCTAATGAACGTCGATGAACGGTAATTAACGTTGGACTTCATTGGCAGACCCACATACCGCACATTCGCCACTTCGAATGTACGTGAGAGTCCGCAGGTTAAATGATGTGAACAAGCAGCCTTCCTTTCCTTCATATCCGTCTTGGCCTAAGAATTGCCCTTCGGACAACCAACCAGTTCAGTTTATTTTTGCCGCCATGCGATACGGAGTACTTTTTTTCTTGACCATCTTTACGTGTTCCACTACCCTGCTTTTTTCGCAGGATGAGCCAAAGCGCAACATCGAGGTTACCATTCAAGGTGCTGCTAAGGACACGATCTATTTGGCGAACTATTACGGCAACAAATTGTACTACGCGGATACCGCAATTGCAGATGGCAAGGGCAAGGTGGTCTTCAACAGTCCGAAGGGATACAAAACCGGTATGTATGCCGTAGTGGCACCGGGGCCGAAGATGTTTGAAATGGTCGTGAACGAACCAACGATCAAAGTGACCACCAAGAAAGAGGATATGTTAAAATACCTGGTTGTTGACCAGAGCAACGAAAACCAGCTCTTTGTGGATTACATCCGTTTCCTGAACGACCGTAAGCTGGATAGCGATGCATTGCGAGCCAAGATGGACGGGCAACTAGACCCCATTGGCCGCTCTGCGCTGAAGGCCGAAATGGAGGAATTGGACAAGGCTGTGAAAGGCTACCAACGAGACCTTATGGCGAAGAACCCCGGCACAGTGGTGGCATCTTTAGTACGTATGAGCATGGCCGTGGAGCTGCCTGAACCTCGCAAGGCCGATGGCACATTGGATAGTGCCGCATCGTATTATCAGTACCGCGCACATTTCTGGGACAATTTCGATCTGTCCGATGAGCGTATCGTACGCATTCCGGTCTTTGCGAATAAGTTCGAAGAATACATGAGCAAAGTGCTTCCGCAGGTACCGGATACCATCAACAAACTGGTCGATGAACTGGTTGCCAAGACCAACGACGATCCAGAGACCTTCAAGTACATTGTTCACAACGTTACACACCGTTACGAGACCAGTGACATCATGGGCATGGACGCCGTATTGGTACACATGGCCCAAACGTATTACTGTCCTGGAACTGGTAAGGCAAGCCGCACACCTTGGATGACCGACGAGAATCTGACCAAACTCTGTGATAAAACACAAAAACTAGCGCCGTTGTTGATCGGCAAGAAAGCTCCTTATCTCTCGCTCACCGACAGCACTGAGGAGAACTGGATCAATTTCTATGACCTTCCTGCTGAATTCGTAGTGATCCTTTTCTGGGATCCACATTGCGGGCATTGCAAAACCGAACTACCGGATATCTACAAAGTTTATAAGGAGAAGCTTAGGGACATGGGCATCGAAGTGTATGCGGTGTCCAAAGCAGTCGATGAAACGCTGATGAAGGATTGGAAGAAATTCATTCGCGAGAACGAGTTGGATTGGGTGAACGTGGGCCTCACGAAAACCGTGTTCGAGAACGCGAAGAAGAATCCACGAATGTACATTCCGGAACACACCACGTTAGAAAGCCTGAACTATGCCGATACATACGATGTGTACAGCACACCGAAAGTATTCCTCGTCGATGGCGACCGCAAGTTCGTTGGTAAGCAGCTATCGGTTGATCAGATCGAGGACCTGGTGAAGAAGATCAGGGAACGCAAGGGGGTTGCGAAGGAGTGAGGTTGGGTGAATTGGAGAGGAAATACAGAGTAACAGCTACTCGATACCGTATCGATCTCCGGACCCTTAATTCGCAGTTTCCTTGCTCCAGGTCACTTCCGAGATGCTCTGCCCATTCTTGAAGTAGAAGGTTCCCCATTTCGCAATGACCTTACTGAATTCATCGGCCTTGTTGCCAACTACGACTACGCGCCGAATAATGACCTTATTGCCTTCCGTGTAGCTTTCCTCCGTTACGCCCGGTGGGTATTCCTGTGCTAGCTTGGAGCGGTTGTAATCTTCTTCGGATCGTGGTTGGTTCTTCGGCAAATTATCCAATTGCTCTTTGGCCAAATTGCGCTTCTGCTCGCTCGTTTGCGCATAGCTCGCCTCTCGTGCTTGTTGTGCGCGTTTTGCATCTTCTACCCGCTGGCGCCCTTCCTCCACGTTACCCGAACCCCGTTCATGCAACGCTGCATGATACTCCATCTGAGCTTGTATACGGTCATTCGCCAATTGCTTGCGTTCATTGCTTGCCTGCACGCGCCCTTGTTCGACCGTAGCCAATTCATCTTTGCGGTCGGCCATGGCGCGCGCTGCATCCGTTTGGCGCTCATCCCAAGTCTGCGCACGTTGCACATGTTCTTCCTGTATGGCCAACGTTTGGTCATAGCTCTCTTCACTCGATCCCTTTGCTCGCTCACGACGGCGTTGTTCAGCAAGTTCCAGATCCGTCTTGTAGGCTTCGAGCTCCTGTGCCGCTCGTTCACGACGCGCTTCATCCCCTGTATATAGACCAGCAGAAGCCTCTTGGAATTGCTCCTTCTGTTGTACACCTACCATTCGGCGATCAGCAGCTTCGTCCGTATTATTCGCAGTCTCTTCCTCCAGATCGGCCTGAAGTTTCTTTATGCGCTCGTACTTCTCACGCTCCTCTTGTTCACGAGCTTCGCGCATGAACGCCTCGGCTTCTTCTTCTTTTCGCACATCCACAGTGTTCCCCACTTTTACCGGAGCTTCCGTCTTGGTCTGGGCTGCAGCCTCAGCCTCTAAGCGCAAACGCTCCAGTTCGGCCAACATCTTGTCGATCTGGTCGATCTTGGCCAACGGATAGGTTTCATCCGGCTTAATATCGCTGGCTTGTGCATAGCCACTGCGTGCAACGTCATACTCTTTCGAAGCAAGCGCTTCATCCGCTGCAAGTATAGCGTTGCGGTAATTCTCTTCTTTCGCTTTGGCCGCTTCACGTTCCGCACGGTCCCTGTCTGCCTCGGACAATCGCGCTGCTTCGGCATCACGTTCCGCTTTCAACCGTTCCTCCTCTTCGCGTTTTCGGGCTTCCTCCGCAGCCAAACGGGCGGCTTCATCTTTGTCCGCATTCAATCGCGCTTGCTCCTCCAACCGTTTCTTTTCCGCGGCCAAGCGCTCTGCCTCGGAAGCTGCGTCAGCTTTGGCTGCTAAAGCCGCATCGATGGCCGCCAGCTGGTCCGTGGGATATTTCACTCCGGGTTTTACACCCAATGCACTGGTGTAATTGGTGCGTGCCAATTCCATGTCCTTTCCTTCGAAAGCACGATCCGCGGTGGTGATGAATTCCTGGTAACGCGCTTCCGTCTCAGCAGCAGATGCATTGCGTTGACGTTCTTCCTCCGCCAGCCGTTCTTTCTCCGCAGCTGCGGCAAGTGCTGCAAGACTATCAGCCTCCGCTTGGCGAGCCTTTTCGGCGGCGTCCCGTTCTGCGGCGCTCTTTGCTTCATCCGCTTTCCGTGCCAATTCCGCTAGCACACGTTCGATCTCCGCCAATTGGTCCTTTGGATATTGTTCCTCGCTCTTCACTCCCGCTGCGTCACTGTATACCGTTCGCGCTTCTTCGTATTTCCGCGCTTGGAATGCTTTATCAGCTGATGCAATAAGGTCGCTGTACTGTTTATCCCTATCCTGCTTGTCGCGTGCCAAACGTTCTTCTTCGGCCTTGGCTTTGGCAGCTGCGTCCAGCTTTCCTTCGATCTCCGAAATACGGTCCTTCGGATGTGATTCCGCAGGTTTCAAGGCCAGCGCGTCCTTGTAGTCGTTCAAAGCATTGCTCCATTTTTCGCCTTGGAATGAAGCATCTGCTTTTGTAATAAGGTCGGTGTACCGCTTCTCCATTTCCTGGCGCTTCCGTTCTTCTTCCGCCAGTCTCGCTTGCTCCGCCAGCATTGTTTCGATCTCCGCCAACCGTTGCTTTGGATGCGCTTCTTCCGGACGGATACCACTGGCTTCGGTGTATTTCGTCTTTGCAGATGCGAGTTCCTCTTTACCGAAGAGTTTATCCGCTTCCGCAATAGCAGCGGCGTATTTCGCTTGTTTCTCTTCTTCCAATTTGCGCGCTTCGGCCTCCTTGATCTTGGCTACAATTGCCGCTAGCTGGTCTTTTGGGTATTGCTCACTGGCTTTTATACCCGATGCTTCGGTGTACTTTGCCTTAGCCTCTTCCCAGCTCTCTTTGCCGAATGCCTTATCCGCATCAGCGATGGCTTTATCGTACAGCTCTTGCTGTTCTTTCGCCTTTCGTGCGTCCTCTTCGGCTTTGGCCAGATCATCCTTCTTCTTGCGGATGGCAGCTATCTGGTCCTTCGGATAAACTTCCTTAGGCTTCAACTCGGATGCCTCGGTATATCGCGCTATTGCATCGTCATACTTTTCTCCAGTGAACGCTTGCGCTGCCTCCGCTAATTTGGCTTCATACTTGGCATCGAGGTCTTTCGCCAAACGCTCCTCTTCTTCTTTTGCAGCGATCTCATCCAGTTTCTTCTGTATCGCGACCAACTGGTCTTTTGGATATTTTTCCTCCGCCTTCAATGCAATGGCTTCTTCGTACTTACCCTTGGCAACATCGTAGTTCGCTCCGTTGAAGGCTGCATCAGCCGCAGCTATGGCCGCATCGTACTTTGCTTGAAGTTCCTTGGCCAACTTTTCCTCTTCCGCCTTTTTCGCTTCGTCCGCCTTCTTAACTGCAATAGCGGCAAGTTGATCTTTCGGGTATTGCTCGTTTTCCTTTAGTGCAATTGCAGCGTTGTATTTGTTAGTCGCCTCATCCCAGTTGGACGTTTTGAAGGCTGCATCTCCTGCCGCAACGGCTGCTTTGTATTTTTCATCCAATTCCTTCGCCAACCGTTCCTCTTCTGCCTTTTTCTCGCTCTCGGCCTTTTTTACCGCTATGGCCGCAAGCTGGTCCTTCGGATATTTTTCTTCATTTTTCAAACCACTCGCCTCCGTATACTTCGTGGTAGCCTGATCCCAATTCTGTGCACTAAAAGCCGCATCAGCCGCGGCAATAGCTGCATCATACTTTCCCTGAAGCTCCTTGTTCTTCTTCTCTTCCTCAGCTTGTTTTGCCAGATCGGCCAGAATAGCTTCGATCTCCTTCAATTTCTGTTTCGGATAGGCTTCCGTCTCTTTAATGGATAGTGCTTCATTGAATTTGCCCTTGGCTCCTTCGTAATCTTTTTTTGTGATCAATGCATCACCGGCTTTAACAAGCGCGTCATATTGTTCCTTGCGCTTGTTCTCAGCTTCCTGACTGTCCATTTGCATCCGCGCATCGCTCAGCTTGGCCGTTGCGATCGCATCGCCTGGTTTCAAGGTCAACGCCTCCGTGAAGCTACCTACCGCTTTCTTGAAATCAGCTGCATTCATCGCCTCACCGCCTTGGGACATCAACTTGGCGAAATCGGCATCGGCGTTAGCCTCTCGTTTCTTAAGATCGTCATACTCTTTCAACAGCTTCGCCTGTTTATCACGCATACTGTTGGTATACTCCATATCCCATTCGAAATTACCACTGGCTCCCGTATAATTCGCCTTACCGAAGGGCTCTAGTAGCACGCTATAGTCCACTCCTTCTATCTTGGACATCATCGTAAAATCGATGTTCATACCATGGCCTCCTTGTCGTTCTTCTTCCGGTACGGACTTCGTGTTGATGGTAATGTTCTTTCCCACGAATGCGTCCCTGGTACACATGACCTTGAAATCCGCACCATAATCCAAATTCACTTCATATTTCCCACTGGCATTGGTGATGACATCGATCAGTTTAGCGCCGTTCTTAAAGACAGTTACGGTTACACCATCAAGCTTTTTTCCGGTGCTCATGTCCTTCACCGTACCATAAACCATAACGTTATCTACTTGGGCATTTACACTCCCCACGATAACAAATAGCGCCATGGCCATGCACGCACGGAGTACGGCTTCTATGATTCCAGTTCTTTTCACGGGATACGAAGATTCTTGCAGTTGCATTTAACGCGGCAATTTACGACTTCTTTGTGTTGGAGTTGAACAAGTTATTAGCGGTCACTTGTAACAATTAATTGAGAACAAGTATCGAAGTGACCATTCTAGTTTTACCCATTGGCACCAAATGCCTATCATAGCACCAATGCTTAGCCCCTGGGAAAGTCGCCATTTTCATGCCGAACCGCATCTTGCTGTTGTAGGAGCAGGCATCGTGGGTTTGTTCGCGGCATTGTTCTATAAACGCGCAAATCCTTTGCATCATGTTCTGGTATTGGAACGCGGTGCATATCCTTCTGGTGCGAGCGTTAAGAACGCTGGTTTTGCTTGCTTTGGCAGCCCAAGCGAACTGCTTGCGGACATAGAGAAAGAAGGACTTGATCGTGCAATTTCCCGGGTCGAAATGCGATGGGAAGGCCTTTTGCAACTTCGTGCTGAGCTGGGAGATACGAACATCGGTTTCGAACCAAGTGGTGGACATGAAGTCTTCAGCGCGCATGACCCTCTGTACACACGAGTGTTGGAGAAGTTCGATGAATTGAACGACTTACTTTTGCCGTTGTTCAAGAATCCGGTTTATCGTTGGAATGCTGATGGCCCTCGGGCCTTTGGCCTAGCTCCCGCTCTTAAAATGGCCACTACCGATCTGGAAGGATCAGTGGATACTGGGGCCATGATGCGCACCTTGCTCCAAAAGGTTCAGGCTGAAGGGGTACTTGTTCGCACCAATTCGCAGGTAATTGCGTTAGAAGAAAATGCCGACCATGTTAGTATACAATTAGCAGATAACACACCGACAAAGGCCCGTCATGTTCTACTTGCAACGAACGGCTTTACCCCGCTCTTAGCGCCTGAATTGGACGTAATACCTGCACGCGCACAAGTGCTTCTAACAGAACATATTGGATCACTTAAATTAAAGGGAACATTTCATTATGACGAAGGCTTTTATTTTTTCCGGGATCTGGGTGGCGCGGTACTATTAGGCGGTGCTCGGAACTTGGATGTTGCCGGAGAAACAACAATGGAAGAAGGGACCACGGATCCCATCCAGAATGCTCTGGAGAATTTCCTGCGCGAGATCGTACTTCCGGGCAAGGACTTCCGCATTGCTCAGCGATGGAGCGGGATCATGGCCATGGGTGCAGCCAATAAGAACCCATTAATAGAGCGCATAGGAGAACGAACCACGGTTGCCGTGCGCTTAGGTGGCATGGGTGTAGCGATCGGGATCGAAGTGGCGAAGCGGGCTGTGGGATCGATCTAGATCATATGCAATTTCGCTCATCGCAATAGGGACACATGTCCATGGTATTCCTCTGCACCGCCGCATTCCTCGGTAAGTTGTATGGAATAGAAGTAAACTCCTTCTGGGCACGACTCACCGGCTTTGGTGCGACCGTTCCACGCAATAGGGCGACCACCGCTATCGTGCACCAATTGGCCCCATCGATCATAGATCCGTTGGTGCCACTGAGCTGTCGTGTTCTCGAAGATCGGCCCGAAGAGCTCGTTGCTGCCATCCTTATTCGGTGAGAATACATTCGGGATCCTAAGATCACGAACCGGTGCATCACGTGATTCACCGAAGGAAGCTGCACCGTGCGTTCCATAGATGAACAATCCCAAACAGAGCGGCTGCACACTGGCATCAACTGGCGAGACCTTATATACATCGACCCCATCCAATGCGAGCATAATGTAAGGTTCCGCTGCGCACGGTGCCACAAAGGTGGTATTGGCACCGTACCATTGCCCAAATCCACCACCCAATAGACCCATTACTTCAATGTTGGTCACTGCACTCAGGTCGGGAGCCACATCCATGCGCACCAAACGGAATGGTGAATTGGCGGTGATGTACAATTTACCTTCGAACCAAGTAAGGTCACCGGATACTGTAAAACCGATCGGTGCAATGGGCCATGCAAAACCGTCGATCGTACGAATACCCCATAGGGATCCACCTCGCTCGCCAAGCAGTACATCATTATCGAACGAAACCAGACCTGGAGTTCCGAAACCCGGCGTAATGCCCACTAAGCTTATGCTCGCATCGGTGGTATCGATCTCATACAATGCATTGCCAAGGATCCCCCACAATCGCCCGTTCGGGGTAAAGGCAATATCCAGGAACGTAACTGGTGAATATCCGACCGTGCGAGTATAACACGCGTCGATATCCACTTGGTATAAACCACCCTGATCAGTGCTCACAAATACCTTATCCTGCGCGGATCCGCAGCTCACTAGTAGCACGCCACACACTAAAGCAATACTACGGACCTCAGAAAACATTGTGTGAAAGTATACTTTCTAATGGCTGGTAGGGTAAAGTGAATGGTCGGGTGGAATTATGCTGAACGGGCTTCCAAAGGATGTGTATCAGCATTACTTTGAGAACGATCTGACCTTATTCAGTGAAGGATCGGTCAGCCGATGATCATCTATTTGTAGAGCAACGCGGGTCCTTCGAGATCAACGGATCAAACCAATGTTATATTTATACCGGCCAGATCGGTATGCGATCTGCTCATTGAACCATCCAACCAAAACAAGAACCAATGAAAACCACCATCTTAACGATCTGTCTTGTGGCCTGCACCGCGTTCGCAGCACAAGCGCAAGAAGCCAAAGGAACTGGGGAGAACCCGACGATCACTGTCGATCGGCATGCCTGCATTATGGCGAACGAGGAAACACTGTTGTCCTTTGGTTTGAATGCTGATGAACTCTCTCAGGTAAAAGCCATCCAAGAGGCTTGCAAGCAAGGTCGTAATGCTTCAAAGAACGAACAAGAAGCCATGGCTTCATTGGAGGTGCAGGAAGCCGCTTTTAAAGCCGCTCTTACGGACGACCAGTATACTAAATACACAGCTTGGTGTATTGACAACTACGGTGAGAAAAAGTAAGGTCCGAGACGAAGGTCGGGACAGGCTGAAGTGCCGTATTGGCATGGAGAAGAGTTCCTGAGCATTCGGAAATTTGAATAGAACGGGCTGCCCCATCATGCGGGCGGCCCTTTTTTTTGTATTCGATCCGACGGGATCTAAGCCGAGATCCTAAGCTCAAATTTCTTTTATCAGGGGCAGTGCATTTTCACTACCAAGTATAGGTTCTCTCTGCATCCAACTTAAAGAATGAGTACATCAAGGCCCGCTGACCACCATGATCGGGGCACTTATTCCACGTTCCATTCGTCGTGGAATTCAGGCCTTCGTCGAAATGACCACTATTGGCCAATGCCTTAGTGGGCCTGGAATGATCGGTGCATGATCTGCATTACCCTTGGCCTAACCAAATCAACGAACCAATGAAAACGACGATTATAACAGTTTGCCTAGCTATCTGTACCGCATTCACAGCGCAGGCGCAAGAAACCAAAGGAAAGATGGACCACTCCACTATGCAGAATGAAAAGCATAAGTGCATGATGGCCGGAGACGAAACGTGGAAGACCTTGGGATTGACAAGTGACCAAATGACCAAAGTGAAAGAGATCCAGAAGTCTTGCAATGCGGACCATATGGATGCAAAGGCAGATGATAAGGCCATGGCATCCGTGGACAAGCATGAAGAAGAGTTGAAGGGCGTTCTGACACCTGAACAGTACGCGAATTACACCAAATGGTGCTCCGAGCAACACGGCAAGAAAATGCATCCCGAAATGGGCAAATCGGACGGTATGAAGTCGAAAGATGGAATGACGGAGTGATCCACGTCCAAGTTGGGATTTTAATGAAAGGGGCTATCTCGCATTTAGGAGATGGCCCTTTTCTTGTTGTCAGCAACGCAGGGTTTCCGGCACAATGTTTTGTACCCCTGCTGCCGCGGATCTGCGATGTGTGGTTCTCCTCCCCTGACACATTCAACATCAGCGCACTAAGATATTATGATACAGCTGATCTATGATAATTCTCACCAACTCCATAAAGCTTACGCACGGATCGCAGATCCGCGGTAGCGTCTGAACATTCGAGGGAGCTGGGCATTAATGATTGACTTGGATTGCAATGAAGCGCGCATAGAATCGCAAGTACGACTATCTGAGTCATTATTCGTAGAGACTAACATTATTTGAATAAGTGCAAATCAGTTCGCGCCCCGACTTGTCAATAATCAATCTCTTATATGTACTATCTGTTTTTACTAAGTAGTGATTATTGTCAACTCTTATGGAAATACTTTTAGGAAATTCTACTATTTTACTATTTTTTATGCAATAATCACAAGCGAATCTTGAAACTTCATTCGTTTTACATTTTTCCATAAACAGTGTATCACCACTTGATTCAATTGTCAATCCAATAAGGGTATTGTAATATCCTTTACCAAATACGACTTTAATTGCGCAGGGGCCATCTAGACGGCGTAGTTCATGTTGTATAGGCGTGTCAATGGTTTTTTCATAATTATATAAAACCTGTGCTTTACACGAAGGACAATGAATAAATATTAGACACAACGATATTGATAGCCATATCTTCATTTTAGGGTTGTTGGCCTTCCACGGTTTTGTCTATAGTCTGGTTCTTTCTCAATTCCATGCATTAATTGATTCCTAATAGGTCCAAGTTACTATCGACCAGCTGATCTGCAATCTCCTCACACCACCTCCGCCCGCAGGTCATGCTCATTCGCTTCCGTGATCAGTACTTCTGCAAAATCGCCAACGCGCAAGTGTACTGGACCTTCTGAATTCTTGCGCGCGATGAGCACTTCATTGTCCACTTCAGGGCTATCGAATTCTGAGCGGGATATCCAATAGTCGCCTTCGGCTTTGTCCACGAGCACGGTCTGGATGTTCCCTACCCGCTTTTGGTTCAGCTCCAAACTGATGCCGCCTTGCAATTCCATGATCTCGTTGGCGCGCTGGTGTTTCAGTTCCTCGGGCACATCATCTTCCATGGTATGTGCGTGTGTGTCTTCTTCGTGGCTGTAGGTGAAAGCTCCTAAGCGATCGAACCGCATGCGTTCTATCCATTGCAGGTTGTCCTGGTGATCTGCTTCGGTCTCACCGGGGAAGCCAGCGATCAATGTGGTACGAATAGCGATGCCGGGCACCTTTTCACGAATGGTATCAACCAATGCCTCGGTCTTTTCTTGGGTAATGCCTCTTCGCATACGGGTGAGCATGTTCGTGCTGCCATGTTGCAACGGCATATCCAGGTAGTTGCAGATGTTCTTGCGCTCTTGCATGATATCCAGGATATCCATCGGGAAACCGCTGGGGAATGCATAGTGCAAGCGGATCCAATCAATTCCTTCCACATCGCTTAGCTGGGCCAAGAGCTCACTGAGGTTGCGCTTTTTGTAGATATCCAGTCCGTAATAGGTAAGGTCCTGTGCGATGAGGATAAGTTCCTTCACGCCATTCGCTGCCAAACCCTTGGCATTCGTCACCAATTGCTCAATGGGCGTGCTGATATGCTTGCCACGCATCAAGGGTATGGCACAGAATGAACATTTACGATCACAACCTTCACTGATCTTGAAGTAGGCGAAATGCGCTGGTGTTGTGAGCAATCGCTCCCCTACTAGCTCGTGCTTGTAATCCGCTTTCAAGGTTTTGAGCAAACGCGGAAGATCCCGTGTTCCGAACCACGCATCGATCTGCGGGATCTCGGCTTTCAATTCCGGGGCATACCGCTGACTCAGGCATCCCGTAACGTAGACCTTTTCGACTAACCCTTCATCCTTGGCACGCGCATAGTTGAGTATGGTATCAATGCTTTCCTGCTTGGCATTCTCAATGAACCCGCATGTATTGATCACTACCACGTTGTGCTCCCCACTGTTGCTCTCATGATCCACACTGATGTTGTTCGCCTTCAATTGGGCCATGAGCACTTCGCTATCGAACGTGTTCTTGGAGCAACCCATGGTAATGACGTTGACCTTCGTGGTTTTAAGTGTGCGGGCCTTCATTGGGTCTTACATTAAACGTGGAACAAGGGACCAGGATCTTGGGATCCCCCTTGGGAAAGTCGCGGCAAATGTAGGTTCTGTGCGGCGCAAACGTCTCTGGATGGCATTATTACTTTGACAAGTGACGGGAGGCATAGGATCAACGACGAATGCAACCTTCCGGCCGTCTAATACGATTAAATGGCAGGAGCAACGCACTATTTGCAAGGCTCTTGGTATGAGATCATACAAACATCGGACGCTCTTCTGGGTTTCCATTCTGCTCACGGCATCGCTTAGTACGCATGTCTGCGCTCAATCGGTGGTTGATGAACGCGTGCTGCTAAACGACCCTGATCAGCTTCTGGAGATCTCGCGCGACGGTGGAAAAGCTGTTCTTTTAACAAGCATTGCCGATCAGGAAAGCCGTCCAGTGCGTGAATCACCGGCCAATGTTACGATCATTACATCGCGCCAGATCCAAGCCGCAGGTGCTCGTACGCTTTATGAGGCATTGCAATTGATCCCGGGAATTTCCTTCGGGCGTGACGCGGATGATGTGATCGGGATCGGTATTCACGGCAATTGGGCCGAAGAAGGCAAATGCCTCTTCATGTTGAACGGCAGTCAGCTGAATGAAAATGATCTCGGCACGTATGCAATTGGTGACCGTATCCCGATCAGCAATGTAGATCGAATTGAAGTGGTCATAAGTCCAGGTTCCATGATACACGGAGGTTATGCATCGCTGGGTGTCATAAATATTGTAACGCGCAGTGCAGATCAAGGAACAGGCGCGCGGGCCAACGTGCAGACCGGTTTCAGCAACAATGACCTAACGCGAACAACTACTACTGTCAGCGGCTCACACCGACTTGATCGTGATCGGGAGATCAGCTACATGACCAGCTATACGCGTGGTAAGCGATCAAACGCACTTCGACTTATGCCAGATAGTACGCGATTGGATCTTGCCGATAGCACAGCCGTACAGGCCAGCACCTTCCAGTTCAATTACCGCTGGAAGAATTTCAAGGCGTCCATGACCTACCTTGAAGAAACATTCAGGGTCAGTGATGCAGCATACAGTATTCAAAAGCGCGATGTCATATTCGGTATTGAGTACAAGAAGCAACTGAGCCAGCGTATGGATCTGTCGTGGAACGTGAACCACACCAATCAATTGCCTTGGTATTATTTGAATACCGGTGAAACGGATCGGCTCAACAGAAACACCAACAACCAACGTACCTCGGCAACCGGGTCGATCGGTTTCAAACCGGCTGAATGGTTTACTGGCCGAATTGGTATTTCCGGCTATACCCTGCTATCAACCTTCTACCAACGCAACGAACATTCGACCTTCCGAATGAACGGTGCACGTGCCATTAGGATGAATGATGGTGCCGTTTTCGCTGAGCTAGCTGTATTCGGAAAACCAGGGATGCTAACGGCAGGATGTCGCTTCGAGGCCAATGATCTGGTTGGCGACTTCTTCGCACCGCGATTTGCCTATACCAAGGTTATTGGCAATTTACACGTAAAGGCACTTTGGGGCCGAGGCTTCAGGGCACCTACTGTTATGAACCTGAACAATTGGTCTGAAAATGGCCCGGTGAGCCTTGAATATGTTACGACTACTGAAGGCGAATTGGGATATATGATCGGTAAGTCCACAACGCTTACCGCAAATGGCTATCAAACCCGGTTCACTGATCCGATCCTTCATTCATACAGAGATAGCCTTGGAAGTAGCTACTTGAATGGGAGTATTGCAGGTAGGTTTGGCCTCGACCTCCGATTTTCGTGGGAGACCAAACGTACTACTGTGTTAGCAAGCTATGGTTTCAACCGGCCAATGAACGCATCGGCCCCGTCTGAGGTAGAGCTACCCGATAGTTCATCCAACGGTATTACGGCCCTTCCCGAACAACGTGGTTCTTTGGTGATCGCAGTCGACGCTAGTCCATCATTCACGTTAAGGGCCAATGCGAATTACAGAGGGGAAGTATGGTCTTACGGAGCTACTGGTCAAATAAACGATCAGCTCTCATTGATCGCTTGGCCAGCTGAGTTGACAGTGAATGCCGGACTTACCTGGCGACCCAAGGCTTCAATGCGATTGGCTGTGGATATTGGCTGTAGGAACATTACCGATACACGACGGACCCTTATTGGTCCGGTACGGAACGACACCACACCATTCGCTCTTAACGGTAGGGAATACACCTTCGGCATTACCTACAAGTTCATTCAATGAAGAGCGCACTAGCAAAATTTCTATTTGCGACCATATGCACGATATCGGTGCACTACGGTCATGCACAGGATTATGCGTCCATGCTCTCTGATATGCAAAAGTCCAAGCAGGGTCAGGACCGAGCGCAACGATTGCTGGACCTTTCAATATTTGAAAGAGGTCGCGGACATTATCGAGAAGCCGTGGAATTCGCGATCCTTGGTTCTGCGGAAGCGGAACGTAACGGGCTGGAAAGCACACTGGCCCAAGCGTTGATCGAACTAGCTGAAGCACACAAAGCAAACGGAGATCTGGACAATGCGATCGGAGCCAGCATCCGCGCGACTATGATCAATGGTACATATCACAGTAGTATCCGCACAAATGCCATGCTTCAATTGGCAGAACTCTATTTGGAATCCGGTCATCCGCAGAAAGCATTGGAGCACTTGGAGGAAGCAAAAAATACGACCGGCGCAGGCAAAATGGATCGTTCGCGATACATACGTGCTGATATCAGAGCTCGTGCAATGGTCATGAAACCCGATCTCCTCATCACATATTGTCTAGGTCAAAAAGAAGAAGTGAATGCGCTAGCAGATCGTGAACTGATGTTGGACCTGCTTTCAATACTTGCCACTGCACAAGCAAAGGAGAAACAGAACCAAGCTGCGCTGAACACGGAAGTCGAAGTCATGAAACTTGCCGCGGCTTTGGACAGAACGCTACAGTCCGGTATATGTGCCAACAATATGGGCGAATTGAATCAACGCCTGGGTAGGAACGAGGAGGCCATGATCGCATTCGGGAAAGGCCTGATACTCGTGGAAGATGTCCCTTATCTGCGCTTGAGCGTGCAAGTGAATGCGGCCCATGCCCAAGCTACCGGAGGCAATATGGAAAGTGCAGTTCGCTTGATCGAGGAAGCAGATGTTGCAGCGCGAGCAAAGAACTTCACGAGACTTATGCCTCGCCTGTTACGCACTAAGGCTGCCATTCAACTACTAAGAGGCGATATGGTCGGTGCACAGAATACTGCTTTGGAGGCCCTATCCTTTGCAGAAGAGGATAAGGACCTGAAGGAACAAAGTGTGGCATGTGACCTTTTGGCCAACATTTTCGAACAACGCGACCTCCCGAACGAGGCCCGCAGCTTCAATAAAAAGGCACGTGACCTGGAACAGATCCTGACCGCTAAAACCACACAGGCCAAAACCGACCGAGATGCTCAATTGCTGCGACTACAACGGATCGAGCGGGAGCAGGTAGACCTGCTGAATCGCGAACAACGCAAAGAAGGACGATTAAAGCAGCTCGCGCTTGACGCGGAGAACCGTGAAAAGCAAATGGCCCTTCTCGTTTACGAAAAGCAACTTGAAGAAGCTGGAAGAAGGGAGGAAATGATCCTGCGGGAAAAGGCGTACAACGACCTACAATTAACACAAGCAGCGCTTCAGGATGTTGAACAACAGCGCGAGATCGAATCGTTGAACAACAGTCGGATGCTGCAAGCGCTGAACGTCAGTAAAATGGAACTTGAGCATAAGGCCCAGGAAAGTGCCATGGACGTGCTATTGCAACGCAATGAGCTAGTAGAAGCTAAAAGTGATGCGTTGATGATCCAACAGAAACATGACGCCTCGGTAAAGCGCTTCAGCATAGCTGCCGCGATATGTGCTGCACTATTGGCCATGTATATGGCGCGAGCTTGGAACATTACGCGCAAGAAGAACAGGACAATTCATGAACAGAACACGCTGATCCAAAGCAATAATGATGAACTGGCTGAGAAAAGTCAGAATATTCAAAGCAGTTTGGACTATGCACAAACGATCCAATCTGCCATTCTGCCCACTGAGACCGATCTGCGAAATACGATACCGGACAGCTTCTTACTATACAAACCCTTGGAAACCGTTAGTGGTGATCTGCCTTTTCTTAAACGGATCGGAAACAAGTTATTCGTTGCTGCCATCGATTGCACCGGACATGGAGTTCCTGCCGCCATGATGACATTCATTGCGTATTACGGTTTAAGTGAACTATTGGCACAGAACCCGAATGCATCCTGCGGTGTACTGATGGACCTGTTACACGAACATGTAAAGAAAACGATGGATGCCCGAGGTCATCAGGCTTTGTACAATGATGGATTTGACATTGGGCTCTGCAGTTTGGACATGGATACCGGTAAACTCTCGTTCTCAGGAGCACAGCTTCCATTGATCGTGATCCGTAACGGAGAGGTGATCCGATTCAAGGGAGACGTATATCCATTAGGAGACAGTCATTTTAAACGTACCACAGGCTATAAAGACCACGACATGCAATTGGTCAGCGGTGACGCTATGTTCCTTTTCAGCGATGGGATCATCCATCAATTCGGTGGTACTGAAGGCCAAAAGAAGTTCTCCATGCAGAGATTAGTCAAGTTACTTTCAAGTACCGCCCATTTGGACCTTTTGCAGGTCAAACAACGCGCGGAACGTGAATTTTTGGACTGGAAAGGAAACTCTGCACAGACCGATGACGTATTACTCCTTGGACTGCGTTACGCAGCATGATCATGGATATCATAAACGATAACCTGGATAGCACCCAGACAGCGTCAAGCCTCCTTGAATACAAGGGGCGGCTTACGAGTGATGTGCGCGTACAGCTGTTCGACCTGCTCAAATGTATCGCGCTCTGCAACCTTGGTAAACGTAACGACCTTAAAAAATTGATCGGGATCGCTCTGGAACTGCTCGACAACGCTCAACGATACAATTCAAGCAACGACGTTGATTTCAGATGGCATATAGAAGATACCCACCTGGTCGTGACCATAAAGAACAAAGCATCGGAAACCGATGCAAAGCGGTTGCTGGAAGCAGTAAACTCCATTGACCGAATGACGCCGGAAGAGATCAGTAAAGCATTTATGGCCCAGCTTAAGAATGAAGGCTTCGGAGACAAAGGAGGTGCTGGTCTTGGCATGCTTCAGATCGCCAGGAAGGTCGGAAAGAACATAAGTGCCGAGGTACATCCCATCGATCCCAACGAATTCATGTGCACCAGTAAGGTAAGTACGGATCTCTCCATTGATCAAAAACGCGCTTGACGATGAATCAATTCCATATACCCGCAACACGCAGTACACCGGAAATTTTCTTAGATACCGAAAACGGCGTTTACCGTGTAGTTGGACACTCCATTCCTGAGAATGCCGGAAAATTCTATACTCCCGTGCTGGAATGGTTGCGCGAGAATATTACGCTTATCAACACTGGGTCAGTTTTTGAATTCTGCCTACCCTATTTCAATTCATCGTCTCTAAAGGCACTCTACATGATGCTGATGGAGGTCAAGAAAGAATCAGAAAAGGGTAAAAAATTCGAGGTGGATTGGTACATCGAGGATGATGATGATTTCATGACCGATGCTGCTGAAACCTTCACTGAAATGGTGGGTATCAAACTAAATCTACGTAAAGGACCAATCGACACTAGCAGTGATAAGAAAGTCGCTTGATCCAATTTCATGTGGTTGCTTATGGCGATAGGCCATTTGAGGATTGGCCCATGTGTTCCCATAATGAAGTGGCACGGACATACTCGCAGAAAAAAGGAAGATCTGTATTTCGACTCCTCACATTGCACAGGTGCGCCAAGATCACTTCTGGTATCCGAAGTGATGTCTAAGGGTCTGACTCAATTCTTCCTTAGATTCCTGGCTGTCATCGATCGTGCAATTTCCACCGTTCAGCATTTAACGACCAGTTCAGTACCTGGCCCCTTCTTCCGTAGGAACTCTGGCTTTGCAAGCATTCCTGATCAAACGGACCGATCCAATTGGAGCGTACGCTCGCTATTTGCGGCCATTTCCGCCCTATGCATGTCCACTTGCGTTGTGCAAGCTCAATGCACAGAAAATCATATCGCCGCGGTGCATTCCAACTCAGGGTGTTCGATTGCGATCGCTGACGTCGTTTGGCGAGCGACGAGCCTGAGCGCCGTGAATACTGTCAGTGGCAATAACGTCACAAAAGCGTCCAGTTCGGGGCTCTGGGATGGGAATGCATTCTCATGGCAGTCCATTGGAGACAATGGCTATATGGAGACCACAGTACAAGAGACCACTACAATTCGAGCGGTAGGGATCAGCTCCGTTGATGCGAATGCTAGCTATGCCACGATCCAATTCGGCTTCGTTCTGAACACCGCTGGTGTATTAAGGGTGGTGGAGAACGGCGGTTCCAATCTTGTATTCACGACCTATTCCACTGGAGATGTGCTTCGTATTGCCATTGAGCATGGCAAAGTGCGTTACTATCAGAACGGTATCGTCCTTTACACCAGTTCACAAACACCTGTTTTACCGTTATATGTAGATGTATCCACTTATGATATTGGTGCAACTGTGGCCAATGTTAAAGTCGCGAACCCTACCGAGGGCAACTTTGTGGTAAATACCTCCGGTGGTGGTACTTCGCCCAGTTATCAATGGAAATTGAACGGAGGAAATGTAGGTTCATCGAGCACCAGCTACTCGAACGGGTCCATCACCGCAGGAAGCATGCTTACTTGCGCAATGACCACTGATGTGGACGGTTGTGTGCCCTCCACATTGATACCAAGCAATTCGATCGTTCTTCAGAATAGGGACCCAACACTATCGAATACGTTCCATATTCAAGGGACCACGGCTGCAACAGCTTGTATCGCATCACTGGTCGATGTGGTTTGGAGACAACCAACTTCAGGCCAGCAACATGCGATCTACGGTAATTCGCTTACGAACATAAGTAGCACGAATGCTTGGGATGGCAACGCTTTTTCTTGGCAGGCTGTTGGTAACAACGGCTTCATGGAAACCACGGCACAGGAAACCAATAGATTCCGAATGGTGGGTCTGAGCGCTGTGGATACCGATGCTGATTACCAGACGATCGACTACGCATTCTATCTCGACACCGGATCGGTCCTCCGTATTTTCGAAAGTGGATCCGCCGTTCCGACAATGTTCTCCTATGCAACGGGTGATGTACTTCGTATCGCTGTGGATGATGGAGGTGTAAAGTATTTGAAGAACGGTGTGTTACTGCACGTTACCGTTGTGACACCGACGTTACCGATGTATGTGGATGTTTCGACCCGAAATGCCGGCGCAACTGTTGCAAACGTAAAAGTGGGCAATATGGAGCAAGGTGTATTCACCGCCGTAGCGAACAATGCCGGGGTCTCCCCTAGCTACCAATGGAAATTGAATGGAAACCCTGTCGGGACGAACAGTCCTACGTACACGAATGGTGGGTTAATGAATGGCGATGTCATTTCCTGTGACCTGACGCCGAATGTTGCCTCGTGCTCGGGTACTTCGTTCACATCCAATACGATCAACATTATTGCACATGACCCTTCGCCACAGGTGGATCTGAATATTGCCAACACTCCTTCGACAACCGGCTGCTACTATGCAACAGCAGATGCGCGTTGGAAGATGAACTCATTGGATGGTGGTATAGTTGTAACCGGCAATAATGCTACCAAGCTCGGAAACGAGGGCCAATGGGATGGCAACGCATTCTCATTACAATCCGTGGCCGATAACGGCTATATGGAAACAACTATTACAGGTCCGGTGAATGCACGCATGTTCGGTCTGAGTTCCGTGGATGCCAACTCCCACTATTCATCCATTCAATACGCCTTCTACTTGAACGAGGTAGGTGGTCTGCTGGTCTTCGAAAGCGGTGTACCCCGCACCACATCCATACCATACGTGAACGGAGATGTTCTGCGCATTGAAGTGCAGAATGGAGTTGTCGTGTACTACCAGAATGGTCAGCCGATCTACTTCAGTGGATCAACACCTTCATTACCGTTGTTCGTGGATATGTCGTTGAAACGGATCCCAGGCACCATGTCCAATGTGAAGATCGCCAATGTCTCACAAGGTGCTTTTCTTGCTGATGCTAGCGACCTTGGCGCTTCGCCGAGCTTCCAATGGAAACTGAATGGGATCGATGTTGGCATCAATAGTCCAACTTATACGAACAGCAGTTTCGCAGATGGCGATGTACTTACCTGCCACATGACCCTTGATCAGAATGGCTGTTCATCGAACACGCTGTCATCGAATCCTATCGAGATATCAGCCCATGTACCGTTCAGCCCCGATCAATTCCGAATTACGATCCCAGCTGCATCACCGGCTTGTCTCTTAGCAGTCACCAACGCAAGTTGGCGCAGATCCTCAGTTGATGCATTCACGGAGATCACAGGGAACCGGCTCACTAAAGTGAACGGTTATGATGCCTGGAACAGCAATGGTTTCTCCTGGGATGCGATCCATGATGATGGATTCATGGAAACCACGCTCCAGGAATCTGCAACCGACCGATCCATCGGTTTAAGCAGCGCAGATACCGATGCTTCGCATTTATCCATTGATCACGCGTTCGTGATCCAGGCCTCAGGCGATCTAAGACTATTCGAAAGTGGAACCTTGGTCCATACTTCCACACATTCTGCAGGCGACCTTCTTCGCTTAGCTGTGGAGAACGGCATTGTCCGATACTACAAGAACGGCTCTCCTCTGTATACCAGTACTACAGTACCTGCCTTGCCTTTGTATGTTGACGCTTCGATACACACTGTAGGTGGCTCGATCGACAATGTCCGAGTAGGAAACAGAACGCAAGGAACTTTCGATGTGGAAACCGGCCCATCCGTGAACGCTTCAACTCCAGCCTTCCAATGGAAACTGAATGGTGCCAATGTAGGCTCAGGGACCCCAACCTATTCCAATTCGTCTCTGGTCGTCGGTGATATTGTGGCATGCCAGCTAACAACAGGTCTTGCCGGTTGTGGTGGGGTCATTACAAATTCGACCGAGTATTTGATCATGAGTACCCATCCTGGGTCATGGAACGAAACGTATATCTCCGTTGACGATGACCTGGACTTGTGTGCCAATACGCTAACGGATGTTACCTGGCGAGCTTCGGCCTCATCGTTACATCATCATATAGCGGGCAATAGTCTTGTAAAGACCAATGACAATCTGGTCTGGAACGGAAATGCGTTCTCTTGGCAATCAGTACCGGACAATGGGTTCATGGAAACAACCGTCCAGGAAACGAATAGATCGCGTGCCATCGGGTTAAGCAATGCTGATATTGACGGGGACTATACCTCAATTTCTTATGCATTCGTTCTACAATCGAATGGCGTGCTTAAGGTATACGAGAATGGAGGTACCGCATTAGCAACAAGTCCCTATTCAACCGGCGATGAACTGAGGATAGCGATCAATAACGGCGTGGTGCAATATCTACAGAACGGAGCAATACTTTATACAAGTGCGGCTGCTCCGTCCTATCCACTGTTCGTAGATGGTTCTACCGCAGGAATGGGAGCTACACTTTCTAATGTTCGAATTGGCAATCTTGGTGGTACCGTTTTCACTGCCTCAGCAAGTAACGCAGGCAGCTCGCCAACCTATCAATGGCAGCTGAATGGCTCCAATGCGGGGACCAACTCCCCCACCTATGTCAATGCATTGATAACTACCGGCGATGAGGTAACGTGCTTACTAACGCCTGACATCAGCGGATGTGCCAACAGCGCATACGCATCCAATGCTATTCGGATCACGGGCAACAGCACGACAGCATGGCTCGGTATTACCGCTGCTTGGCATGATCCTGACAATTGGACCAACGGCGTTCCGAACACAAAACGTGATGCTGTGATCAATTCAGGCACTATGGATCCAGTGATCATCCATAACACCGCCATCCATAGTATTTCGATCGGTACAGGTCGTTCCTTGACCCTAGCGGCAGGTCTACAACTTGATTTAACGGGTAATTGGTCCAATGGTGGCTCTTTGAACGCCAATACAAGTACAGTGCGATTCATGGGGTGCGAGGTGGCCAATAACGTGTCATGCTCCTCATCAGAAGCTTTCCATAACGTTGTTATCGACAATGCGAACGGTGTGAATTTCACGAGCGGGATCCATTCGGTTAACGCCAACGTCGAATTCGTCCAGGGCATCGTAACCAATACTTCGATACTGATCTTGCAAACTACCGCTACTGCAACAAATATGAGCGATATCAGCCACGTTGTGGGTCCAATACAAAAGGCCGGTGCCATGGCATTTGTTTTCCCAGTTGGCGATGGTTCATTCTATCGACCGATAGCGATCTCCGCTCCTACATCGCTCTCCACTATTTCAGCAGAATATCATCCATTGAACTCAAATGCATTCTATCCCCATTCACAGCGCGTACCGACCATCCAGAATCTGGATCTATGCGAATATTGGGACCTCGACAGGATCGCGGGCTCAGGCCTAGTTCAAGTTACGTTGAGCTGGAGCTCCACCGCAACTCCGAACTGCTTGGTAGCATTACTGATAGACCTTCAGGTCGCAAGATGGTCTTCCGGACCAAGTCAGTGGCAGCATCATGGCAACGGTGGGACTACAGGTAATGTGAGCGCTGGAACAATAACAAGCAATGGCACGCTGAATGAACTCGGGCCATTCACGTTATCCTCTGCTTTGGGCATGAATCCGTTACCGGTCGAGTTGATCTCGTTCAACGCCGTGCCAAATGGCAAAGTGGTTGATCTGATCTGGTCAACAGCCAGCGAAGTGAATAATGAGCTTTTCATTATCGAGCGTTCCGTCGATGCAGAAGATTTCGAGCCAATTCTGAACACTCCAGGAGCAGGAACCTCTTTGATTGTGCAGCACTATACATTAGTCGATAGAGCTCCAATCACAGGAATTTCATATTACCGCTTACTACAGATGGACAGCGATGGGACGCTGCATCGATCCAAAGTAGTCGCCATATATCGATCGGAATCGACCGAGAACGACAATGTGCTGGTTTATCCTAACCCGTCAGATGGAATGATCAACATCGTGATCAACAACATTACGGAGGACTTATTGACTGTTGAGCTACACGATGCCATGGGTCGGGTGATCATCTCGGAATATGGCTACCCTCCCCTATTCCATTTGGATGCGAGCGGCCTTTGTACCGGCGCCTATCGGGTCGTGATCTCGGATCGTGGCAGAGTGATGCACACGCAGATGTGGATCAAACACTAGGTCCGACACTACCGTCTGATATTTCGGAGGCTTCGGCAACAGGAGACCGTTGCAACGCCAATACTTAAGGAGAGACTTGGGTCCATTTAGCTCAAATGATGGTGGTATCCATTTATTCATGGAAACGTAAGTCATCATTCGCTTGGAATGAGCGTGGTCGTATCTATTAGCCTGTATTTCAGGGAGTCAGCATTAGGTCGAAACCGACCTACGGTTGTCACGAGCTACAGGCAAGCCATCAGTTCCATGTCCTTTTGACATCCCGTTCGTGCATTTTCGAGTATCAAACACCTTTCATGACCGACAGGTCGATCCATCCGTTCAAGATCCGGATTGTTTCGACAAGTGAACCCTTTGGAAGTACCTGCGTATAAATGGCCTATAAGCGCTTGATGCAGAACGACAACTCTCTAGGTTGAAGTATATATCCATGTTGAACGGCATTCATATCAATGGGTCTTTCCTGTGCCTGTCGGGAACAAGTTCCAGGCTGCTGCGTTCGTCTCTGTGCATCTTGATATCACTCGGTATTTCAACCGGTACTAGTGCTCGGACCGGCAATACCAGGTATTTCGTTGTGAACGACAAACCTACATCTGATCGTGAGGAGGTCTTTTCCGTTACCTGCCCTGCAAACATCAGTGGTTTTACTTCCAGCGGTAACTGTTCCGTATCCGTTACCGTGCCAGGACCAACCGTTTCGAGCTCTTCCGCTTCCTACACTCTAACCAATGACTTCAACAATACCGCCGATGCTTCCGGCACCTATCCCATTGGTGTAACAACCGTGATCTTTAGTGCCGATGATGGCAACGGAGCGAAGACGTGCTCTATGACCATTACCGTATTGGATAACCAGGATCCAGTGATCTCCGGATGCCCCGGTGATCAAATAATTGCCGCTGGAGCGGCGTGCAACGGAATTGCAACTTGGACTGCTCCAACATTCTCAGACAACTGTATCGGCGGATCGATCTCTTCATCACATGCTCCGGGTAGCGCTTTCAGTGTTGGTACCACCTCTGTAACCTATACTGCTACCGATACTTATGGCAATATCAGTACGTGCAGCTTCGATATAACCGTTGAGGACAACATTGTTCCGGAACTCACCTGCCCGAGCAACATCATCGTGAACAACGATCCTGGAATGTGCAGTGCCGTTGTGACCTATGCCACACCTGTTGGCACGGACAATTG
>JAGNUG010000033.1 GCA_017987115.1 Flavobacteriales bacterium | reverse complement strand
ATCCAAGGCTATCAGTGCGGGACCACTGGAACGCATCATCAAATGGGCAATGCCCACATCACGGTATCCCAGACCGATCATAAGTGTATCCCGTTGCGCTTTGGCCTTGGCTACCAATTGATGCGAAAGCACCAAACTGCTATCCTGGTCTTTCGAGCGCATTTCATAGATGATCTCATGCATTGTTAGCAATTGCTCGTGCGTGCCCTTTTGTATTTGGTATGCGCGCCAAAGGGAATCCAATGGGTTTTGACCATATAACTGTGAAATGAATAAGAATAAAATGGTCAGTACTGATCGGGACATATGTACAGTTATTGAAACGAGAGCCTTCCAGAGCAAGTTAGTCCTATTCAGAGCAGGGCAGTTGAATTGATCAAGAACCAGACAACGACAATATCGAAACGAACTAGTTCCTTGGAATTGGCTTCTCTAGTTCTTCCAGAAGCTTTTTAATGTCACTTATCAACCGATCAACATCCACCGTCTTGGTCCCATCATAAAAACCACGGATACGCCGTTGCGGATCCACCAGAACGAAATTCTCCGTATGGACGAAATCATCCGGACCACCATCACCTTCATCCACGGCGGCGAAGTAGGACCCTCGGGCGAGGTCATAGATCTGTTTTCTGTCGCCGGTGAGGAAACGCCAGCGATCGTAATCGGCCTGATGAAGGTCAGCATAATTAGCTAATACAGGAACGGAATCCATCTCCGGCGTAACGGAGTGGGAGAGGAGCATCAGCGGTGCTTCCTTTGGGAATGCTGCCTGCACTCGTCCCATTTGCGTCGTCATTTTCGGGCAGATGGTTGCGCAGGTCGTGAAGAAGAAATCGGCAACGATGATGTTGTCCTTTACATCGCTATAATCCACAAGCGCCCCGTGCTGATCGATCAACTTGAAATCGGAAATGCGATGTTCTCCGGTCCGGCCTTTGACATCATCGGCAACAAGTCGTGGGTCCAATTGCGAAGGATGATAGATCGGAAGAACGTCGCTGGGCTTCAGGATCTGCCATCCTATGGTGATAGCGATGGCGGCGACAACCAAGAAAACGATCGTTCGAAGGAGTAGGGAAGAGTTGCTTGAGGTGCTCACGCGCGGATGTTCAAAGATCCCGCAAATTTAGCGTGTAGCTTAGGGAGTAGATCCAACGATACGTAGGCCATGCAACACCATACTCGCGATCATGCACCATTTTAAAGCCGATCTTATGCGTCTTGGAAGGGGAATAGGATGTGCCGATGGAGTAACGCGTGCCGATGTACTTGGCACCTTGGTATCCGATCCATGTAAAGAACTCAGCGCTTACCTCAGGGTCCAATTTGAATTTTCTGATGTTGTACTCAACTGAGAATTTGTTCCGGATGATCTCACGTTGTTCACCGATAGGCAGGAAGTTGTGTTGATAGTTGGCTCCGTATCCTAATTCGAACCGTTTCCAAGAGGTTCCAGCGCTCAGTGACAGACCTAATCTATGTCTATTGACATCATTTGCCCGGAATCCCGTTCGGTACTCCCCTGTAACGCTGAAAATCTTACTGATCTTGTATCGAAGGCCGATATCCGTATAGACCTGTCTGCCGGAAAAAAAAGTATCTGCTGAGCGATAACCTACTTCACCGGCAAAACGGATTTTTTTGTACGTTTCCTTACCAAATAGCCCTTTCGTGAAACCGGGCAATCGCCCTTTAAAACCAATGCTTGCCCAGAGTTCTTGTTGCTGTATAGGCTTCGCTCGTTCCTGTGCAACGGAGCTCAGTGCAGCGCACACCAAGGCGATCACGATCACGCAACGAGAACAGGACCTCGAAATCGGACCAACTACGTTCATTAGTCGTACCACTTCACAGTGATCAGCGGGATCTCAACTACGTCCTTTCTGCCATCTATTGACGTAGAAACGATGATGGCTTCTTGGTTTCCGGGGCAAGTTCCGGAGCAGCATTCAGTAAAAGTGTAGATCTTATATGACCCCTTTCGGAGCCAAGGGAAGCGGAATTTTCCATCAGGAGAAGTATCCACGTCATCATCGGGATATTCGTTATCGCCGTAGGAAATGAACACCTTATGATCACCTATCGGAGCGGGAACGCCAACGACCAGACAGGAGTTCTTGTTGTAGTCCTGTTGGTAGATAACGCCTTGGATCTCGGCCTTGCCGCCTTCACCCGGGTCTTTTGAGCAAGCACTCAAGAGTAGTGCGCTTGCAAGCGCCATTGCTGGGAATAACTTCATGCTAACGTAAATTTAACGAGGGGCAAATGTAACCGAAGGGGACTTATCACTCGGCATAGATGGTCTCTACCTGTTTGGCGTATTTAGCCAGGATCGGTTTCCTGCGTAGGCTAAGTTTTGGCGTCATTTCACCGGTATCGATCCCCCATTCGGTAGTGAGAAGTGCAACGCGTTTCACTTGTTCCCAATGACCGAGAGAGGCATTGACCTTGTTCACCTCTTGATCGATACGGTCAATGATGCGCTTTTCGTTCACTACTTGCTCATTGCCAGTGAATGGTATGTCTTTCAATTTGCAATAGTCCTTCAGGAACGCAAAACTCGGCACGATAAGGGCTGAAGGGAACTTGCGGTTCTCCCCGATCACCATCACTTGTTCAATGAAGCGTGATTCCTTCAATTTGTTCTCGATCAACTGCGGGGCAACATATTTACCACCGCTGGTCTTGAACATTTCCTTTTTCCTGTCGGTGATCCGAAGAAAACCGTCTTCGCTCAACTCACCAATATCTCCGGTACTGAACCAACCGTCCGGGGAAAGCACTTCGGCGGTCATTTCCGGTTCTTTGTAATAACCCATCATAACATTGGGTCCTTTGATCAGGATCTCTCCATCGCTCGCAATTCTCACTTGGACCTTATCCAACGGTTTTCCAACACTTCCGAATCGTAGTCCATCATTACGCGCATCGTTCACGCTTACCACCGGTGATGTTTCCGTAAGTCCATACCCTTCCATGAGTGGAATGCCGGCAGCATTGAATATGCGTGCCAGCCGAGGTTGCAATGCAGCACTGCCACTGGCAACGACCTTGACCTTCCCACCGAGGCCCGCTTTCCATTTGCTGAATACCAGCTTACGCGCGATCGAAAGCTGGAAGTCGTACCACGCACTTCTGCCATGAACATCATAAGCTTCACCCAATTCCAAGCTCCAGAAGAACAGTTTTCGTTTAATGCCACTGAGGGCTTCTCCTTTAGCCAGGATCGAATCGTATATCTTTTCCAGAAGCCGTGGCACAGCAGTGAACACGTCAGGCTCTGCTTCGCGGATGCGTGCACCAAGCTCTTCAAGCGTTTCTTGAAAACGGACCTGTGTACCTGCGCGCTGGTAGAGATACATCAACATGCGTTCGTAGATGTGGCACAAAGGCAGGAAACTGATCGCACGTGAACCGGCCGATATTGGTAAGCGTGGCGTACTTGCTTCCACGTTGCTCAGGATATTGTCGTGGCTCAACATGACACCCTTTGGTCTACCCGTAGTTCCGCTCGTATAAATGATGGTTGCCAGGTCTTCTCGTTTTACTTGTGCCTTATATTTCTCAAGGGTATCCCGGCCGTCCTTTCCTTTCCCAAGTAACTCTTTCCAATTGGGAGTGCCTTGGATCTTTTCGAAACTGAAAATGTGTTCAAGTCCGGGGCAACTCTTTTTGGCTTCGGTCGCTTTGGCCAAAAGCTCAGGGTTGCTAACGAAGAACACTTTCGACTCGGAATGGTTGAGCACGTACGCGTAATCATCAGCGCTACTGGTAGGGTATATCGGAATGTTTATAGCTCCGATCCTTAATAATGCTTGATCCACGATCGCCCACTCAGCGCGATTGCCACTGACCAAGGCAACCTTATCTCCAGGACCTATCCCGATGGCCATCAGGCCCAACGCCAATGACTCTGCCGTTTCAATGAATTCTTTAGTGCTGTAGGATCGAAGCTTTCCATCTTCATAACTCTCAACACATACGTTCTGGGGAAAGTTCGCGAGCTGATATTCCACGATCTCGAAAAGGCGCTGTACTTGCATAGGGCCAAGATAAACAAGGAATGGATGACCGCCACGCTCTTTGGTTCTCGAACGTTTACAGCCTAACCAACATCGTGCAACGCGTCCACATATTTGGCGATGTATCGGTCCAACTGTTTTGCCTTGTACTGCATCACATACCGTGGATGTTCCAGGGCGATGATCCGATCGAACAGATCGAGTTCATCGTTCAGTTGCTTAAAATACGATGCGTTCTTTCCGGTGCCGATGCAGAAAACAACATCGGTGCGCATACCGCAGGCAACAAGGGTCCTTAACCAGTTGGTGATGAACGGGGTCATTGCCTTTTCCAGACCCTTGTCATCATAGTAATTCAAGTTGATCGGACTGCCCAAGGGGCCATCCTTTACGAATCCGAGCGGGCAGATGGCATGAACATAGGCCTTGTCGTAGAAAGATCCAGGTCCGCCATAGGCGCGTATCATTCTGTAGAAGAAATCGCTGCTTGGTTCGTGTGTGCGCATACCATTCACTGGAATTTCCAGATCGGTTTCGCATCGTTTCGTATCGGTGAAAGAGAGGCCTGTGCTACCTGCGCCCAATCTGCCGGGGTTTATTCCGAGCATCAATACGCGTTTGCTATTATCACTGTAGAATTTTCTGTGGAATAGCGTTACGATCCTTCTGACCTCATCGCGTTGAGGTCCATTGAACGGGTCCAGAACTCCAACGGTTTCCGGTAATTTTCTTTCATCCAACGTGAATGAAAGAACGTGTTCCAAAAGACGATCCGCGATGGTGGACATGCTCAGTTCATTTCGGTGCTCCCCGATAGATCCAAATGCCGATAATTGCGAAGAGGATATTCGGTGTCCAAACAGCGATCAAAGGGTCCATGCCGGCATTTGTAGCCGCTACGGCCATTAGGCGCATGGAGAATACGTATACAAGGATCAGACCAACCCCTAAGGCCAAGTGCAAGCCCGTACCGCCGCGTACTTTGCGACTGGCAATGCTTACGCCGATCAAGGTGAAGACGTAGGTAGCGAAAGGGTAGGCCGTACGCTGATGCTTTTCGATCTGATAGCTCACCGTTGAACCATCTCCTTGCGCTTTTTTCGCGTTGATATATTCATTCAATTCACTCCAACCCATTGCCATTGCCGTTTCCCAGCGTTGTCCGAGATCAGATGGTCTCAGGTTGATCATGGTATCCAATTCAGTTCCCCGGATCAGCACTTCCGGGTTGGTGGTCATATCACGAAGCACATAGTCGTACACGTGCCACACGCCCTGCACGCTGTCGTAAGTGGCTCGATCCGCTGTGAGTTTGCGCGTAAGCTCAGCGTTCTCCCAATTGGAGAGACTGAATCGATACCCTGTTTTCTGACCGACATTGAACGACTCCATGTAGGCAATGGTACCCGGTGTGATCTCACGATGAATATTCTTGGCATCAACGAAGAAAGTTGCTCGGATATGTTCTTCTTCGAAGGCCAAACGAACCTTGTTGGCCGCAGGAAGGACCATGTGGTTAACAATGAGTGATAGCGCTGTAAGGAATGTTGCCGCAATGAAATACGGTTTCATCATCCGTGGAAAACTCACTCCACTGCTCAACATTGCGATCACTTCGGTACGATGGGCAAGACGGCTCGTAAACAGGAGTACGCTAATGAAAATGAACAGCCCGCTGAACAGGTTGCTATAGTAGATGATGAAATTGAAATAATAGTCAACGATTATCTCACGCGAGGATGCGGTCATTCCCGCGAAATCCTCTGTTTTCTCACTGATGTCGAAGACCACGGCAATGGCCATGATCACCATCAGGATAAAAAAGAACGTCCCGAGGAATTGACGGATTATATATCGGTCCAGGGTCTTTAGCATTCAAGGCATTGGACAGTTGGCTTCATACTACAATCGTGTTTTCAACTTGGGCAACAAAACGTTTTTCCAATTACTGAACGTTCCTGCTTTGATCTGTTCGCGAGCCTCGGCCATAAGTCCCAAATAGAAACCGATGTTGTGCAAGCTAGCGATCTGTTGACCAAGCATTTCCCCACTTTGGAATAGATGGCGCACGAATGCTCTAGTGTAGAACGTATCCACCCAACTTTGGCCGTTGGGATCCAGTTTGGAGTGATCGTCAGCCCATTGTTTGTTCTTGATGTTCACCACGCCATCCATGGTGAACAGCATACCGTTCCTGCCGTTCCGTGTTGGCATTACACAATCGAACATATCCACACCCACGGCCATATTCTCAACCAGATTCCATGGCGTTCCGACGCCCATCAAATAACGTGGCCTGTCTTTAGGCAGTATGTCACAACAAAGCTCAGCCATAGCGTACATCTCTTCTTCGGGTTCGCCAACACTCAGGCCACCGATAGCATTACCGAACATGCCTTTTGTTGCCACATACTCGGAAGAGCGTTTGCGTAGTTCCGGATACGTACTGCCTTGCACGATCGGGAATAGCGCTTGAGTATGCCCATATCTCGGTCCGGTCTCATTGAATCGGGCGATGCAACGGTCCAGCCACCGATGGGTCATGTGCATGCTTTTCTCAGCATATGCCAACTCACATGGCCAAGGAGTACATTCGTCGAACGCCATCATGATATCCGCACCTATGCTGCGCTGTGTATCCATTACACTTTCCGGGGTAAAGAGGTGCTTACTACCGTCGATGTGGCTACTGAATCGAACTCCTTCTTCGGTGATCTTGCGGATATCGCTCAGTGAATGAACTTGGAAACCGCCACTATCCGTAAGGATCGGGCCTTTCCAGCCGTTGAACGCGTGTAACCCGCCCGCATTCTCGATCACATCCACACCAGGTCGTAAGTACAAATGGTAAGTGTTACTGAGCATGATCGACGCATGCAGGTCTTGATCCAACTCACGTGGATGCACTGCTTTAACGGCACCGAGCGTGCCTACGGGCATGAAGACCGGTGTGGGAATAATGCCGTGATCGGTATGCAACTCGCCTGAACGCGCTTTGGAACCGGGGTCTTTTGCCAGAAGTTTAAATTCCATAACAAGTACTTGGGTCGCAGGAACATCCTGCGGTAGGAAGCGCGCAAAGGTAGGCGGGTAGTGTCAGTGAAGCCATCCACGGCTGTTCTGTTCATAACTGAGCGGTTAGTTACACCGTTCCGAAGGTGCTTCCGGGTAGATTCGCCCTCAGCACGGGCCAATTGGTACCGTTGCATTTCGCCGTATATGTGGTCAGTGGATTTCATTGTAATGCTTAGTGCACTGGTCGTGCTCTTGTTCTTTCATGGGGCAATGTTCGCGCGTTTGGCGTTCAAACAAGTGGTTGTAGAACCAGAGGTGAACATTCCAGTCAGCGTTGTGATATGTGCCCGTAATGAAAGTGAACGATTGGCCTATTTGATCCCGGTACTCTTAGCGCAGGACCATAAGGAATTCGAACTGGTAGTGGTGAACGACCGTTCCGATGATGATACTTGGGAGATGCTGCAGAACATACAACCAGTGCATCCGCGTTTACGACCAGTGAACATACAGGCCGATGAGAAATTCAACTACGGTAAGAAGATCGCGTTAGGTGTAGGAGTACGTACCGCCAAGTACGAGAATGTATTGCTCACGGACGCCGATTGCGAGCCACATGGCAAGGACTGGATCAGCACCATGGCAAGCGGGTTCTCGAACGGACGAAAGATCGTTGTGGGGCATAGCCCATACGCCTTTCAACCTGGCATTACGAACGTGCTCGAACGCTACGATAGCACCGTGAAGACCATGCAGTACATGAGCTTTGCGATGGCCGGATTCCCTTACATGGGAGTTGGCCGGAATTTGGGATACACCAGCGACCTGTTCTTCAGTGCGAAGGGTCAACGGCGGCATGGAGAGTTGATGAGCGGCGATGATGACCTCTTCATTAACGAAGTAGCTCGTGCGAACAACACTTCGGTAGTTGCGGATCCACGGTCTTTCATGACCACATCGCCTACGGCAGACCTGGGAACATGGATCCGCAGGAAGCGCCGGCATTACACGACTGCATCTCACTATCGGTTCGTACATCAATTCTTATTGACGTTATTGCCCTTTGCCCGGGTGACCTTCTGGGCAGCGTTGATCGTATTGGCCATACGCGGGAACTGGATCGGATTTGCCATCGGTCTGGGTGTTGAGCTATTCATATTACTACCAATTACCATTGCAGCAATGAAACGCTTACACGCTGGGCTGTTGGCGTGGTTCGCGCTACCGTTGGAATGGTTATTTCTACTTTTGGACCCACTACTCTACACCAGCACTATACTGGTTAAGCCAAAGCGATGGAAGTGAACGAGAACCTTAGTGAAAAAGCGCAGTACGATTATGTTCTTGTGCGCCGCGCAGTAGATAAGCACGACCAGAAGGCTTATGCCGAATTGATGGGCCGTTACCGCGATTCCATCTATTTCATGTTGTTGAAGATGATCAACAACAAGGACGATGCGGAGGATCTTACGATCGAGGCATTCGGTAAAGCATTCCATCGGTTGAAGCAGTACACGCCGAATTATGCGTTCAGCACATGGTTGTTCAAGATCGCATCGAACAACTGTATCGATTGGATCCGCAAACAAAAGAAGAAGACCTTCTCCATCGATAACCCGATCGGGACCGAGGATGGCGATGAAATGACCATTGAACTCAAGGGCACTGGTCTGGATCCTTCCGAGATCGCAATAAGAGAACAGAAGAGTGAGATCATGCGTGATGTGGTGGATAAGTTGAAGCCCCGTTACCGTACGCTCGTTGAGTTACGGTATTACAAAGAGTACAGCTATGAAGAGATCGCCGACGAGCTCGATCTGCCATTGGGTACCGTAAAAGCACAACTCTTCCGTGCACGTGAGTTCCTGCTGAATTTGATGGAGCCAAAGAAGGACACTATCTGATGATCAGCTGATCTGTTGAGCAGCTGATCAGCGAATGGAACGATCGGCAATTAGATGATCAGATCAGCTCACCTGCATTGGGTTTCGCTTTTGGAACGCTATCTTTTCTCCTATGATCGGTCTTGAATTGATACACACCTATTTTCCGGAGATCAATGCAAAGCAGCGCGATCTATTTGCCCAACTCGGGGAGCTCTATGCGGATTGGAATCAACGGGTGAATCTGATCTCGCGCAAGGACTTTGAGCATTTGTATGAGCGTCATATCCTGCATTCGTTGGGCATCGCCAATGTGGTAAAATTCAAGAAAGGAACACGTATAATAGATGTGGGAACCGGTGGCGGCTTTCCATTGGTTCCATTGGCGATCATGTTTCCGGAATGTACCTTTCATGGCGTGGATGGTATTGGTAAGAAGATCAACGCAGTAAAGGGTGTTGTTGAAGGTCTTCGTCTAACCAATTGCACAGCGGAACAGGTTCGGAGCACTGACCATAACAAGCGTTACGACGTGATCGTTAGCCGCGCTGTAACCACCTTGCCCGAATTCATCCGCGATACAAAACATCTCGTGTCCAAGGGTCAAGGGCGCATGTACTACCTGAAAGGCGGTGAACTTGCCGACGAGATCTTACCTGTTCGCCAGTCGGTAAAGGTGCATGAACTGAATAAGGTATTCAAAGAAGAGTTCTTTGCCACGAAGAAGGTGGTGGAGGTGCGGTTCTGAGGGACCGCGATCAAACATCGTGTCCACCAAGTTGGGTCCTGCTCAAACTGCGATAGAGCCCTTTATCGTCAGCGATCAATTCATCGTGCGTACCACTTTCCACTACGGAACCATGGTCCAATACAAGAATGCGATCTGCATTACGGACGGTACTTAGGCGATGCGCGATCACAATGCTCGTGCGGCCTTTCATCAGTTCGTCGAGGGCATCCTGTACAAGCTTTTCACTTGCAGTATCCAGTGAACTGGTTGCCTCATCAAGGATCAGGATCACCGGGTCTTTGAGCACGGCACGCGCAATGGCAATGCGTTGCCGTTGACCGCCGCTTAGCTGCACTCCGCGTTCACCAACGATCGTGTTGTACCCATCCGGAAAGCGTTCAATGAACTCGTGTGCATTCGCCTGTTGTGCCGCAGCCTCGATCTCTGCATCAGTTGCTCCGGGCTTGCCGTATGCGATGTTCTCCTTTATCGTTCCTCCGAACAAGAGGACCTCCTGCGGAACAATGCTCAAGCGGTCACGAAAAGCCGTAAGGTCGTAAGACGCTATGTCCTTTCCATCAATTCTTATCGACCCAAAAACGGGTTGGTAGAAGCGCAGAATGAGCGATGCTATAGTACTTTTTCCAGCTCCACTGGGACCCACAAGGGCAACACGTTCTCCCGGTCGAGCGGAGAAACTTACATTCTTCAAAACAGGAACGTCCGCGCGTGTGGCATAGTGAAAAGCGACCTTGTCGAAGGTGATGGAACCATCCAAATGCAGCGGTTTTGATCGTGGGCCGAGGTTGATCGCTTCCGGAATTTCGTCCTGCAGATCCATTAAACGTTCGGTTGCACCTACAGCCTTTAAGAGGTTGGTGATCAGATCCGGGAATGTTCCGATCGATGCTCCGATCATGATCGAAAGGCCTATGAACGCAGCGATGTCACCAACATCCAATAAGCCTTCAGCACGCAGATGCACCGCACGCCAAACGATGAAGACCACCACACCGAACATGGCGAAGATTATAAAGGAAATGAATGCTCCGCGCCACCGGACCGATTTCAACGCGACATCCAAAGCAGCACGAACACTACGTCCGTAACGAGCGACTTCGTGCCCTTCATTACTGAAAGCTTTCACGTTCTGGATCCCTTGCAAAGTTTCTTCGACGACCACACTGGAATCGGCTATACGGTCCTGTACGGTCTTGCTCAACTCGCGGATATACCGTCCGAAGAACACTGCGATCAACGCGACCACAGGCAGTGTCGCTAACATGGTCAAAGTGAGTTCAACGCTAACGAAGGTCAACAAGGTTATGCCAACTCCGATGGTAACGAACTGCCTGAGGAACTCCGCGAAAACGGTTGTCATTCCTTCTTGCAACAACGCAACATCCGCAGATAACCGGCTGTTCAATTCACCCACTCGGCGTTGTGCGAAGAAGAGCATTGGCATACGCACCAAATGTGCATACGTGTCCTTGCGGATATCGGCCAAGGCATGTTCCGAGACATACCCGAACGTATAGATCCTAATGTAGCCGAAGAAGGCTTGCAACGCGAAGACGATCAACAATAACTTCGCTATGGAATCAATGTTGCGAAGGTCATTGAGCGGGGCTTCCAGGAAGCCGGTGATCGGCTCTGCAGTTACCAATTTGCCCAGCAACAGCGGGAATGCGAGAGCCAGTAAACTGGTGATCAGCAAACACACCAGGCCTATTGCGAATACACTCCAATGAGGTTTCAAATACCGATAGATCCGCAGCGTTTTTCGCAGCGTAGCTTTGGTCAACTTTGCTGGTGGCGCATCGTCATCGCTCGTGCGTTTCCGTCTTCCGGCCATTGTTGCAGGTCTAGCTTAGGAACGGAAATTTCACGGAACTGGAATAATTCGATATTCACTGCGTGCAGTAAAAGTCATTCGTGGCGTAAGGTATACCGCAGATGCGTGGATCGAATTGATCGCCACAAATTGGAGCCTCCAGTGGGCTAATGCAGTGGTTGAAAATATCCACGACCTTGTAAACTGTCGCGGTACCGTTCAGTTCGACGCCGGAAGTAGTTGTTCCGCTAATCGTCAGGTTATAAGGAATTGGTGAATCCGGTACATCGGTCAAAGTAGAGTCAATTCCATCCCAAACGGTAAAGCCATTTTGAGCATAGTACATCGTATCACCTGCCTGAGTGGTGACCAACATTTCGTAGGTCGTTAGGTTTCGTATGACCACATAAAGTTCTTCATTGATCCCATCTCCGTTCGGCGAGAAAACGTTTGGAGCTTGTATACACGACGTATCAGCAAAAAGATAGAGATGGGGTTCCAATTGCGGTCTATCGGTCTTGGCGATAAGTGCTACATCCCTACTACAGTTGCTGAACAAGGCAAGTACACAGCAGATCAGGATCAGTTTTTTCATGGCAACAAGATCAATCAAAACTAATCAATTCGGAGGACAGGACTTTGCAATCAATGGCATGAGAAGATAGCCGACAATACTTCACACAATTTCTAGATACCTAATCAGTCACCCCGGAGATCGTAAAACGATCATCCGGGGCTGATCGTCTGATTTTCTGATCCGATTCACCCGTGTATCGCCAACATCTTGTCCGAGATATGGTCGAACAGGTTCTTCAACGGCTTTTCCACCATCATTTTAATGAAGGGGTTGAGGTCCGCGTTGAACTCCTGATGAGCTGTAGTAACGCCATTGTTCTCTTTCAGGAAAACATCAAGTGTGAACGGGAATGGACTGCGCTCAGTGGCTTTCATGCGCAGATGATCGGGTGGAGTGCCTCCGTCCAGTTGCAAGCCTATGGTTGCGGCCCCCTGCACTTTGAACGAGCAGGAATTGCCATCGCTTTTCCATTCGCTGATACGGTCCTGCGGTAGAAGCTGATGAAAATTATTCATGTCCTGCAGAAAAGTGTACAGGTCCTGCGCGGGCTTTTTGATCTCCACGGCTTTGCTTTCAATTCGGGTCATAGAGTGGGTTCAGCTACAGCGCATTCCGATCGGAAACTCAACTGTGCTTCAAGTTTTCTTTGGTGGATGATGAACACGGGTCAGGCTTGCACGGTTTTACCCCAGTTCGAAGGGTCGGCCATCCAAGCATTCAAGCGAGGAAGGTCTTTTTCAGTGATGTATTCGCTTCTCAACGCCTGTTCCATCAATACCGTTAAGTTGGTAAGTGGACAAAGTTTCACCTTGGCATCATCGAAGGCTTTTTGGGCGGTATCAAAGCCGTAGGTAAATATCGAGACCATGCCTTTTACATCGCATCCTTCCGATCGCAAGGCTTCAACAGCCTTTAAACTGCTACCGCCAGTGCTCACAAGGTCTTCAACAAGTACGACACTTCTTCCTACGGTAAGATCGCCTTCTACTTGATTCTGCATACCATGCCCTTTCGCATCGCTACGCACATAGAGGAAAGGAAGCCCCATGTCGTGAGCGACCAATGCACCGTGAGCGATACCTCCTGTTGCAACACCAGCGATCATATCCGGTCTACCGAATTCGCTGTTGATCACATGCACGAATTGTTGGCGGATGAATGTGCGCACCGCGGGGTACGAAAGCGTCTTTCGATTATCACAATAGATCGGTGATCTCCAGCCAGAAGCCCAGGTGTACGGTTCTTTAAGGCTAAGTTTGACCGCTTTGATCTGTAAAAGGAATTCCGCTACTTTGAGCGCTGGATCGAGCTGCGAAGGCATGGTACGAAGGTATACTGTTTACATAGAGAACAAACCGTTGATCATCTCGGAAAGTCCGATGGAGACCCCCATTACAGGGGTTTTGCATGAGCGCATATATGCAGCAGAGGAATTAACAACAGCGGTCAAAACCCTTGTGGATCACAGCGATGTGTTATCCGCCCACCTTTGGTCACCCGATATTGAAGGAGTTTGGGAAGAGTTCAGGTCGATGTACAAATTCATTGTGGCAGCAGGCGGTGCTGTTACTGATGAAGACGGAAGGCTGCTGGTGATCAAAAGACTCGGTAAATGGGATCTGCCGAAAGGGAAGGTGGAACCGGATGAAGCAATTGAGGCTGCCGCGATCCGTGAAGTGCAAGAAGAATGTGGGCTCAAGGAACTGAAGATCATAGCTCCAATGCCGTCAACTTGGCATACCTACGAGCGCAAGGGTAAAATGTTTTTGAAGCGCACGGACTGGTACTTAATGCGTGGTAGTTCCAAAGAAGTTCTTACGCCACAAATGGACGAGGATATTGAAGAAGTGCGTTGGATGGATTCTGAGGAAGTAGCGAAAATGAAAGAAGTAACCTATCCCAGTTTGCGTGCTGTAGTAGAGGAATGGGAAAAGGCTCTGTGATCTTACTGAGCCGGTGTAAAAGAAACGGACGGTTTGAGCGAATTCAGAAATGTGTTCCGTTTTATGGCATCAGCTGATCAACACATCAGCTGATCCCCTATCCTGCCACCTCAGTCGTCCCACACTTTTACCCGGTTCTTTTTGTCCGCATCCACTTGCACTTGGTGAAAGATCGCACCCAGACCTTCACTCGGTAGAGGTGCTGGTGAACGTGCCAATGTTGAATCATTGAGCAAAAGGAACAAAGGCAACGAGCGTATCCGCAAGTCCTCGCGAAGCTGTTGCTCGGCCTCAGCATGGAGCCATTCGAAATTCTGTCCAGGGTGGGCTCTGCGATAGGTGTTCATGTCCTTAATGTCATCGTCAAGCGAAATGGCGATGATCTGCATTGCGCCTGGATATTCACTCTTCAATTGTTCCAGACCCGCCATCTCAGTAGCACATGCAGTACACCAACTTGCAGTAAACGCGATGCATACCGGTCCACTCAAAAGTGGATCGAGTTCAACAGGTTTGCCGGCAATATTCTCCAGTCGCATTGAAGGCAGTTGCGTTCCGTTGCGCATGGTGAGCATATCCCAGAGCATATTTCCAGCAATTACCTTGTGTTCCGCGAATTTGGAATGCTGTTCGATCGCTTTAAGAAAAGCTTCCGCTTCGGCATGATCGACCATTTTGGTATGCCGGTTCAAATAGAATTGATCCATAGCTACCAACTGTGCAAGGCGTTCTTCGTTCTTCAAGAGGTCATTTCTGCGGAAGAGCGCCACTACGCTATCCATGGATGATGAGGAATTAGGGTCAGCAACCAAGGCGGTGAGGTATTGATCAAGATCCATCCTTTGATAGCGGTATACCTGTGCAAGTGTTTCGCCATACAGATTTCGGATGAAGCGCACGTACTCGGGATCATCGTAAAGAACATCGTTGCCTTTTACGAACCGATCATACATGGATCGTTCATTCACTCTTGGGCCGAACTGTAATCCTGCCAAACCATAGTCCACGTATCGCTTGAACCAAGGGTCGTTCACGTCTTTGTAGAATCGACGAAGTTTCGTACTGAATGAATCGACCTTATTCTCTGAGAGCACCGGAGTTACAAATAGGGTAGGAGGGCGTGCAGTGGTGTCCAAGTCCGGAGCGTCGACCTTTCGTTGTAACTCAACTGCTTGCATGCCGCCGATCTCGTCAGTTGCAAGATCCTCAGCGATGAATGCATCGATCCGTTCATTCACGTCGCTGATCAAGGCATTGATGTCCAAAGAACTAATTTCCGGGAACGTAATTCCCATCTGCGTTGTACCGTTCATGCTTGGTATACCCGGAAGTGGGGAAAGCACCACGCGGAGGTCAGAACCATCACGAACCATTAGATCCGCGAATCGATCGCCGACCCTCAATTGAATTTTCGCAGTACCGTTCACCTCACCTTTCAAGGTCGCGATACCACCGGATCCGAATAGATCGCGCGTAATGAAAATGGTCCGCATGGTGAAGAGATCATCATAGCGGTAGACAGAGATCACGTCCTCCTTCATATCCTTCGCCGAAGCCCGAATTGTGAATGACCCGGCCGTACTGACCAAGTGCGAGAACAGGGCAAAGAATAGGAACAGTTTCTTCATTGGGTTTTAAGTGGAATAGGGAAAGCAAAGATCGAACCGGAATGATCTTGACCACACTACTAACAGCGAACACCGATTACTCAACCTTCATAGGCACCAACGCTGAAATATCCGCCTTATTGGCGTATAGCTCCCGTACGATCGTACTGCTGATGTGTGCGTGTTCCGGTGCTGAGGGCATGAAGATCGTCTCCACATTAGCAATGGAACGGTTCATTAAGGCGATACTACGCTCGTAGCCATGATCCGTACTATTCCGGATGCCGCGCAGAATGAACGAAGCCCCAACCTTTTTACAGAGTTCCACGGTCAGTCCTTCAAAGGAGATGATCTCCACTTGAGGGTATTCGGCAAAAACTTCCTGTATCCACTTGATCCGTTGTTCGGCTTCGAACATGGTCTTCTTCGTATTGTTAACGCCCATTCCAATAACGATCTTCTCAAATAGCGGCAGAGCGCGCAATACAATGGACACATGCCCGACCGTAATTGGATCGAACGTACCTGGAAAAACAGCGATCGGACTTTTCATGTTGATTGACGATCAGATATGCAATAATACGGTTTAGCTGCACCGCGTGTCGACGTAGCGACCATGTTACTTCGGAATAGATCCATTCTGGATCTCCGAAGGTGTAAAGAAACTGAACTCGATCATCCCGTATGATCGGGTTTTCTGGTAGCCCTGCAATGTTTTGAAACTGATCTTGTCGTGGTGCTCAAGTATTAAAAGGCCTTCGGTTCCTAGAAGTCCATTCTCCAGGACCAATTGCGGAATGCGTTCGATCCTTTCCATATAGAATGGAGGATCAGCGAAAACGATATCGTAAAGTCCCCGATGTGAATTGAGGAACGTAAAAACGTCGCTACGCACAGCGCGCCAATGCGATTCATTCAGTTCTTTCGCGGTGCGTTGCATAAAACCGTATAGCTTGTTTTCCTGCTCTACTGAGATCACTTCGGCCGCGCCACGTGAAAGAAATTCGAGCGATATACTTCCGGTGCCGGCAAAGAGGTCGAGAACGCGGATCTCTTCCAATGCCGTACTGTGTTGCAGCACATTGAACAAGCCCTCTTTTGCAAAATCAGTAGTCGGGCGCGCATCTATCCCTTGAGGCGGAACAATGCGTCTGTTGCGGTATTTACCTCCTACGACACGCATGCGAATTGCTCGAATGCGGCCAGCAATCGATCAGCAGGATCCTCTTTGGAAACTGGGTCAGGGAATGGTTCCAACACAGCGCTTTTCAGGTGTTTGAAATACTTGGCGAGGAGTTCCCGGTCGTTCGTACTCAAGTGCGTACCCCCATGGAACAGGTCAATATCTGCTGGTGAGTGACCCGTTCGCTCGACCGCAAGCAGTGTGAAATACAATAGATCCTCTGAAGTGTGCACGGGAAACGAATTGCAGAGCAACAGATGGTTGCCATAGGCAATGGCGATCTCTGTTCGATCGGCACCTTTGTGCAGTAGGACCGACGGCTTGGATGAAGAGCGCGAAAGCACTCCGCGTACCAGGATCGAACGCAACGGCAACGGGCGTGCATTTGCGTAGAGTTCCAACAAAGTCTTTTCGGTCTGAGCGTAGCACGAATAAATACATGTTGCGCCGAGCAAGCGAACAGGCTCCGTTCGGATCTTCCCTTTCTGAGCATTGCCATGTACAAGAGAAAGGTGCTGTGCTTCGGTATCCGCCACCAGAGCCGCATCCGGAATCAATGTGCTCCATTCAGGCAATGCCACATAGCTCACTGTAACCGGGTGCTCGGGTAGGCGATGATCTTTCAGCGCCAGGTCACCAGCGCCCCAAGCTAGTGCTACAGGATCACCATTTGAAATAGCATGCACCGCCCATGCACAAACGCCTTCACCAAGCACCACGCTCAAATGGTATGCGCGTTCCCGCGATCGATCATACGTACCACTTCGAAAGTGCGTTAGTAAAGGCGCAATGATAGCGGTCATGATCGCAAAGGCATCTCGGTATAAGAACCAATTGGATCACGTTCCAGGATCGCCGTCCGTTTTTCGGATAGATAATTCCGTAAGGCGAGGACTCCGGCCGCGAATAGGAACAGAAACCCAAGGATGGCTCCTGTTCGTTTAGTAATGATCTCCGCCTGAAGAGCGAATGCTGTGAGACCAGCCGCTAAGGCCAGCGAAGCTCCAACGAGCATCGACGCCGAACGACCTTGCATCAACCCCACGATAAGCAGCGCACCGCCTACCATGGTCAGTAGTACGGGTAATCCATATCGTGCGTAGCGTTTCATTTTTCAGTCGTCAAAGTAAAGGTAAAAGGCGCTAAGGAACAGTGGCCCCGCGACCACGGCAGCAACCCAGCATTAGAGGATCCCGATACATAGCTACTGTTGAGAACGAGGGATGATGGTTATATTCCTTGTTTCTCAAACCTACATTTGCCAAGAACTACACCGGATCTCGAAAGTATCGATCTCCCCAGTTCATCATTCTCCATCCCCCAATACATCAAAACTGTCCACACTAGCCACAAGTCTCCGAGATATGCTGGGCCATACGCCAACGGATGGGCAGGAACGCGCCATTGATGCGTTGGAACGCTTGATCCTGAGTGATCGTGATCAAGCCACATTGGTGCTGAAAGGTTACGCAGGTACGGGAAAAACCACGTTGGTCGGTGCGTTGGTGAAAGTTCTGGCCAGAGAGAAACGACCGGTCGTTCTGTTGGCTCCGACGGGTAGAGCAGCGAAAGTGTTGAGTGGCTATGCGCATGCATCAGCAAGCACTATCCATCGGCGGATCTACCGTGTGGCAGGCGATGATGACGGCGGCAACGGGGGAATGACGGTAGCAGCCAACAAGGACAGTGCGGCATTGTTCGTAGTTGATGAAGCATCCATGATCGGCCAGGGTGGGGGGGAAGGACTTTTTGGTGACAGGGACCTCTTGAGCGATTTGTTCGAGCATGTTTTCAGTGGTCATAATTGCAAGCTGTTGTTGATCGGTGATCCAGCTCAATTGCCTCCGGTCGGAAGTGATCATAGCCCTGCGCTTGACATCAAACATCTTCGGGGAATGGGCCTTTTGGCCGGATCCGTTGAACTCACCGATGTAGTTCGTCAATCTGAGGATAGTGGCATACTGGTGAATGCCACAGCATTGCGTGGAATTCTTACGGATGAAAGCCCTATGCCGCAGTTCATCACCGGAACAGAAGACGTAACGAGGATCGATGGGTTTGATCTGGAGGATGCTTTGGAAACGGCTTATGATCGTGACGGCGCCGATGAGGTATGTGTGATCTGCAGATCCAATAAGCGTGCTTACCAATACGGACAACAGGTGCGCGCCCGCATTTACGGGTATGAAGAGGAGTTGTGTCCGGCCGATCGTTTAATGGTGGTGAAGAACAACTATTTCTGGGCGGGTAAGAACGGAAAGAACGAGCTGATTGCAAACGGTGAACCCATCTTGGTAAAACAGATCCATGGGACCGAGGAACGTTACGGATTGCGTTTCATGGACATTACGGTCGGTTGGTGGAACAGCACGGAAGAACGGGAGCTGGACGTAAAGGTGATCGTGGATACACTTTCAACCGAAGGTCCCGCATTACCAGGCATTCGCATGCGCGAACTCAGCAATGCAGTAATGGCCGAGTGTAGCGAGACGACTAAAAGTGGTCGCTTCAAATTCCTGAAACAGGACCCTTATGCCAACGCCTTGCAAGTGAAGTACGCATATGCCGTTACCGCCCACAAAGCACAAGGTGGCCAATGGAATACGGTATTCGTTGACCAAGGGTATGTGACCGAAGAAATGATCGATACCGAATATGTACGGTGGCTATATACCGCAATAACACGTGCTACCCAGAAACTGTACTTACTAAATTTTCACCCGCGATTCTGGGGTGAGGATGAAGGGGACTGAACGGAAAACAGTTTGACAACTTTCAGTTTGACCGGTGAAGCCAAGCTGATCAAATGCTCCTTTCCGATATGCCAAGTACGCACATGATATTCCAAAGAAGCCATTTCAACGAATACTTCGTGTGTGATGGTGTTGTTATTCACTGATGCGTCCACTCGCAGAACACCAAGGTCATCCATGATACCCACGCCACTCGCCTTTAAGACTGCTTCTTTGCGTGTCCAAAGTTCAAGAAATCGACGTTTCGCATCGGGTGCTTTCGACATATCCACGATCTCTTCCGGGGTGAAGTAATATTCACTGACGGACGCATGATCCACTTTGCGGGTCATCGTCTCAACGTCCGCTCCGATCTCATTACCCAATGTAAAGGCGATGAACACGGCGTCCTTTGTGTCGCTCAGATTGAATTGCAATCGGCTTTTTGCAAGGAACGGTTTACCGAAGTCACCGCGTTCCATTACAACCAAGGCAGGGTCGAGTTCCAGATAAACTCCAAGAAGTTCACGGAGCCAGCCATGTCCTAACACGAACCGCTCCTTATCCTTCTCGAAGCGGAACCGTTCAGCTCGCGCTCGTTCGGCCGGATCGAGTAACTCCCAATAATGTTCGGCCTTGTTGCTTAACTGGTCCATGGTAGCGAACCAAGCATGTACTACACCTGGATCCAAAGTGGCTGGTTCTGTCTCGTCTAAAGCATGCACTTCTACAGGCTCACAACGCACCACCAACGATCGACCAACACTGGACATGGATACAAAGCAAGAACAAAAAATGAGTACGTGAATTATGACCGCCGGATCAACAAAGTGATCATTATCGACGAGCGATCGAGCACTATACCGCTTCTACCGCATGCTTACTTACCGCAAGGTCAATGCTGATGGAGAGTTCCTTTACGAGTTGTTTCACCTCAGGGTCTTTGATCAAGCTATAGTGGTCGCCCGGTAGTTCGTGCAGATGCAAAGGCCCCTTGACCAATTTAGCCCATCCCATATCCAATGATCCTGGACTCTTTTGAGCTTTGAATACGGTTACAGGGCCATTATACAATTTTGGGGTGTAGATCTGCAAGGCTTTATCGTACGTATCAATGATATGGAAGTGGCGCAATTTCGGAGTCACGATGCGTCCCTTGGTCTGTTCACGTTTCACGAGTTGGCGCATGACCACTCGCTTCATTGGTTCGTATACCTTTTCCTCTTGTCGCATAACTGCGATATAATCCTCCGGAGCATACGTGTCGAACATGGCCAGCAATGGAACTTCATGTCCTTCGGCGGCAAGTTGGCAAGCCATTTCGTAGGCAACTATTCCCCCAAATGAATAACCACTCAGCAAGTAGGGGCCGATCGGGTGTACGGACCTCATCTCGTCAATGAAATGCTTCGCGATGTCCTCCACCGTTGTATATTCCATTGGCGATCCGTCCTCGCCTTGGTGCGCGAAACCATAGAATGGTTGGTCGTTTCCGAGGTATCTAGGAATGAAGTGGTTCGCCTCATCGCCATTCACACAGAAGAAAGGAATACGATCACCTTCCGGCTGAATGGCAGATAAACTGGTCCATTTCATATTGGCTCCAGAAGTACCCAATAGTTTAGAGAACGTCGCGATGGTAGGAGCCTGGAACAGTGAATTCAAAGCCAGCGAAATACCGAACCGTTCCTCCACCTGAGCTAACAATTGGATCCCGATCAATGAGTGTCCACCAACATCAAAGAAATTATCGTGAACGCCGATACGCTTAACACCAAGCAATCTACCCCAGATCGTGGCCAACGCAGTTTCTTGTGGATCACGGGGCGCAACATATTGTGCGTGCATTGTTTGTGAACGCAGTTCCGGAACCGGTAATGCGCGTTTATCAACCTTGCCGTTAGCGTTGAGCGCAAAACCAGGTAAGACCATGAATGCGGTAGGTATCATGTGCCCGGGCAAGCTGTCACGTAAGTGTTCGCGAACATTAGCGATCAATTCCTCTTGGGCATCGACGGCCTGTTCAATACCCTCAATGGCCTTTGGCACGAGGTAGGCGACCAATTGCTTCGCGCCGGGCATATCGCTTCGCACCATGACCACATTATCCTTCACGTCTGCATGTGTGCCGATCGCATTTTCGATCTCTCCTAATTCCACGCGGAAACCACGCACTTTCACTTGGTCATCGGTGCGGCCTATGAATTCTACGTTGCCATCAGCCAACCATCGGACAAGATCACCGGTCCTGTACAACTTAGCGCCGGGTTCTTTGCTGAAAGGATCATTAACGAAACGTTCTTCCGTAAGATCCGGTCTTTTCCAATAGCCAAGTGCCACACCATCACCTCCAGCATACAATTCGCCTTTATCGCCAATGCCAACTGGTTTCATATCACCATTCAGGATATGGACCGTGGTGTTGTTCAATGCTTTGCCGATCGGAACTCCACCTCGTATGGAAGTTTCATCGTTGATCACATAGCAACAGGTGAATGTCGTATTCTCGGTTGGTCCGTAGCCATTGATCAATACACCGGGGCCAACAACACGTAGTGCGCGCGTAACATGCGGAACGCTAAGAACATCACCACCTGTAAGGATGTGTTTCAGTCCCTTCAGCTTTTCGACATGTTCATCCACCATCAGGTTGAATAGCCCAGCAGTGAACCACACGGAAGTGACATTGTGTTGCTTTATAGTTTCAACGATCTCCAGCAATGTCGGCTTTTGTTGCGGTTGAAGGACCAATTTTCCTCCATTCAGCAATGCACCCCAAAGCTCCAATGTTGAAGCATCGAATGATACATTGGAGAGTTGCAGAAATGAAATGTCCGGACCGAAATCCAAATAGTTCTGGTTACGCACCAAACGGATGATCGCACGCTGAGGTACGATGACCCCCTTGGGCTGACCTGTTGAACCACTTGTATACATGATGTAAGCAGCGGATCCATCTTCGCCGATCGGTGTCGTTGCAATTGGGTCCGTATCTCGAATATCCTCCAGGAATATGGTCAGTGCGGTATGCGCCGGCAATGCATCTCTCAATTGACGTTGCGTCAATAGGACATTAACGGAAGTGTCTTTGAACATGAACGCCAAACGTTCGGCAGGGTAGCTGGGGTCGAAGGGAACGAAGGACGCACCGCAACGCATGATCGCGATCATGGAGGCCACCATATCGGTGCAACGCTCCGTGCAAAGTCCAACGGGATCACCGGCTTTAACTCCAGCTGCGAGAAGTGCACCTGCAAGTGTGTTTACCCGTGTTTGAAGTGAGGTATAGGTCGTAGTTTCCTGATCAAGGACCACCGCGATGCGATCACCATATTTTGCAACCACTTCATCGAATAATTGTCCAATGTTCTTATTACGAGGGATCTCTGTTTTGATCCCGATCCACTCTGCCTTTGGTGCCTCACCTCTATGCTCGTTTGCCACATAGTTGATCAATTCAGCAATTGGTGAGCCGGAGCTACGATTGATCTGACCAACGAGATCACTGAACTGGTCCATCCAACTCCGGATAGTCGCGGCGTCGAACAGGTCGGTATTGTAACTCCATTCAAGGACCAGATGATCATCCTTGCCTGTGGCGTTCAGGAACAATTCGAAATTCTCGAATGCGCGCGGGTTACTTTCAAAACGATGGACCAGGCCATCGAACGCCACGCCATCATCCATGTTCATGTCAATGTTGAATACCACAGGTGCCAGTGGAATTCGCCCCGGTTCGCGCGGTACACGTAGTTTGTTCAACAGGGTTCCGAATGTATATTTCTGATTATCGAAGGCATCCAGAACTCCGGTTCGACGGGCTTTCAGATGTTCGGCGAATGGTCGTGCCTCTTCGATCGTGCTATGCAGGGCAAGCAAGTTCACGCAATGACCGACCAAGTGCTTCATGTCCAGGTCGCTTTGGCCAGCTGCAGGTAATCCCACAACGATGTCGCTATCACCTGTTAGTTTGTATAGCAGGATCTCGAATGAAGTGAGCAATGTGGTAACGAAACTTGCGCCATTCCGTGTGGCAACCTCTTTCAATCCACGCACCAGTTCCGGAGCCATTTCCAGATCGATGCGATTGCCTTTGTACGTTTTTTGTTTGGGTCTCAAGCGATCAACGGGCAGATCCATTTGAGGTACGGGACCTTTATAGAGATCCATCCAATACTTCTCTACCGTAGCATGTTCAGTGCTCTTCGCAAAATCGATGGTGGCCAATACGTACTCGCTCAAAGGCACGGCTGGCGGAAGTTGAAGCACTCCTCCGTTCTTATGTGCATTGTATAATGCGCTGATCTCAGCCATCATTATACCTAAGCTCCAACCATCAATGAGTATATGATGTCCACTCAGTCGAAGCACGTGTTCATCAGTGCGTGTGCGGGTGATCGAAACACGGAACAAGGGACCATTCACCAGATCGAACGGAGTGGTCATATCCTTAACGGCGATGCCCTGTAGTGCTTTACCACGATCTTCTGAATTCAACGTGTGTAATTCAGAATAGTCGATCGCCAAGGGAATTTTATCAAACACGATCGTACGTGTTCCGCTGGTGTTCAGAACGGCCCGCAATGCTTCATGGCGTTGAACGAGATCGGTCAGTGCACTTTCCAGCGAGGAACGGTCGAGGTTGCCAGTAAGGATCAACGATACACTTTCATTGTATGCGCAATTGGCATCCACTCCCATAATGGAAGCGACATACACTTCCCGTTGCGCCTCCGTGGTTGGTAAGATGCGTTCGATCACCGGTCCATTGAACGGGTCGAAATCCACTTTTACCAGCTTGGTATCTGCTACGAATTTCTCCATGTTGCCTCACTTTCAATTGTCAGCCAATTCAACCATGATATACTTTCCATCACGTTCTGGATCCGGTAGGAACCATGCAGCATCACCTTTGGGTGTTCGCCCTAATCGTGCACCTGCGATCGGTGCGTCGGAAGCTTCAAGAACGCGTTCACTCATTTTCCGAGCATGACCGTTCAAGGAGTTGTTGATCACTTGGATCGGATAGGTCTGTTCCGGCATGAAGCCCGATGCGCGCAGTTCAATACATACTTTTTCAACCGTTGAGATTATAAATTCGACATCTGCTTCGGTATGCGCAGTAGTAAGGAAATGCGGGAAGTCAAGGACATGTACCCCATGGTAGCGCATCAGTAGGAAGAAGAGTTCCGTGTAATTCACACTTTCATCGTACTTCGTTTTGAACGCACTTCCGAAATTTACCCAACGGTAGGGGAGTTGATACTGATCGAATAGGGCATTGACGCGCTCCACCATATTTTCGGTCATGGTGTTCAGTCGTTCCTGCAATGCGGGACCCTCATCCTTCATGTGTACCAGCGCGGCCTTTGCAGCGGCCATGGTCAATGGGTGTCGTACGAATGTTCCAGCGAAGTAGGTGACACCGGAAGGTGGCACGCTGTCATCGCCGAACTGCCAATAGCCACCATCCAGAGCATCCATCCATTTACTGGACCCGATCATTGCTCCAATAGGAAGACCGCCACCGATCACTTTACCGTAGGTCCCGATATCCGCTTTGATACCGAATAACGCTTGCGCACCATTCGGGTGCATTCGGAAACCGGTTATCACTTCGTCGAAGATCAAAGCGGTATCATGTTGCTTCGTGATAGCGCGCACTTCGCGTAGGAAGTCCACTGGTCGGAATTCCATACGGCGGCTTTGAACAGGTTCTACCAGAACTGCCGCGGCCTCATGGCAACGTTGTTTGATGATCTCCAGACTTTCGGGCGTGCCGTAATCAAGGATCAGCATGTTATGCACGGCCTCCGGCAAAATACCGGGTGCGCCGGGATAGCTCTTTTTACTCTTGCTTCCGCGAATGATCACTTCGTCATTAATACCATGGTATGAACCTGCGAATGCAATGATCAAATTTCTACCAGTTACTGTGCGCGCCATCCGCATTGCACCGAGGACCGCTTCGGAACCAGTATTGCAAACAGCAGCGCGCTCACCACCGGTAAGCTCGCACAAGAGCTTGCTCACGTCAGCCGCGAGCGGGTGCATAGGACCGATCTCGATACCCGCATCCAACTGCTTGTGGCATTCTTTCTTAATGAACTCGGGCATGTAGCCGAACATGGAAGAACCGAATCCGCTGAGAATATCAACGTACTCGTTTCCATCAAGATCCCATAGGTGGCAACCTTCACTGCGGTCAACAACGACTTGATAAACGAGTTCTTTCGTTTGCGGTTTGAAACCGGTCACAACGCGTGGGTCGGCCATTGGCAACCGATTCTCTTGAGTAAATGCCTTGCTCTTCGCTGTTCTCGCAACATAGCGCTTTACGAAGTCATTGTACCAGGCCCTTTGTTCAGGCGAGAAGTCATCCACTTTTTCCTTAATGATCCGAGCTTGTGCGCCGAATACTTTTTTCAGTTCAGGTGCATCATCGAAGGCGTTCGTTCCTGTTTCCGGGACCGTAGGACCAGTGGCGGCAGGAATACTGGTTTTTGCATCTGCACTACCGATGTGCGGCAATAAATGGTCTGCTAGTTTGTCCAAATTCGGCAACTCCTCGTTCAATTGTCGGAAAGAGATCTTGACTCCGAATTTGCGGCTTAAGGATGTCGCTACTTGAGTAAGGAATAATGAGTCCAAACCCATTTCCAAGAACGTCTCTTCAGGGCTGGCTTCCGCCAATTCCAGACCGGAGCTGTCCTCCAACAACGCTTTGATCTGCTCGATCAAACTCTCTTTGGGTGAAAGGTTCGCATCTCCAGAATTCGCAACCGGTGCTTCGATGGTCGTTGAAGCAATGGCATGCCCACCAGTGGCGACCATAGCTACCGGGTCAACCCAGTGGCGTACGCGTTCGAATGCATATGTCGGCATGGAAATACGGTGCCGCACTTCGCGTTGGTAGAACTTCTTGCGATCTATCTCGATACCACTTTGCCATAGCCCTCCAACGGCCTTAAGTAACAAAGCCAATTCAGCACCGTTACCCACGTCGGCGCTTAACGAAGAAACGGCAACTTGGCGCTTGGGGTCTGCACTTTGTTGGCGAGCAAGCGTGCTGGCGGTGGTACGCGGACCAACTTCCAACATTACACGATCACCTTGTTCCCAACCGAATTTAACGGCTTGTGCAAAACGTACCGTAGCGCGCACATGTCCGCTCCAGTATTCGCTTGACATGGCTTCTTCATCCTTCAGCCAATCCGCTGTAACGGTACTGATGATCGGGATGCGAGGTGCGTTCAGAACTATGTCATCCACAACACGCTCATATGGAACCACCATCGGATCCATCATGGGGCTATGGAATGCATGGCTGGTCATGAGCAACTTGCAATTGATCTCGTCTTTTTCGAGTTCAGCTTGCAAAATGGCAATGGCTTCTTTTGGTCCGCTTGCGACACACAATTGAGGACCATTATTTGCAGCGATGCTGCAACCAGCGGGTAAGCGACCTTCTACGTCCTCTTCCGCCGCGCGAACGCTCAACATGGATCCACTCGGGAGCCCCTGCATCATTCGACCACGGTTCGCAACAAGCGTCACAGCGTCCTTCAACGAGAATACACCGGCCAGACAGGCTGCAGCGAATTCGCCAATGCTATGGCCGATCATAGCCTCTGGAACAATGCCCCAATGCATCCAAAGCTTAGCTAAGCTGTAATGCATGGTAAATAGCGATGCTTGCGTGTATATGGTCTGCTTCAATTGTTCCCCTGCTTCTTCCTCATTACCTGCGGCCGGGAACATGATCGCTTTCAGATCCACTTCGAGTGCACTATTGAATAGGCCAATGCATTCATCGAAATGCTGCGCAAAAACAGGTTCACTGGTGTGTAGATCACGCCCCATGTTCACATATTGGGAACCTTGTCCAGGGAACATGAAAACCACACCTGGAGCCACTTCATGAAGCTCACGGGTTCCCATCACATTCGTGTCCTTATTTACAATGGCATCAATGACCTCTTGGTGCGTTCCTCCAACGATCAAGCGGCGATATTTGAATGATCTACGACCAACTTGCAAGGTGTATGCGGCATCAGCCAATGAGGCTTCAGGATGCATTTCCAGCCAAGCACGGAGGTTCTCCGTCATCGCATCCAAGCTCACCTTGGTCTTTGCACTGAGTTGGAACAGCTGTTTGCCGCGCGAATTACTTGATGCTTTTGGAGCGGGGCCTTCACCGAGGATCACGTGGGCATTGGTGCCTCCAACGCCAAATGAGGAAACGCCAGCAACACGGGGTTTCGAAGTACGCGGCCATTGAATATTCTCTTCTGCAACTCGGAATGGACTATTTTCAAAGTCGATCGACGGATTGGGGGTCTCAAATCCGTAATTCGATGGGATCAGCCCATTCTTCAGTGCCAAGGCGGTCTTCATGACCCCGGCCGCACCAGCAGCTGCGGTAAGGTGTCCAATATTACTTTTTACGGAACCGATCGCGCACCAATGTGGATCATTGGAACTTGGCGATGCATCGTCTGTTCGGAAAGCTAAAGTCAATGCTTCAACTTCAATGGGGTCACCCAACGGCGTGGCTGTGCCATGGGTTTCCACGTATGTGACCTCGCTGGGTTGCACATTTGCATCTGCATGCGCCATTGCGATCACTTCGGCCTGACCGCGAACACTGGGTGCCGTGAAGCTGGCCTTATCGCTGCCATCATTGTTCAAGGCGCTACCTTTTACCGTTGCATAAATATGATCATTGTCGCGGATCGCATCATCCAATCGTTTGAGTACAATGACACCAACGCCATCACTGAAGCTGGTTCCTTTGCCTTTGGCATCGAAGGTGCGTGTGCTACCATCCGGGCTATACATACCGCCTTCGTTGTAGAGAATGCCGCTGTTGATCGGTACCGTGATCGCAACTCCACCGGCTAGCGCCATATCGCATTCGCCATCGCGCAATGCGCGTGTTGCCTGCGTGATCGCGACCAACGAAGTACTACACGCGGTATGTATGCTTAAGGCAGGTCCACGTAGATCGAATTCGAAGGCCAATCGGGTTGCGATATAATCCTTCTCATTCCCGGTCATCACCTGGAAATCGCCAACTTGTTCGATCAACTCAGGGTGCCCGATAACGTTCTTGGTGAAATAGGTATTGTTGCCCATTCCGGCATACACTCCGATCAGACCTTCAAATTGAGCGGGATCATAAGCTGCATCTTCCAAGGCCGACCATGCGGCTTCCATGAATACACGTTGCTGTGGATCCATTAGGGCAGCTACACGAGGATTTACACCGAAGAATCCAGCATCGAATTTATCCGCATCGCTGATCACGCCCCGCGCACGCACATAGTCCGGGTCATTCCGCAGTTCTTCAGAAACACTGGGATCAAGTTCTTCCTTACTCCATGTCGTGATGCTATTCTTTTTTTCGATGAGGTTCTTCCACAATTCCTCAACATTAGGCGCCCCAGGGAATCGCCCGTACATCCCTACGATGGCGATCTCACTCCGACGATCATTGTCGTTGGATCTTTGCCGTGCACGTGCCATTTCAGAAGGCGACATACCAGTACTTCCGCCTTCAAGATACTCAGCGCAGGCCTTCACCGTAGGATGTTGGTATAGCTTGACTATCGGCAATGCCAATCCGCGGCTTTCCAGCTGGGCAACGCATTGAATGCTCAACAATGAATTGCCACCAAGATCAAAGAAATTGTCGTTGATACCAACCTTGTCCACTCCCAGAAGTGAAGCCCAAACAGCCGCAATGGCTTCTTGTAACTGTGAAGCAGGTCGCGCATAGGCTACGTCAAGGTCGGGGCGTTTAATATCCGGTATCGGTAATGCTTTGCGATCGATCTTGCCACTCGGTGTACGTGGCATTTCCTTTACCGGGACGAACGCAGAAGGTACCATGTAGTCCGGCACTAATGCACCTAAATGTTTTCGCAGATCATTCGTTGAGATCGGCTTTTCCGCAACAAAGTAGCCGACCAATCTTTTTAGACCAGGTGTGTCTTCGCGCACTGTTGCAACGGCTTGTTCGATATCGCTATGTTTCTCCAGAGCAATTTCAACTTCGCCAAGCTCGATCCGATATCCACGAACTTTCACTTGTCCGTCGATACGCCCCTTGAAATCAATGTTTCCATCCGGGAGTTCAACTGCACGGTCGCCAGTTCTATAAAGGCGTCCACCGTCCGTGAACGGGTCATTCAAGAAACGTTCAGCAGTGAGTTCATCACGCCCAATATAGCCCGTAGCAACACAAGCCCCGCCAAGATAGAGTTCGCCCTCATCGCCTTTCGCAACAGGCGTCATCTTTTCATCAAGGATCAACAATTTTACATTGTCGATCGCTGTACCAATGTTCGGCAGGTCTGGCCAGAATGAAGGGTCTCCCTTCAATTCCAATTCGCTGACGACGTGCCCTTCAGTTGGTCCGTATTGATTGCAGAATCGACAACCTGGCAGATGCTTGAAAAGGTCGGCAATGGCGGGTGTGATCTTCAGTTGTTCCCCGCTTGTGAACACCTCGCGCAATGAATGTGGAATTTCGCCGGTACGTTGCACAGCTTCAGCCAAATACTGAAGGGCTACGAAAGGAACAATGATCCGATTGATCCCTTGCGCAATGATCTTGCGCAAGAGTTGGGAAGAATTCAGTCGATCTTCGTCGGTGATCAATACCAAGGTGCCGCCCTGTGCAAACGTGGTAAAGAGTTCTTGAAAACTAACGTCGAAACTGATCGGAGCGAATTGCAGGGTTTTAGCCCCTTCCTTCAACACTGAAGTGCGCACTTGCCATTCGATCAAATTGATCAGTGGTGCATGATGCATGGCCACTCCTTTTGGCCGACCCGTACTACCTGATGTGAAGAGAACATAACACAGGGAGTTTGGTGTCGCTGGCGAGGGGCCCGTGAAAACTACAGAGGTATCCAGGTTGAGGTCATCGATCAATAACACCCTCACGTCAGCGCTGCTGAACTGGTTCTGGTGAGCCCGGTCCGTGATCACTACGGGAGGCTTAGCATCTTCCATCATAATGGAAATGCGGTCCACAGGATAGTTGGGGTCGATCGGTACGTATGCAGCTCCGCTTCGGAGGATTGCTAACACGCTGATTACAAGCTCAGCGGAGCGGTCCAAGCAGATGGCAACGGTTTTATCTGGTCCAGCTCCGGATCTTGCCAAAAGTGTGGCTAATCGACGTGATCGATCGTCCAGGGTGGCGTAACTCAGGTTTGCTGTTCCGTCAATTAATGCTACGGCTTCAGGGTCTTTTGTGACATTCTTGTCAAATAGCTCGAGCAAATTCGCGCGGTCGGTCATAGTGATTGCTGGTGGTATGTGTGGAGAGTACACAATTATCTCGCTGATGGTCAAGGGTTTTCATTGTTCGGACCACAGTTTGAGCATACAATGTTCTTCGCTTATTAACATTCATACGAAAAGACGGATCCAAGAGTTCCAACACTGACTTTGAACTGGATGACAAGATACGAAGCAATAGTGATCTCTTTTCGCACTGGTCCGAGTATTTGTCGAAAGATAATTGTTGTTCGTCGGTCAAAAACTGATGTTCATCGGGTTTGATTGACGGAGAATACGCTCGGCTGCTTCATGAGCCGCATTTACCAAACGTGTCCGAAGGCCCGTTATTGACTGACGACTACCTGTTCATAAGTTCCTGGGTTAACGGAGCTTCTTTCTATCTTTGCCGCCCTTTCATGCCAGCCTTAATTCGATTAGCTCTCCTTTTCCTGGTCGGTCTGTGTTTGACCAGAACAAGTGTTGCCCAAACGTTGGGTCATGATCGTTCCGTTCAAATGTGGGTAACGGTCCAAGCTTCACCGGCGCGAATTACCCTCAATTGGAAGGCGCATAACAACACGACCGGTTTTCAGATCTATCGTAAACTGAAAGGCGGGAGTTCATGGGGTTCGTCACTGGCTAACTTGGATGCAGGAAGCTTAAGCTACGTTGATAACACCGCACAGTTAGGCGTTTCCTACGAATACAAGGTCATTCGAAGTACATCGAATCTTGGTAATGGATACGGGTATACCAATAGTGGTATTGAATTACCAATGGTCGAAGCACGTGGTAAGCTGATCTTATTGGTAGATGATTTCTATTCTTCCGCTCTTACTTCCCAGTTGAATCAATTGCAAAGTGATCTTGAAGGAGATGGCTGGACGGTGATCCGTCATGATGTGAGCCGGGCCTTACCTGTACCTTCCGTTAAAGCATTGGTGGTTGCGGATTATAATTCCGATCCCGCCAATGTCAAGGCGGTGTTCATTGTTGGTCACGTTCCGGTACCATACTCCGGTAATTTGGCTCCAGATGGGCATGGTGACCATTTCGGTGCATGGCCGGCGGATGTTTATTACGGAGATATCAACGGTACCTGGACGGACAATACGGTTGGCAGTGCTGGTGCTTCTTGGCCACGCAATCATAATGTGATCGGAGACGGTAAGTTTGATCAAACGTCGATACCCAGTGATGTGGAATTGGCTGTCGGAAGGGTGGATATGTACGACCTACCGACGTTCAGCGCATCAGAGACAACCTTGTTGGGAAACTATCTGACCAAATTGAGCAATTGGAAACGTAAGGTCTTCACTGCCAATGAACGTGGTCTCGTGGATGACCATTTTGATGGATATTCCGATGCTTTTTCCCAGAACGGTTGGAGAGGTTTTGGACCGTTGGTACATCCTGATAATGTACAGGATCTGGATTATTTCGGCACATTGTCCAACCAGAGCTACCTCTTTAGCTATGGTTGCGGTGGTGGGTGGTTCTCAGGTGCAAATGGTGTGGGCAGCTCGTCCGATTTTTCCATCAATAATGTTCAAACCGTGTTCACCATATTATTTGGGTCCTATTTCGGCGATTGGGATAACACCGATAATTTCCTGCGTTGCGCATTAGCCTCCGGAAATACGCTTACGAATTTCTGGGCGGGTTATCCGAATTGGTATATACAGCATATGGGTATGGGAGAACCCATAGGTTATGGTACTGTGCTCAGCCAGAATAATGGTGACGGACATTACGAACCTGCCAATTGGCAAGCTGGTCGGATCCACATTGCACTTATGGGTGACCCAACGTTGCGGATGCACATTGTTGCACCACCGAGCGATGTTTCACCTCTGGTCAGTGGTTCAACAGTGAATTTGTCATGGAATGCGTCCAACGAGACCGTACTTGGATATCACGTTTATAGGAAGGTTGGCAATGCACAGTCTTGGGAGCGCCGCACAACTACTGCTGTGCCCGGGACCACATTCGCGGATAACGTAAGTGGTGTGACCGGATCTGTTCGTTACATGGTGCGTGCCTTGAAACTACAGGTAGGACATAGCGGGAGTTATTACAACTTGAGCCAAGGAGCATTCGGGGTTACGAATGTGACGGGCGTGATCACGGATTGCATGGGTGTGGTGAATGGACCAGCAGGACCTGGAACTCCGTGCAACGATAACAATGGCTGTACGATCAATGATACGTTCAATTCGACATGTCAATGCATAGGGTCACCGTTGCCCTGTTCAGACGGCGATCCATGTACTGCGGATGGTTGTGCTGATGGTGTTTGCGTATTCACGCCTTTGCCTGATGGTGATGGAGACGGAACCTGTGATCTATCCGATGGTTGCCCAGCGGATCCGAATAAGACGAGCCCAGGGAACTGTGGTTGTAATAATCCTGAACCAGGTAGCGCCTGTGATGATAACAACCCTAATACTGTTGGAGATATCGTTCAAGCAAATTGTAGCTGCCTGGGCTTAATGAATGATTGTCTTGGAGTGCTTGGTGGAACTGCATTACCGAATAC
>JAGNUG010000134.1 GCA_017987115.1 Flavobacteriales bacterium | reverse complement strand
CACCAATGCAGAGCGGCTGTATGCGATGATCAAACCACGGATCGCGTTATTCGTTAAGTACGAATTCTGGTACCATTATTTGAAGACGCTTCATCATCACAACGTGCCATTGTTCCTGATCTCCGGCACGTTCCGTACTGACCAACCTTTCTTCAAATGGTACGGAAGTACTCACCGCGCGATGCTCAGCACATTTGCCCATCTGTTCGTGCAGGACGAAAAAAGCAGATCACTGCTTGCATCTCTGGGAAAGACCAATGTGACGGTCGCCGGGGATACTCGCTTTGACCGAGTTGCAGAAATTGCAGCGAACGACCCGGGCCTACCCATTGCAAAGGCATGGAAGGGCGACGGTCCGCTCTTGATCTGTGGTAGCACGTGGCCCGCTGACGAAGAATTGATCGTTGCCGCAATTGGGAAGAACAAACTTGTAGTGGTCCCGCATGAACTTTCAGAGACCCATTTGAAACAGATCGAAACCAGATCCCCAAAGCCCTTGGTGCGCTGGAGCGAACTGGAAGACTCGCCGATACAGAGCGTTACTGAAATTCTCGGTAAGGAAAGATCCGGCACCTTATTGGTTGATCGAATGGGGCTTCTAGCACGCCTCTATGCTTATGCTGACATCGTGTACATCGGCGGTGGTTTTGGCGATGGCATACACAGTCTGTTGGAAGCCGTCGCTTGGGGCAAACCTGTGATCTTTGGCCCGAACCACAGGAAATTCGTAGAGGCTGAAGCGTTGATCGATGCAGGTGCCGGATTCGAGGTGCGCACTTCGGCAGAGCTTCAGAAGGTCCTGGAACGGTTGAACGGTGACCCGAAAGAATTGCAGGCAGCGTCAGCTATTGCCAGCACTTATGTGCAGAACAACGTAGGAGCTACGGCGAAGATCATCGCATTCATTCTTCCATTGCTTGTTCATGAACAGATCAATCCATCGTGAGGTCCACGCGGATCGGTAAAGTCCGGTCTCCGTTCATCCTGTGCGAGCCGGACAAATAGTATTCCTGTGGACCGAACTGGTACATGTGTCGACCAACAATGAAATCATTCACACCCGAGCTGCGCATTATTGCCTTGGCTTTGAATTCCCCGGTTTCATCGAATACGACCGTGGTCGAGAATGGCGACTTCACATTCAAGTAGTTGAGCTTATTATCTCCTGCTTTTCGTTTCTCCGCTTGTTCGTCGTTATCGATCAACATCAGGACAAGCTGGTCCTTATACACAGCACTGAAAACGTTGCCAATGGCTTTATCCGTTGTGTAGAGCAATCTTCGGAATGTCTGCTTCCACACCTCTCCTCCTTTGGCGTCCAAACAGGAGACTACCAAAGGACCATGGATCCATCGCAGCCCGGCCATTGCTGTTTTGGAATCGATCGCATCGGTCTCCTGGAAATATTCACGCACTAGAAAATATCCACCATCCGAACGTGGCAGAATGTCAATGATCCGAATTGCGTTGTTCGTAGGAGCGCGGTCGACCGGGTCCAATGCAAGTGTCTCCGTATGGACCTTTTCAAACTTGGATGTTACCGGAGACCATTTACCAATGAACTCTCCTAAAGTGGGTTCTTCCTTGGGCGTAGTACCTGAATACGTACCCGCTATTAAAACAGTGGAATCCGGCATTGAACGGTACACAATGTTCTTGGCGAACCGCGCTTTTCCAAGACCAAGGTCCACATCCACAACGCCATCACCATTCACCCGGTGCATGACCAAGGTGTAACTCGTAGTGTCTTTCTTCATATCCGTTACTGGCTTTACGTTGCGCTCCGTGAAAAGCGCATTGCCCAGCACATCCACATGCAGGTCCTGAAAGCGGGCTCCCTCAGGTATTTCCAATGTCTGTTTCCAGACCACTTTCATGTTCTTATCCACCATGACCATCGGGCAGTATGTTTCGCCCTTTACACTTTTCACAGCGGTGCTATAGATCAATACCTTGTTGTGACCAGGTGAATAGATGGCATGGAAAGGGTCATGATACCCTTCATCGCTCTTCAGCTTCGTGCCATCGCCGTATGTCTTTGTATCAAAAGCACATAACAGCTCAAGTGGTCGATGTCCGGAGGTCATATTCGGATCGGTCTTCTGCCAATACAACTGCGTAATCCCAAGGACCGTATCGCGGCGCGAAGCGATCATTACCGGATCCGCTCCCAACAACACAACGGTCTCAAAAAATAATGGATCCGACCCGAAACGCGGTTGCGGCGTCTGCGTTCGAATTATGCCCAATTTCGCACGGTCATATAGTTCGAATTGGGGAATACCGTCGGCATAGCGCAGGATACCGGTCCCTTGCTCATCGACACGCGTTACAAAAAGTGACCTGTCATTCAGATCGATAATGGTCCCGATCGGCCGCTTATCAATGTTCCCAGCATCGGGGGCCAAGGTTGCTTTGACCTTCAGTTTCCCCGCTTGTGCGAAACCCGGCAAGGCAAATGAAAACACTAGTAAGTAAGTAAGAAGAAAATTCGTTCTCATATGCATGCACGTTCAGGATAAGTGGTGTGCAATATATAGTAGCGACGCAATTGCAACGATATGCAAACTGTTCATACCGAGCAATGGTCAGTCAAGTTCCTGAAAGATCATCAACCAATGGGCGGGTCAATTACTTCAGCTCTTGCCATGACATCCAGCCTTTACTCCCAAAAGGGATCCAATGAACATTTACTTGGATCAACTGCGTGACGCCATTATTCAGTATTAGAACAAACTCGCTCCAAAATGGATCTAACGAAGCAAGAATTTATAACTTTTGTTGGCTGAATGCAATACGTACGCACCCATGCTCATTCCTTGGAGATCGATCACTTCCATGTTCGATCGACCTACTCCGGATATAACCGCTCTGCCGGTAATATCATATACCGTATAAGCTCCTAGCGGTTCATTACTTTGTAGAGTTAATACGTGATCGAGAATACTTATCATACTCGGGTCGGCTACTGCTCTTGGCTCTACCGAAAGAACGATCTGACAAAAAGTCGGATCAGGATCCAGCTCAATAAAACTTGTCACTGACAAATCACGGCCTTCTATACGTGGGTCATCCAAGGGCACCCATTCTGCTTGGAACATGATCGTGCCATTCATTACATCAGTACCTTGAGTTACTGGAATGCCGTTGATCATTGGAATTTTATACGACCAAGCTATGGAGCTATCCGGGCGTAACTGGAACGTCCACCCTTGTCTGGCTGAACATACGAGCACATTGCCCGTGGATAGCTTTTGTGCGCTCCCTTGTCCGGGGGACGAAAAGTCCGTAGGAACAGCTGTAGCGAATCGTTGTTCGTGTTCTACGGGTAGAAAGGGTGAATTGCCATCCAATGTATAATTGCCTTGCGCATCAATAGGAGGAACGATTATATCAACCGCACTTACATCAGGTTCGACCCGATTATTGAAGACCATGATCTTGCCATGATCGCTATCATCCGGAGAAAGGCCGGGACCTATCCAGTGAGCACCATGGTTGAAGAATAGTTGTTGATCGGAAACTTCACCTCGGTCATAAGCTATAGGATTACCCCATCGATAGAGCAGGTCACCTCCTTTACCACTGTTACCTCCGCTATGGCCGCTTGCTTCAGCACTTGTTGTGCTATGATCTATTACCCAGATCTCATTAAAATAGGGAACGCTCAACATGATCTGGTCCAGCTCTGGATTATGATCGATCGAATTCGTATGAAGCCAATCCGGATTCACATTCGACGTGTATAAATGATTTATGTCCACCAGTTCCGGATGTTCACTAATAACGCCATAATTCATTCTGGCCGGATCGACATCCTGTATGAGGTGATCCCAAGCATGCCACTCCCATACAACATTAGCTTGATCCGCACCTACGGGCTGTAGCTCCATGATCTTATCAGGCCACAGCGAGGAATAACCGAAACCCACGGTGTCGCGACCGGCATTCCATGCTTCTTGCATAGTCTTCAGTTCCCAAGCGATCACCAGAACATTTCCATTGGGAAGCACTTCGGCATCATGATGAATGCATTCCATTAATGAACTGATCTCATGATCCCATAGGATGGTATTGTCCCAATCTTTTATCTGGACCTTTTCTCCCGTACCACCTGCGGTAAAAAAGGGGTTCCCTCCATCTTCATCCACATAGGTTCGCATAATGCTACCATTTGATATAAGCCGCGCCCCATTCCCAGGCACCGATGTCTCGTCCACCCAAGAATGAACAAGCTCGCCGCACGAATTCAACAAGAAAAGCGTGCCTTGTTGATCCGGATAGACCAACATGTATCCCTCCGCTCGATCTGCTTCAATATCAACTAGACCGACCGTATTCTGACCAAGCATATTCAATGCGATGCCCATAGTCAGACACCATGTAATAACTCCCTTACGGATCATCATTCTACTTTTTTTGGATCAATCCACAAACCTAATCCTTTTCGACCTTCCCAGCGAACGGTCAAATTAACGCAGTTTTGCCTGATAATGCAGACTTCAATGAAGTTTCGGGTTGTTCCTATGCCGATCCTTATCCCGCATGGTCTTTTCATCCATACGCTGGGTCCATGCTTGTTGAAGGTCAGTATTGGTCTGGTTTGCCAAGCATAAGACTACGAACAGCACATCTGCCAACTCCGAACCCAGATCCTTGCCCTTATCGCTCTCCTTTTCACTTTGTTCACCATAACGTCGGGCCATTATGCGAGCAACCTCCCCTACCTCTTCCGTAAGCATGGCCATGTTGGTGAGTTCGTTGAAGTACCTTACACCATGGTCGGTGATCCATTCATCTACTTGTTCTTGAAGATTGACAAACGGTAAGTCTACGGTTCTTCCCATGTTCGATCCAGGTATTCAATTAGTCAATTTTATTCTTCACCCATGCGAAGTACGATACGATCCGCTATTTCATCCAAGAAAATTTTTCAGTAGAGGCAACCCACGAACAAAGGTCTCGTCTTCTCCTAATGTGCTTGGCGCTGTAGGAAAGCATTACCAACACTTTTTATGCACATTCCTTGGATTGATAGCTTGGATCCTATACATTGCGCCGCTATTACTGCTAGTTTCAATTCCGAACAGGGCAAAATAGCATGACGAATAAAATTAGTGCCAACTCAAAACCAAGCTCCCTTGGATCATCGTTCAGCTTCTATTAGCACAGCTTGCTGTAACAGATACATGCGGTGCATTTGCCTTAAATTAACCGATTATCCCTTGTAGGGTTGATCTCCCTTGTCGTCCGTTTCACTTAATTAAAAACCAAAACCCAATTTAATGAAGAAGAATAACTCGAAAAATCCACTGTGGCGGCGAACGTCGCGGTGGCTATCCACTAGCCTGACCATGGCGGCCATTGCTCTCTCGGGCACAATGAGTGCGCAGGTGACCGGCTACTCCTTCACACCGAGCAGCGACCCGTACGTTGCCCTCGCCGGGTCCACGCCATTCTCCATCAATGGAGGTGGAGGAACAGCCGATGACGGCTATTCCGCCCTCCAGCCGATCGGCTTCACGTTCAACTTCGGAGGAACCGGCTTCACGCAGTTCTCATTGCATTCGAACGGTTGGCTCCGTTTAGGCGCTGCTGCAAGTGTTACGGACTATACTCCGATGGATAATGCGACGATGAACAACCTCGTGGTGTTCAACGGAAGGGACCTGAACAATGCCGGTGCGGTGTACAGTTACCGTCTCGATGGTGCCCCAGGAAGTTACATCTGCAAGATCCAAGCGAACAACTTCTACCGGTACAACACTGCTACCCACTTAGGCAACGCCCAAGTATGGCTCTACGAGGCCACAGGTAATGTTGAGATCCGCTACGGTAGCTATGCTGCTACTTGGACCAGCTCCACAGCCCAGGTTGGCATTCGCACCACGAATACTGATGTACGGAAAGTCGTTTCCGCAACGTGGGCCGGGGTAACTGCTAGTAGTACGGACGGTCTCGGAAATCTAACGGGCATTACCCAAGGAACCACGAATCAGGTGGTAAGCGGCACGGTATTCACCTTTGCACCTCCTGTTGTTTGCACGGGTTTGCCAGACCCGGGCTCGATCCCCGCAACCGCTTCGGCTTGCTCTGGGAACACGGTTACCTTGACGGCCACTGGCTTGACCGTTGGCACCAACATCAGCTACCAGTGGGAAGAATCTCCCGATGGTATTGGTAGCTGGGGAAACGTTTTAGGCGGCAGCGGTGCTACCACTGCTTCTTACACCACCACTGCGATCACGGGCACGCGTTACTTCCGTATCCGCACGGATTGCTCTACCGGGCCTGATTCTAACAACTCCAACGTGGCTACGGTTTCTGTAACTGCTGGTGGTATTGATGAAGACTTCAGCTCTGGAAACTTGACCGCAAATTGCTGGGCGACCTCTGGTACCGTAGCATCGCCCGCGAACTTCAACTATGCAACCCAAAGTGGTTATGGCGTAGGTACAGGTTCCATACGATACAACTTCTATAGCGTAACCGGTGGCCAGACCTTGATCTACACCAGTCCCATATTCCCAGCCATTGGTTCCGGTCAGCAAATGGAATTCGACGTGGCAGGTACTACATACACTGGCGGCGAGGTCGACCAGATCACTTTGGAGGAATCCAATGATGGTGGTGCAAACTGGACCACGGTTGTGGTGATGACCAATGCTGTTGGTGATGTCTTGAATACGACAGGTGCCACTCAAACTGGTGCGTTTGTTCCTACAGCGGTTCAATGGGCCAGCCTTTCCTACGGCCTCTCTGCTGGTACAAACAGGGTTCGCTTCAACGGCGTGTCCGACTTTGGTAACGCGGTTTATATCGATAATATCGCGATCGGTGCGGCTCCTACTTGCCAAGCGCCCACAGGTGCTGGCGCGAGCAACATCACCACAGTTGGTGCTGACATCGCATGGACCTGCACAAGCTGCACGGGGACATTCATTGTTGAATACGGCGCACCCGGCTTCATTCCTGGAACTGACGGTAACGCAGGTACTGGTACCATCTGGACCGGTGCTCCTGTTGCTGGAAGTCCAGTGACTTTGACCGGCTTGACAAGCGCAACGGCTTACTCCGTTGTTATCCGCGAGGTATGTCCTGGTCCTGACTACAGCCCGAACAGCACTGTGGCCAACTTCACGACTGCTTGCGATGCGTTGAACGTTCCATTCGCTGAGGACTTCAGTGGCGTAACGATTCCGAGTCTTCCAACTTGCTGGTCCACGGACGACGTGAACGGGCCAAGTCCTGTAACCGGGGCTTGGATCACAGGTACTGCTCCAACAGGATTCACGAACAATGTAGCGCGGTATGCATATAGCAGCACTGCTCCTGCTGATGACTGGTTGATCAGCCCTGGATTGAACTTGACGGGTGGCACAACGTATACCATTTCCTACAAGTACGCTGCACAGAGTGCCACGTTCCCTGAGGCTATGGATGTGTACTACGGAACTGCTCCTGCTGCCGCATCGTTAACGAACCTAATCGTCGATCACGGTACCTTCAATTTCACGGCACCTTCAAGTGTATCCTACACGATCACCCCGGGTTCTACCGACGTTTATTACATCGGCTGGCACGCCTATTCGGGTGCCGACGAGTTCAATTTGAACTTGGATGACATCAGCGTAATTGAAGCACCTCCCTGCCCTGATCCGACCGGCGTTTCCGTTTCCGGTACCACCTTTAACAGCACGAACGTGAACTTCACATGCTCGGGTTGCACCGGTGATGTGATCGTTGAATACGGTCCTGCTGGATACACTCCTGGTACTGCCGGCACTGCTGGCGTGGGTGGTACACTGGTTTCCGGTACTGCTACATCACCTCAAGCGATCGGTGGCCTTATGCAGAGCACCAGCTACGATGTATATGTGCGTCAGGATTGTTCCGTATCCCTTGACGGTTATAGCGACAACAGCGCTTTGGTGAACTTCACTACGCCATTTATGCCGCCTGCGAACGACGATTGCGCAAATGCAATTCCACTGAACTGCAACACCCTAGTGACTGGAACCACGATCAATGCATCTACGGAAGTACCTGCACCGGCATTCTGCGGAACCGGTCTTACCGCTCCTGGAGTTTGGTATACCGTAGCTGGTTTTGACGGTCCTATGTTCGCGACACTTTGTGGTAGTACAGCATATGATTCCAAGATCAATGTTTACACTGGATCATGCGGAGCATGGGTTTGTGTAGGTGGAAATGATGACAACTTCAGTTGTGCTAGTAATACCGCCTCAAGCCGCTTGGATTGGACCGGATCTTCCGCTAATACCTACTACATCCTTGTACAAGGATTCAGTAGTGCAACGGGAGCTTTCGATCTGTTCGTAGGCTGCGGAAGCAACAACAACTCCTGCCCGGATAACGGTCTTGCAATTGAGTTCCAGACCGATAATGCTCCATTCGAGACCACTTGGGATCTATTGGATGCTACAGGACAATACGTAGTTGCTAGCGGTGGCCCATTGGCTGCTCCTGGTGCATTGTTGCAAGAGTTTGCATGTGTACCTGATGGTTGCTACCAGTTCCGTGTGAACGATGCGAACGGAATGAGTACCGGTGGATATGTTGTACGTACCCAAGGAACCAACATCCGTATCATCGACAACGCGAACAACTTCAGCACTGGTCCAGAAAGCACTAGTGGTGAGGCGTTCTGCTTGCCATTGGGTACTACCGAATTGTTGTACTCCAGCTGCGATAAGTACTTCTGGGCAAATGGTGAATACATCGTTTGTAACGAAGACCCTGCTGTTGCTGCTGATTACAATGGTGGTGGTGCTGCTGGTGCGGACTCTGGATACGATTTCTGGTTCTTCGATCCGAACGGTTCATATAGCTACGTGCGTTCACGTCGACACAACGTGAGCGACAACTACGCGAACGTTGGTTCTACCCGTACCTGCCACATGAAGATCAATAACTGGGCTGCGGTAAACCACATTCCTAATGGATTGAAGTTGAACGTACGCGTTCGCTCGGTGGTGAACG
>JAGNUG010000032.1 GCA_017987115.1 Flavobacteriales bacterium | reverse complement strand
CACCGCCGCTGCCACGGGTCCAACTCCGATCGAAAAGGGCAAATTGTACCGCTATCCGGGTAATTTCAAATTCCTTGGTTTCTTGCGGAAACGCATGGCCAACAAAGCCCGTTTTCATAGCGTCGAACTGAACAGGCATGAAGAATGGAACATCGGAATTCTTCCTAGACCGATCGAAACGTTGTTGGACGATGACCCCAGCTTGAATGTACGCTGGTTGCCTGCACCAGGAGCTGGCACCTTCAGAGCCGACCCTTTCGGATATATCGCGCCGGATGGCGCCTTGAACGTGTTGTACGAGAAATTCGAACATTCCTCGAACCGAGGAGAAATTGCGCGTATCCGCCCGAAACCGGACAATACGCTCAAACGCTCGCGGACCATGCTCCAGACTGAGAAGCACCTCTCCTACCCTTACGTGGTCACGCATAATCACACTGTGTATGTGATCCCTGAAAGCGCCGCCGAAGGAAATGTTTCGCTGCACCGCGTGAATGGCGCAAATGATGGATTGGAGTTCGTCAAGGTCTTGTTGGAGGAGCCGTTGTTCGACCCTACCGTTTTCCAGCACGAAGGCCGTTGGTGGCTAATGGGCACCAAAGCCCCGTTGACCAACGTTACGCTTTACGCCTATTGGAGCAATGATCTGCAGGGACCTTACACAGCGCATGAATTGAACCCCATCAAATTTGATATCCGATCTGCTCGTCCGGGAGGTACACCCTTCCGAAAGGGATCTGATCTATGGCGACCAGCACAGGATAGCAGCAAGACCTATGGTGGTCGCATTGCGATGAACCGTGTTCTGGTCTTGACACCGGATCAGTACAAAGAAGAGACCGTGAGCTATGTGGAACCGTTCAAGAATACCCACTACGGGCATGGCGTACACACCATCAGCGCGATCGGTGATATGACCTTGGTCGATGGCAAACGCTATGTGACCGTTCCAGAGCGAAAAAAGGCGATCCGGACGCGAAAACTGCAGAAACTGAACAGGAAACGCTTGGAATGATCAAACCCATTCTCGGCACGGTTGGTTCGCGGGTCACCATCACCCTGCTCAACCTTTTGTTGGTCATGGCCACCGGCAAAATGCTGGGTGTTACCGGGCTCGGTACGATCAGTCTGATCATCCTGGGCATCACGTTCATTCTATTGCTTAGCCACATTGTTGGTGGTGGCGCATTGGCCTATTTGGCACCCCGGTATGCGGCGAAACGCTTGTTGGGTCCGGCGTACCTGTGGGCCACGCTTTCCGCATTGGTAGCGTACGTTATTCTAACTTTCATTCCCATGGTACCCGACGGGCTCGCGCTGCACGTTGCAGCGTTGGCATGGTTGTTCGCGTTGGTCTCCATTCACACCAACGTGCTTTTGGGCCGCAAGCGGATCGGTGCGCAGAACATGCTGTTGATCCTGCAAAGTGCCTTGTTGCTCGGCACGTACTGGTTCCTATTGCACAATGATGGCGCCGACATATTGGACTACATACACGCTGCCTACGTCGCACACGGTTGCACGGCCCTGATCTCCGGGATAGCGATGTTCAGGGCTGGTGATCCTGTGCCCGACGATGGCCGCTCGGCGTGGGGCGCCTTGTTCCTCCAAGGCAGCATGGTGCAAGGAGCCAATGCCATGCAGCTGATCAATTACCGGTTCACGTATGTCTTGCTGGAAACGCTACAAGGACTCGGTATTCTGGGCATCTTCTCGGTAGCCGTGCAATTGGCCGAAAGCGCTTGGTTGGCCCCTAAAAGCTTGGGCACCGTACTCTATGCTGAGGTCAGCAATACTAGCGACCCTGTGCGCCAACGCAATGCTACGCTCACTATTCTGAAAGCCGCGTTGGTCTTTGCCGCCGTGGTCGTGATCCTGCTCTTGCTCGTCCCGGAATCTGTTTACCAATGGTTCTTCGGAGCTGAAGTCGTTGGCTTGCGCCCCATCATCGCCATCATGGGACCGGGCTTGTTGGCCATGGCCGCCTCGCAGGCCTTCAGCCATTACTTCAGTGGCACGGGCCAGAACCAGCACAATCTCATTGGTAGCGGCATTGCGTTGTGCATTACGTTGCTCGCTGGCTATTTTCTGGTAAAGAGCTACGGCCTCTGGGGTGCAGCCGCCACGGCCTCGGTGGCCTATTGCGCTAATGGCATTTACCAAGGGGTGGTTTTCTCTCGGCATACTGGGGCTAGCATGCGGCTGTTCTTGCCGGGAAGGGCTGATTGGGAGCGGTTGGTGGGGCTTTGGGGGAAGGTGAATGGGCGTGGATAACTTTAGTATTTCACAGGCATTGTGAATAGTACCTTCGTTTACCAGTTGACAATAAACTAGAAGCCATCTCAAAAATAACACTTGAGCACGATCATCACACAAGCCAGTTGTGTAAGCTTCCCCTGTTTTCGGTCTGATCAGAACTGAAGTTCAAACCCTAACACTTTACACTCCACCCAACATGACCACCCGAACCACCCTACTTCTAGCATGTTGCTTCATCCTATCCTCGGTAATAGCGCAGGAAAAGCAGGCCAGTGATGGGCAGACGTTTGATCCATACGATCAAACGGGACACGTGATCTCCGGGCCAATTACGACCGTTGAATTCGTGGAGAGTGACTTCGACTTCGGGCAGGTCCTGCAAGATTCCGAGAACCCACATGTGTTCAAATTCAAGAACACCGGAGATGTTCCGTTGGTCATTACGAGCGCCGTTGGAAGTTGTGGCTGTACGGTACCGGAATATGATAATGAGCCGATCCAACCCGGTGCGGAAAGTGAGATCCTTGTGGTGTACAAACCCGGAAAGCAGGAAAATGATCAATTGAAAACGGTGACCATCACAGCAAATACTAAACCTTCGCAGACCCTGCTCAGGATCCATGCCACCGTGCTAACCGATGGTCCGATCGGAATTTCGGAACCTTACACCTTCGCTCCTCTACCTCCTCCTGTGGACGAATACATCGCCCCCTATTCGCAGCTGGGAACTCAAGAACCCGATGTAGACTATGATGGCCCGAAAACAACCCTACAATTCGCGGAATACGATCACGATTTTGGCCAAATCCTTCAGAATTCAGAGAATCCGTATGTGTTCAAATTCAAGAATTCGGGCAGTGAGCCACTGGTCATCTCCGGCGCGACCGGATCCTGCGGATGTACCGTTCCCTTTTACGCCAAGGACCCTATAATGCCCGGTGAAGAAAGCGAGATCCATGTAGTTTACAAGCCTGGCAAACAAGAAGGGAACCAAACCAAGACCGTCACCATTATGGCAAATACGAGTCCCAAGGAGACCATACTCCGTATCAAGGCCGAAGTGCTTATGACCGACGAGGCTGCCGCCCCTTCGCTATTCCTAATGGATGAAGAGCAGGAAAAAGCCCGGGAGGCGATCGATGTGGTAAGTCCGGGGTGCTTTGTAATCTTCCCGAATCCGACCAGCAATGAACTTCGTTTGGATCTGAAAGAGCATATCGGGCGATCTGCCGATGTGCGGATCCACGACCAAGCAGGGAAAGAAATGCTGAATACTCGGATCAACCACATTAGCAGTGAGACCAGCAAACTGGATGTGAGCATGTTCTCTGAGGGCATCTACATTATCGCCATCCAGATGGAAGGACAGGCACCGATGTCGCAGTGTTTTGTGGTGAATAGGTGATACCCTAGCTTAAAACCACTCCTCCGACGGTACGAAGGCAATTCTGTTCCTCGCTTCTTCGACCTCTGGATCCCATTCGTTCTGAAGGCTTTCCACCGTGTTGAAGACGATCATACCCAGTTCGGTCGTCGCAACGAAAAACATTCCGGACCGATACACAACGAGAACCTGCTGTACATTAGGGCCGATGATCAGAACTCTAACACTCTCAACTGCGCTACTTTTATGCGCAATAGCCCACAGCCAAACCGTTGGTTTGTTGCAGAACACTCCAGAGAACCTTGAGGATGGTTACGTCCTGTTCGCACCGATGGGCAGCACAGAAACCTATTTGATCGATAAGTGTGGTCGTGAGGTCAAGACCTGGAGCAGTACCTACCGTCCGGGGCAATCAGTATACCTGTTGCCGGATGGAAAACTGTTACGAACAGGGAATGCTCTGAATTCGACCTTCAACGCAGGAGGCAAAGGTGGTATCATTGAGATCATAGATTGGGACGGCACGGTTTCTTGGAGCTTTGAACTTAGTTCAGATACGATCTGCCAGCACCACGACATCCGTGCATTACCCAACGGCAATGTGCTTGCGATCGTCTGGGAAAGCAAGTCCATTGCGAATGCTGTTGAGCAAGGCCGTGATCCCGCATTTACGCCCAGTCCGGTGTGGAGCGAAACCATACTGGAGATCCAGCCCACGGGCCAAAATACGGGTAATGTGGTCTGGAAATGGGACCTTTGGGATCACTTGATACAGGATCTTGACCCGAACAAGCCCAATTTCGGTGTGATCGCGGATAATCCGCAACTGATGGACATTAACTATGGCGCCGATGATCTGCAAAGTGATTGGGTCCACATGAACTCGATCGACTATAATGCCGCATTGGACCAGATCGTTCTGAGCCCGCATAGTTTCAACGAGATCTGGATCATAGACCACAGCACGACCACGGCCGAAGCGGCCAGCCATACGGGGGGGAATTCCGGCCAAGGCGGCGATCTGCTTTATCGATGGGGCAATCCTGCGACCTACCGCCAAGGCACGGTCGCGGATAAACAGCTCTATGGACAACACAACGCGCGCTGGATCGAAAGCGACCTGCCTTTTGGCGACCACATCATGATCTTCAACAATGGCGAAGGACGACCCGATGGCGACTACAGTACAGTTGAAGTGATAGACCCGCCAGTAGTGGATTGGAATTATGATGCCAGCGTCTTGCCCTTCGGTCCGGCCTCGACAGCTTGGAACTATAATTACGGTAACACGCACAATTACTACGCACAACGGCTTTCCAGTGCGCAGCAACTAAGTAATGGCAACGTATTGATCACGAACGGTCCTGCGGGCACATTCACGGAAGTAACATCTTTGGGTGCCACGGTCTGGAACTATGTGAATCCGGTTACAGCTACTATGATCATTCCTCAGTATGAGGTACCGGCCATGAACCAAGCCTTCCGGAGCAACTTTTACCCAAGCACCTATTCTGGGTTCTCAGGGCAAAACCTCACTACTGGTAGTACCATAGAGGATACGAACCCGGTCACGGATGTCTGTCATCTAACTGTAGGTGCGATGGAAAGCAGTGCTGCTGAAGTGTTGGAAGTTTACCCCAACCCAACGGTCGATAATATCACCATCCAGTTCGGTAGCGCTATGCCACAGGGCACTATGCTCAGCATATACAATGCAGTGGGCCAATGCGTTTACAACCATACCATAGCCAACTCAAACACTGTATTCACGATACCGGTCGCGGAACTGGCCAGTGGAATGTACGTTGTGAAGCTGAAGAGCCATGATATTCACCGGGAAAGTCGGGTGAGCATCGCACGTTAAGGTGATCAAGCTCTGGAAGATTCCTTCAAAGGGTAAACATCAAGACTCCGATCTGACCAGTGAGGTGCAGGGGAACTTTGGTCCAACGGATCCTCAGATCAACTTTGATCAAAGGACAATAGATCATTGATCTTCAACGGTTTTTCGGTCGTATAGCCTTCGCCATATGTTGTTCCGATCAGCCGTCCCATTTCGCGCGCTCTACCTTCCAGAAAAGGTAAAAAATCCGGTGTTGCGATCGGGCTCGTTGGTTCCGTACTGGCCGGGTCGTGGAACTGGGAAGCGAAGCACTGCAACGCAGCTAACTTCTTGGGCCAGAAGGGAGTGATATCAATGACAAGGTCAGGCTGGATGTAATGATCTTGAATTGCATGAAATACCTGGGACGGTCTCCAAGGTGCTTGATCTAATCCGTTGTGGGTGGTGTTGATCCGCCGTAACCCACTCAGGAAAGCTGCTTCAGCGACCAGCTTCGCTCCACGTCCGTGGTCGGGGTGTCGGTCACGTACCGCATTGGTCATCAGCACTTTTGGCCGATGCCGACGGATCGAAGTGATCACATGCTTCAGACTGGACTCATCGGCACGAAAGAATCCATCTGCTAAGCGCAGTTGATAGCGGAAAGCGACAGTAAGCACCTTTGCAGCTGCGTCAGCTTCTTTCTTTCGGATCTCGGCTGTTCCACGGGTACCTAATTCACCTGCCGTCAATTCCACCAAGCCCACCGTCTGGCCCAATGCTCTGTGATGGAGGATCGTCCCGGCCATGGAGATCTCTACATCATCCGGATGTGCAGTAATACACAATATATCCACCTGATCAGCAATTACTTGTCCAACCATTCCAGGATCTCTTCATCAAGTGGTGAAACAGCAGAACCGAACGACAATGCAAGACGGCCGTCGGCATCTACCAAGTATTTGTGGAAGTTCCATTTAACACTGGAATCAAGTGCACCATTCAACTCCTTGTTCGTGAGCCAATTATACACTGCGTGTTGACCTTCGCCTTTAGTTTCCACTTTCCCCATCATCGGGAAAGTAACCCCATAATTCTTTTGACAGAATGTCGCGATATCTGCTTCGGACCCGGGCTCTTGCTTTCCAAAATCATTACTTGGAAAGCCTATGATGATCAAACCTTTATCGGCGTATGATCCATACAATTCTTGAAGCTGGGCATACTGCGGTGTGTACCCACATTCGCTCGCCGTATTCACGATCATAACCTTGTGTCCGCGTAACTGTTCGAATTTGAATAGTTGTCCGTTGATATCGGTTGCAGTCAAGTCGTAGAAGGACATCGGTGGCGGCGGTTGGGGTTGATCGATCGGAACGGAGATCGGTCCAACATGGACACGATCAAAATGCCCGCATGATAGCAACGGTAGCAATAGGGTTAAAACAACTGTGTGGTAATAGTTCATGGTCGTGCAAAGATCGTGGAATAATCAAGTGCGAACAGAAATATCCAGTTCGCAGTTGGTCCGATCCCATTTTGAACAACTGAAAGACGATCCATGTTCATTCGTCAAACTGTCAATATCTCATCTGATGGCAATGGATATCGAACTATGTATCGCCCTATTAAGCTTGAAAATGAACAGTCGGAATGAGTTATTCAGTGAATGTTGGATCGCCCCTAACCAAAACCGTGGATCATACGTACAAATGCGCATGGCACCTTTACGCACCCTGATCCTACTGACCTTCGTTCCGTTCACATTCGACCTCTGCGCGCAAACGGAAGTACGCATTACCAACGTCTCAGCCTTGAATGAGCCGGTGAACATTGGCAGTGACCCCATCGCTAAAGCGGGCATCCAGGCACAAGGGATCGAACAAGAGCGGATGACGGAGGTCATCAATTATTCCAGCCCAGCGTATTGGCCAGTTGGTCTTCGCACGGATAGCGCCCGGGTACTGAATGCAGAAATGGCCAAGAACTTCGTGGCTTACCTTGTTTGCAGTTACCACACAGCAGAGATCCCAATGGTGATCTTGCGCATTCCAGCTGTATCCAACTTCCACATGCCCGAGGACATGCGCATGGGTCAGGAATTCTATTTGGTGTTGACCGAAGACGACATAATCGCAGCTCCTACCAGGGTTTCCGTACCTAAGCCAAGCAAAGGACCAGCCTACGGGCGCATGCCTAAGGCCAAGATCAAAAAACCCGATGGTGTCTATGCCACTTATGACATAAGCAAGGACTCGACCGCATTGAAAGAACTGGAGCGCAGGGGCTTAAGCAAACAGGAGATCGAGGCAGTAGCTTTCCGCAGTCAGCAACGGAATTGGCCGGATGGCATGGATAGCTTCGAAGATCGCTTCCCGAAACTTGCACAATTCAAGAAATTCAGGGCCTTTAGTGCAGCCAAGTGGGATGGCAAGGTACTGTTGATCATTCCAGCCGAAAAGAACAAGAAGGTCCACCCAACCTTGCGGCCATATCTCGACATCTATATGGTGTACGAGGAGAACAGCGTAGCTGTAGCCGGTAAGGGGCGCTAAGTCGTCACGGGATACTGCTAACAACTGAGTTACCTTCGCGCCTCGCCGACCAACCAAAGGCGAAGGCAATTTGAAACCTACGGAAATAGCACATCTCCTGCGTCTGGAATTGGCGTTGGATATGCGTCAGCGGGCTGCTTGGGGTGGCATGTTGCTTTATGTGGTCAGTGCCGTTTATGTCTGTTTTCTTGCAGTCAAGAACGGGTTGGGGACCGCCACTTGGAACGCACTGTTCTGGATCATTCTCCTATTCGCAGCATTCAATGCGTTGGCGCGGTCGTTCCAGCGGGAAGACAATAGCCGCCAACTGTACCTCTACACCTTGGTGGATCCTCGTAACGTTGTCATGGCCCGGACGCTCTACAACGCGGCTACCATGGTGATCCTAAGCCTCTTAAGCCTATTATTCTTCATCCTGTTCTTGGGTGATGAAGCTCTGGACAATGCTGATCTTGGCCTGTTCATCTTAGCGGTAATGCTAGGGGGGATCGGATTTGCCGCAGTGCTAACGTTGGTTTCGGCCATAGCCGCGCGTGCAGGGAATGGACTTGGGCTGATGGCGATCCTGGGCTTCCCGATCGTGTTGCCTATGTTGCTAGCTGTGATGCGCGCCAGTAAGCTATCCCTGGATGGCGTAGCATGGAGTGTAAGCAGTACGTACTTCGGTGGCATCGTGCTGTTGGTGGTGATCACGGTCACGCTGGCGTGGGTATTGTTCCCGTACCTTTGGCGGGACTAGTTAGGATCAGAGAATCAGATGATCAGACAATTGGAAGATCAAGTAGGACGGACTAGCGTTGATCAACTGAGCGAGGAGGTTATTTCAAGGCCCGATATGCACTGTATACGAGCAATCAGGGTTGTTGGTCGACCGAAGCTGGATCACACTCAAATAACTCTGACCAACTAACATCCAATGCTACACTGGTGGTGGAAAATAGTAGGCGTAGTGCTGCTTCTTGGGGCATCGGTAGCTGCGTTATGGGTTCCGCTTTCACCTGCGTTGGTGCATGTGGAGCCGGGACGGATATCACTTGGGCAACAAACGATCACGGTTACTGGATACAACACGCAATTCGCTGGTGAGCCGGTTCAGGTGTATCTGGAGAACGGCACGGATCTAATGTGTGCTGCACAAGTTGATGTGGTTTCCCCTACCCTGATCAGCGCTCAGTTCGACGTTCCCTCTGGTTTGAAAGAGAACTTGACCAGCATTTTCGTTTGGAATGCACGGACTGGCAAGATCGTTATGCCGGGAGCCTTATTCACGAACGGAACAGGTGCGGGTTCAGGTACCACCGATTGCCCGGAACCCGAAGCAGTGTTGGGTGCGAAGGCATTTACCTTTCCTAACCGCAGCATTTTGTACGAGAGCATCCGCAACCTCTGTTTCCATGTACCGATGTGGTTCACGATGATCGTGATCATGGGGATTTCCGTTTGGCAGAGCATCCGCGCATTGGGCAGCAACACCTTGAAACACGACCGAGCGGCTGAACAAGCCGTTCATGTGGGTCTCGTCTTCTGCTTCCTAGGCCTGATCACCGGTGCCATTTGGGCTCGTGGAACGTGGGGAGCATTCTGGACCAATGATGTAAAGCTGAATGGAGCAGCGGTAACAGCGCTTATCTACCTGGCCTATCTCGTTCTCCGTGGATCCGTGCAGGATGCGCATAAACGGGCGCGGCTAGCGGGCATCTACAACATTTTCGCCTTCGTCTTGTTGGTCATGTTCCTTTTCGTAGTACCTCGCCTCAATGCGATCGATAGCTTGCACCCCGGTAACGGTGGTAATAGCGGCTTCGGCGACCTTGATCTTGACCAACGCTTACGCACCGTGTTCTACCCTGCCTGCATGGGTTGGATCATCATGGGCGTGTGGATGTACGACCTTCGTTTACGCGCCGCAACCCTACGCGAACACTTTGAACAATGAAACTGATTGCACTTATTCTACTGATGTTCACACCGCTGATCGCTGCCGCGCAAGCCCCGAGCTGGCTGGAAAGCTCGTTGTATGGCGGAGGAAAGATCAATACGGTCATTGCCGTTGTGGCCGTGATCATCATCGGGCTAAGCCTATGGATGTTCATGATGGATCGGCGGTTGAAGAAGATGGAAGAGAGGATAGACTCCGGGTCAAGCCAGGAGTGACATTGCAGAGAAAACACAAAAAAAATGAAACGTAGCCACGTCATCTCTATCGTCATCATCGCTGTAGCGATCGGTGCGTTGATCGGTTCGTTGAGCGATAGCAGTACGTATGCCGACCTAGCACAGGCCATGGCAAATCCGGGAAAGGAATATCATGTTGTGGGTGTTCTGGACCGTTCGCAGGATATCGTTTACGAGCCATCATTGAACGCAAGCCTCACTACATTCACAATGAAAGACCTTGAAGGCAAAAGCTGCACGGTTCATTTGAACAAAGCCAAGCCGCAGGACTTGGAACGCAGCGAGCGGTTGGTACTGATCGGCAAAGCCAACGAAAATGGTGATTTCGAAGCACACGATATGTTGATGAAATGCCCATCGAAATACAACGAGGAAAACAAAATTGAAGGGTAACGTAGGGGCGGATGATCGAGTACATAGGTGAACACGCCATAGCGGGCCAATTAGGCCATTTCTTCACGATCCTTTCCGTGGTGGGTGCTATGCTGGCCACGGTCGGTTATTTTTTAGGCGCGCACAAGCACGACAAAAGCTGGGAGGCCTTGGGGCGATTGGGTTTCCGGATCCATTCCGTGGCCGTATTGGCCATTGTGGTAACGCTTTTCACCATGCTGTTCAAGCATTGGTTCGAGTATGACTACGTCTGGAAACACAGCAATTTGCAGATGCCCATGCGGTACATCGCGAGTTGCTTTTGGGAAGGACAGGAAGGCTCGTTCCTCCTGTGGACCTTCTGGCACATGGTCTTGGGGAATATCCTGATCTACAGCTGGAAGCGCACTTCCAGATGGGAAGCCCCTGTCATGACCGTGATCGCCTTGGTGCAAGTGTTCTTGGCATTCATGCTCCTTGGTATCTACTTCGGTGATCTTCGCTTGGGCAGCAGCCCATTCCTGCTCATCCGTGAGTTGCCTGAAAATATAGGACTACCATGGACCGGCATGGCAGGTTACCTGGCCGCTATTCCGCAGTTCCAAGACGGTCGCGGTTTGAATCCGTTGTTGCAGAACTACTGGATGGTGATCCACCCTCCGACCTTATTCCTAGGATTCTCCGCTACCGTGATCCCGTTCGCCTACGCCATTGCCGGACTTTGGCGCGGAGATCGTAAAGGCTGGATCACACCCGCTTTACCGTGGGCCTATTTCGGCGTCATGATCCTGGGCATCGGCATCTTGATGGGAGGCGCATGGGCCTACGAAGCGTTGAGCTTTGGTGGTTTCTGGGCATGGGATCCGGTGGAGAACGCCTCACTTGTTCCTTGGCTCACCTTGGTCGGTGCTGCGCATCTGATGCTGGTCAATAAAAAGAAGGAAACATCGCTCTTTGCCACGTTGTTCCTGACGTTGCTCACGTTCATCCTCATTCTGTATTCGACCTTCCTGACCCGAAGCGGCGTGTTGGGCGATACCAGTGTACACAGCTTCACAGGTGATGGCATGTTACCCGCTTTGGTTCGGTTCCTGTTGATCTTCATCGGGATCAGCGTAGCCATGTTGATCCCCAGTAAAAGCCAGCGTTGGTTCTATGTTGGGATCAGTGCCAGCCTTATGGTTCTGGGAATCGGCTTAGAGGTGGATGTGCCGGCGATCATCCTATTCGGTGCCATCAGTATTGGTATGTTGGTCAGTGCCTTTCGCACCGGCTATATGGATCACAGCGCTGAAGAGTCCTTGAAGTCGCGTGAGTTCTGGATCTTCATCGGCTCGATCGTCCTGTTGCTCAGCGCGATACAGATCACCTTCAGTACCAGTGTACCGGTCTTCAATATCCTATTGGAGCCGTTCGATAAGGTCTTCAGTTGGCTCGGCAATGCCACCGGCAGTGAATTCTTGAACACGTTGGCTACCAAGAAGCTTGCACCGCCAACCCCGGCGATCGAGCATTACAACAAATGGCAAGTGCCGTTCGCGTTCATCGTGAGCATACTGGTGGCCTTTACGCAATACTTACGCTGGAAGGACAGTGATATGAAGCGCTTCTGGAAGACCATCGCATTGTCGGTGATCATAGGAGCTGTCGTAACCGCCTGGGCGGTCTATTTCTTCGAATTCACGTTGGCAGAACTCCCGTTGATCGCGCTGTTCTTTGGATCCACATTCGCTGCTGTTGCCAACGCGACGTACATCGGTAAAGTGCTCAAGGGGAACTTCAACCACGCGGGTGCATCCATTGCACACGTTGGATTCGCATTGGTGTTATTGGGTGCACTGATCAGCACCGGTCGCCAGAATGAAGTAAGCCGTAACAGCCAAGGGATGGACTTGCGCTTTTTGAGTAAAGAATTCAGCAACAGCACGGATATTCTACTTTACAAAGGAGATACAGTGCGGATGGCGGATCACTACGTCCATTATCGGCAGAAGCACATGGAAGGTGTGAATGTCGTATTCGAGACGGATTACTTCGCCGTAGAACCCACCACCTACCACACCAACGATACTGTGCGTGTTGGGGACATGTTGTTCAGCGCTAAGAAGGACCACACCGCTAGCGCAGTCTTTTTGGCCGATCAGCCCGATCATTGGGTCGCTCTGGAGCAATACCCGCGGCGTGTGCTCTGGAATGCCCGTGAATGGAGCGCAACACATCCTGGCAAACAAATGTTTGAATTGGCACCATTCATCCAGCTCAACCCTAAATTCGGCAACGTCGCGGAGCCAAGCACCAAGCATTGGTTGCACCGCGATCTCTACACCCACGTGCGTTATGCTGATCAGGACGTACCAGGTGGCGACTCATTGGATGATGCTTGGATGCCGGATCGACTCTACGAGAAATCCGTTGGTGACAGCATAGTGACCCCGACCGCGTTGGCGATCATTGATAGCGTATACGTCGTACGTGACAGCAGCACTAAGCAAATGCTGGGAGATCGATTCACTGTGCATGCCATCAAATTGCGTGTACGCGACCTCTACCGCCCGGATCGTTGGTTCGAAGCTCGGCCACTGGTGGTCTATTCCGATGGGGAGCCGGTAGCTGGAAAAAGCGCCGAGATCGAAGCACTACGCATCCGTTACGATCTGGCAACCGTAAAAGGTGAAGCGCTCGGCATCAATGTGGCGGAAAGTGAATTTCTGGTCATGCAAGCGATCGTATTCCCCGGCATCAACATCCTTTGGATCGGGTGTATCTTGTTGTTCCTTGGGACGTTGTTGGCCGTTGTGAAGCGAGTAAGAGGATCAGAAAAGAAGAATTAGTAGATCAATGATCCTTCTCTACGGAACCGGACGCGCAGCAACCCATTTGGGTCATGCGTTCGTGAATGCCGGAGTTAAGCTGGTCGGTGTAGTTGGTCGGAACGAAGAAGGGCGGACGGCGTTGGCAAAAGCACTAGGCACCGCCGCTTACGCCAAGCATGATGTATTGCCCAAGGCGGATCTGATCTTGTTGGCCGTAGCCGATGATGCCATCGAGCAGGTTGCCGCTAAGCTCTCTCCAAGTGACGCTGTGGTTGCGCATTGTTCAGGCGCTCGCTCGTTGGATGCATTGGAGCCACACGCGAACCGTGGCGTAGTGTGGCCCATACAAACGTTGGGAACCGGTGAACCGATCGACCTAACCACGACACCGCTGGTAATCGATGGCAACACGGATCATGCACGGACCGTACTCCAAGAGCTTGCTAAAAAAGTGAGTTCGAATGTGGTCGAATTGGCTTACGAAAAGCGGCAACGCGTGCACTTGGCGGCGGTACTTACCAGCAATCTACCGGTATTTCTTGTGCGCGAAGGGCAGCGCATGTTGCGCGATGCGGATCTCCCCACTACCCTCTTGGAACCACTTTGGCAGGCTACCGCGGAACGCATTTCGGAACTAGGCCCGGAAGCAGCCCTCACCGGCCCTGCCCGCCGTGGTGACATACGCACGGTAAAGCAGCACCTGGACCAGTTAGCAGATGATCCGGATCTCCGCGATGCATACGCATTGTTGAGCAAGTTGATCATGCGTACGTATGGGTTCTGAGGGGAAGAAAGATAAAAAGGGAAAGAGAGCGCAGCACCGGAGTTCACCAGATGCACGTGTAGCGCCGATATGTTTTAATATTTCCGGTTTAATCATTTTCGACATATTGTAACTCTGAACTAATCCGTTATGGAAAGATAAAGTGGTTAACCAAGATCATTATAAGGTCCGTTATACTGTCCAGTGTCCTATCGTTCCAAACAATAAACGGGCAAAATCCGCCCGATACCACCATACTTTTAAAAAACGAATGCGGAATGCGTTTTAACGTATATAAATGGAACTTATTCGATTATCAAGGGCCGTCAAGCTTTAGTTATAATCCAAAAACGGAACAGGACGTAAAATTCATAGAAGACCAGCGCGAAAAGTACTTTTTAGTTTTCAGGAACAGAAGAGGACTTACCTTATTTGATGGCGATGTTATTCACGGCTCAATGGCTGGAAGCGTTTCATATTATCGATCCAATAAAAATCTAAAGAAAACTGAGTACTATGGTTACTATTCTGAATTTGACACTACGATAAATTTTGAGTGGACCGATATTCGTTTTCCTGTCGGCAAATGGGACTTCTTCGATAGAAAAGGTAAGCTTCTTAAGCAAATTACCTATTTGACGTTAACATCCAACTTCTATAAATATCAAACCTATTGGTATGTTCGTCGCACGAGCTATTTTAAAGGAATAAGAAAGTCCAAATTCTACAAAGACAAAATAATAGATACCGAAGACACACAATACCATTGATACCACTTCCAACGTCAAAGGAACAGGATGAACACCCTTCACTACCTACTACTCTTAAGCATCTGTAGTTGGCTAGCCGGATGCACTTCACCTACTGCGGTCCGGGTTCCAACGGATATTGATCGCGTTGTTTTGGCGACCGGTGGGTGTTTTGGCCAATGTCCGTTCGAAGTAATTGACATTTCAAGTAATCTCAAGGTTCGGTATCATGGAGTCGAAGATACCTATCCACTCGGTTTCCATACCGGGACTGTTTCTCAGGAGTTTTGGGATAAACTGAATCTCAAATTCGAGCGGATTAAGTTTCGTGAAACGGACGAACCAATTTGCCATTCAGCCGATGACCTTGCCACTGAGATCTTCATTTACTATTGCGAGCAAGAAGTAAAGCATGTTATCCGAGGAGATGCATGTCTAAAGGATGAAGTTTCGGCTGTATATCAATGGCTTTTGAATTCTCACGACAGTTTGAATCTCGTTGAAACAAAAGACACATTGAGGTTCCCAACACGAATCGAGATACCGCTACCACCAGTAAAGGTCGAGGTGGTCAACTTTGTTGAAAGTATGAATGAAGTATTAAAGTAACAGCAGCACCGGAGTTCACCAGATGCACGTGCAGCGTCAACCCACTGGGTCGACATACCGTGAATGTGAACTGGGAATTTGAGATTTGCGCATAGATCAATTACCCGTGCATAACTTCACCAATCCATGCAAAAACTACCCAACATACACCCCGGCGAAATCCTTTATGCGGAATTTCTTGAGCCATTGGAAATAACGGCATACCGTCTTTCCAAAGACCTGAGGATCCCACAAACGCGTATCTCAGAGATCTTGAAAGGGAACCGCCGGATCACTGCAGATACCGCGCTGCGCCTGAGCAAATATTTCGGCAACTCCGCCCGTTTCTGGCTTGGTTTGCAGGACGATTACGACATCGAAGAGGAACAAAAAGCGAAGGGGAAGGAATTGAATGCGATCGTGCATTTTGAGAAACGGGTGGCGTAGGGAGTGCTGAAGTGAGATCATTCCAATGTCCAAACCCACGCCCAAACCAGAAGCCAATTGGCGCTCCAAGTCATTGGAAAGCTTGGAAAAATCGTATTGGCCTGCGCCGGAAAGCGAGAGCCATTTGGCAACCACTTGCCACCAGTTACGGAAGAAACAGCTCAAGGAATTTGAGGTGGAAGACCTGCGGATCATGATCGGGCAAGACATTGGGTTGATGTATTTAGTCCCATTAGCCATAGAGGTCTTGCAAGACAATATCCTCGCAGAAGGAGACCTTTACGCAGGCGACTTATTGAAGGCCCTTCTCACAAGCGACCCGGACTTTTGGAGGAGCCGACCGGAACTTTGGGAGCAGGTGAAGGCCGTTCATGCCCAAAATGTGAGCGTTATCGAGAAGGAAGCCTCGGAATATGGGACTTGGCGAGATATCGTTAAGGCGTACAAAGTTTTTGAAACATTGAACGCATTGTAGCGGTAATTCCTTTACCATATCGACCCTTAGTGAAAAACCGTCTGTGGCCATATTTTCGCGGGCCTACACATATGCCCTACCACGTCTACGTTATCGAACTCAACAAAAAGGTCTTTTCCGAGAATAGGAAGTTCCGTGAGGCCAATCCGCAGTTCAATGGCGTACTGCAATGTTTGTACGTAGGCATGACCAGCAAAACACCGAAAGAACGCTTCGAGCAGCATAAGGGTTATGTGCTAAGCAAGAAAGGGCACGACCTTTCCGCGGCTATCGTCAAGAAATACGGCATGTATCTGCGCGGTAGTCTGTTCGAGCACATTGACCCGATGACCAGGGCTGAAGCACTAAGGACAGAAAAAGCGCTCACGCTTGAATTGCGGCGCAGTGGATATGCGGTGTGGTCAAATTGATCGGAGCCATCATTCGGGTTATATTCGTTGTAGCAATCGAGAACATGACCGAGGAATTGTATGAAGACATACCATTGGCTCAGATCCGCCCGCGATTCCGGTTAACAACAACTGAAAAAGCGGCGGCCATTGCCGACAAGCTTAGGACCGGATTACGAAGCGAGAACGCTACGTGCATGGGTGAGGCACATTCGAGCTATGCCTTGTTGCGCATTCCGAACAAGGACGTGCATTATTGGTCGCCTCAATTGCACGTCACTTTCGAGGAAACGGAGGAAGGAACTATTGTTAGAGGGCTCTACGGTCCCAAACCAACCGTTTGGACCATGTTCGTATTCTTCTATGCTATCGTAGGGTTTGCCGTGTTGATCCTGAGCATTGTAGGCTACTCACACTATAAGATCAACGGATCCATAGGTCTATTGTGGTTGATACCGGTCCTTGTCCTGCTGTTCTTCACCCTATACGCCGTAGCATACCTCGGCAAAAAGAAAGGCTACGCCCATAGTGAAGTGCTGCATCGTTTCTTTACGCGCGCTACCGGATTGAATTATTGAGATCCGGTAGTTCCTTCATCTTGCACTACATGCAATATCACTTGCATCCGCATCGTTCACTTTCCTCCTTTCCATGCCCAATACCACTTACAAAGAGAAATTCGCCAACCTCAACGCGTTCCTATTCGATGTGGACGGTGTTTTCAGTACCGGACAGGTGATCCTCTTACCGAATGCTGACCCTGTGCGCACCTTCCATAGCCGTGACACGTACGCATTGCAGCATGCGCTGAAGGAGGGTATGCGCATAATCATCATTACTGGTGGACATAGCGAAGGCGTTACAGCGTACTTCAAACGATTCGGAGTAACGGAGTTCCATGATCGCGTGGCGAACAAGCTGGATAAATTAGAAGAGCTGATCGCCACCACAGGCTTGGACCCTGCGCGATGCGCGTATATGGGTGATGACATCCCAGACTTGAGAATAATGCAACGTGTTGCCTTCCCATGTTGCCCGAATGATGCAGCAGATGAGGTCAAAGCGATAAGTGCGTTCGTGAGCAAGAATAGAGGAGGACATGGCTGCGTACGCGATCTATTGGAACAAGCTATGAAGATCCAAGGCAAATGGATGACGGAAGCTGCGCATACCTGGTAGACCGGTCTTGGAGCAGTATGAGTCAAGAAATAAATCGTTCGAAAGCCAATACGGTTGGTCCATAAGGTCCGATCTTGCAACCCTGCACCGAGTATGTTCAATCTCCTTCAACTCACCCGGCCGGTCAATTTGGTGATCATCGCACTAACGATGATCGCGATCCGATATGGCGTTGTGGCAGGTAATCTGGAACGTGGGTTGAGCCATTTAATGACGGAGATCGGTGGCGACATCCAGCGCGCTGACCTAGTGCTCCCAGCGGGATATGGCCCACAACTGCAACCGATCCACTTCTGGTTGCTTGTACTCAGTACTGTGTTGATCGCTGGGGCCGGCAATATCATCAACGACTATTTTGATACACGGATCGATCGCATCAACAGACCGGATGAAGTGATCGTTGGGCGAACGGTAAAGCGCCGCGTTGCGATGACGGCCCACCTGGTATTGAGCGCTATGGGACTGGTTATTGGCGCGTTCGTTGCATGGCGCAGCGGACTTCTGAAGCTGACCTGGATCCCGTTGTTCAGCATTGCCGCCTTGTGGTTGTACAGCACAAATTTGAAACGGTCGTTGATCGTCGGAAACGTACTGGTAGCAACCCTTACAGCACTGGTCCCGCTGAGCGTTGGTCTGTATGAGGTACCGTTATTGGCGAAACTGTTTGCCGACCCGGTAGTTATCGCTGCCGGTGGCGAGGCTTATCAAATGGAAGCCGGATTCATCATTGAGCTCTGGTGGTGGGTATTGGGTTTCGCGGGCTTTGCGTTCTTGAGTTCATTGGTACGTGAACTACAGAAGGACATGGCCGATGTAAAAGGTGATGCAGCAGTTGGTTGCAGGACAATGCCCATCGCTTGGGGAATGCGTACAGCCAAGGCATTTGCATTGTTCGATACAGGTTTGATAATAGCTGGCTTGATGACAATTCGGTTCTTGTTCCTGCATGACCAATTGAGCTATTGGTACATCGGCGTTGGGATCACAGCGCCTTTATTGCTATCCGCTGGATTCACCTACAACGCAGTATCCCGTATTGAGCACAAACGTGCTGGGAACCTTATGAAATTAGCCATGGTGCTGGCCGTAGGCTTCGCATTCCTGATCAGAACCCTCCCGTGATCTTGGATCAAGAAATGAACATTCGCCTTATCCTCGCCTCAGCATCACCACGGCGCAGACAACTGCTTCAAGGGTTGGATCTACACGTTGAAATTACCAGTGTAGACGTGGACGAGACTCCACCGGAAGATCTACCCAATGACGAAGTTGCTGAGTTCTTAGCACGTAAAAAGGCCGATGCATGGACCGGACGGCTGGCCTCTGATCAGGTCTTAGTGACCGCTGATACCACGGTCGTGATCGGCGATGTATTGCTCAACAAACCGGATGATGCTGCTGACGCAAGGCGTATGCTGACTATGCTCAGCGGCAAAACACACCGTGTGATCACAGGCGTCTGCTTGCGAAGTGCACAAAGGACCGTGTCGTTCTCAGACATCGCTCATGTCACCTTCGCATCGTTGACACCCGATGAGATCGCCTACTACGTGGATCGCTACGCACCGATGGACAAAGCTGGGGCCTACGGCGTACAGGATTGGATCGGATATGTGGCCGTAGAGCGCATAGAAGGTAGTTTCTACACCGTAATGGGGTTGCCATTGCACCGGGTGTATGCAGAGCTGACCAAGATCATGGCCCGGTGAAGTGACCGGCCCGATATTTGAACGTCACAACACTGGTCCAAGAGACCAGCCACCTACATTTGAGGCGTTATCCAACCCGTCCAGAACCATGAACCATTCCCTCCAAACTTCGATCGTTGCAGCAGCATTGCTGACGATGACATCGCTTAATGCACAAGAAAAGACCAAAGAAGGCTATGCCCTTTCGTGGAACAATGAGATCACCATTGTGCCGGATTCATTAGAGAATGGCAATTTCAAACTACCGGCATATTCCTTCACCTTATTCGAGACCGATGGAGGAAATGCATTGGATCTTTGGAAGAGTGCGATGAAGACCAAAGCTGCTGATGTCGGTGGATCCAAACCGATGAAAGCGTCGGGTGCGATGTTACCAGCAATATCACCATCACCGCTATTATTGATGGCCGTTAGTAGTTCCGACAAGAAGGCGAACACCGCGAAGCTCACCGTAGCTTATGCGTTGAACGATTCAACACCTGTACCGGAAATGAACGCCGCGATGGAAAACGCCCGCGCAATGGCTGTGCAGTTGAACAAGGCCGTCGTAGAGGAACAGATCGAGTCGTACAGCAAAACGCTGGACAAGGCCACCAACAAGTCGGAGGGCGCGCAGGAAGCCGTTGAAAAGAACGACAAAGCAGTGGCCAAAGCGAATAAGGATATCGCCAAAGCAAAAACTTCGATAAGCAAGGTCCAAGCATCCAATGCGGAACTCAGTGGTAACATTGCTGGACTTGAGAAACGATTTGCGTTAAGCAACGACCCGAAAGACCTTAAGAGTTTGACGAAAGCGCGTGAGAAGCTGGCCAAAAGCGAGGGCAAACTTGCGGATCACATGAAGTCCGAAGCAAAGGCACAAGAGACCTTGAACAAATACGAAGGGAAAAGCCCCGACCAAGCCAAGGAAGCAGCCGAACGTGCCGAACTTCAAAAGAAAGCAGAGTCCAATATCAATGCACTTCGCCAGAAAATGGAGATGATCAAGTGATCATAGAATATAGCACCAATTCGAAAGACCTTGATGTTCATCAGGGTCTTTTTGGTTCAGCGCGTAGCCTGTGGCAAGTTCAGCGCGTTGCCTGTGGCTACGCGCAACACCCCAGGATCTTGGTAGCCTGTGGCTACCCCACCCCCCTAGCAGAACCTACGCCGACCGATCAGACCCGCATGTATTTGTAAATTCCGTGTAAGGGACATAAGTGTAAAGCCCGGATCCGCCGCAAGGCGGAGAGAACTTGTAACGTTGGCCCGACCCCTTACCAAGGCGTTACGCCCAAAAAACAAACCAATTGGATCAACGCACCAGCGAAACGTGACCTTGACGCTCTTGCAATCCACCGTGCGTATCCTGGATTTTCAACTGCCAAGCATAAATGCCGATGGGAGCACCCTCCCCTGTCCATTCCTGGTCTTTTTGTGTTGAAGTAAAGATCACTTGTCCCCAACGGTCGAATATCAGTAACTGGAAAAAACCGGGATCCGCAACGGAAGTGATCACTTCGAAACCATCATTGATCTGATCATTGTTCGGTGTGAAAGCGTTGGGTGCAAAGAGCAGGAATTCATCTTCCACGCACACCTCGGCACTCGTCCGTGAAGTGCACCCGAGATCATTGGCGACTTCTAATTCTACCGTATAACAGCCAACTTCATTGTAAGCAAATGCAGGTGATCTATCGGTCGACAACGAATCATCGGGATCGCCGAAGCTCCAATTCCAGAGCGTCGCATCGGTGGACTGATCTATGAATTGGAAGGTCGGTCGATCGATCGTGGTAACACCCGGCGAAGAGGCAAACACTGCAACCGGAACGGCAAGTACATCAACTGCATCCAGACGTGTAATGGTGCCTTCGCAGCCATCAGCGGTTGTGATCGTAAGCGTAGCGTCATAAGTACCTGCCACGTTAAAGCAGTGTTCCACTACGTTGCCTTCCACGGGGTCACTTCCATCACTAAAGTTCCACGTGCGTGTGCCGGGTGTAGCACTTTGATCAGTGAACGTAACACAGAACGGTGCGCAGCCCAACGTATCGGAAACAACGAATGCCGCATCCACACTTGCTCCCACAGTAACAAGCACTTCCGCTGATGCACTTGAGCAACCGTTCGCATCTGTTGCAATAACGCTAAAAACCGTATTTGTAATCGGCGAAACTGAAGGCCCCTCCGGACTCCAAGTGAACACGTAACCCGGTACTCCGCCATCCGCTGTTGCGGTAAGATCCGTTGCATCGCCTGAACAGATCGTAATATCCGTTTGCGGTGTAATGGTCAATGGCAACGGTTCCGTAATGACCACTTCCACAGTTCCTTCGCATCCTGACGCATCAGTTACTACACAGGTGTATGTGTCCGGGGTGAGGCCTGTAATCGATCCCGTTGCACCAACATTCGGCGACCACGCAAATGCAAAGGGCATTGCGCCCCCAGTAACAGTTAGGGTTGCGGTACCATCATCTGCTGAGGTACAGGTGACATTCGTATGCGTTTCAGTAACCGATGGGCCTGAGCTTCCCAGTGCTATGTTGCCTGTCGCTTGCGCAGCGCAGATGGAATTTCCCGAGATCGATACGGTCACATCACCTGGAACCAACCCTGTAATGGTTTGCGTGGTCTGTCCTCCAGGAGACCATGCGTACGAGACCGCACCAGCACCGGGATCCACTATTGCACTAGCAGTGCCTTGATCCTGAGTACAGCCGGCATCCGTGGTCTGAACGGTAACACCGGTAATGGTCACCGACTGTGTGATCGTACTTGGCGCATTGCACGGACCACTTACCATAAGCGTAACTTGATACGTTCCCGCCGCTGAAAAGACGTGCTGTGGTGTATTTGATACGGATGTATTGTCCGCCCCGGAGGCAGGATCACCAAAATCCCATGTGCGCGCAGAAGGGCACGGTGTTGAGTTATCCTGAAAATCGATGGTATTCCCGCTGCATTGGAATGCGAAAGCAGCTTGGTTCGGAGGTGCTTCGCCGATCTGCACAAGATCCACACCGATACCATCAAAGTCATTGCATTGCGTACCAGCTCCGAAGATGAAACGGAATTTGACACTTGGTTCACCTTGAAGATCATTCAAGCATTGCGATGCGGTGACCCAAGCTTCGCTCCCCTGCCCTCCGGCACAACTACCCACCGTTGGGCCGGCTCTACCGCTCCAGCCCATCTTGGGATTCGCTAGGTAGAGCGTAGTAATGCTCTGTGTATTGAACCAATTGGTATTCAAACAATCGTTGGGCCCGCTGAACGAACCCACGTTGCTCCACGAAGTGCCCTGATCAAGCGAATATTGAAATCCAAGACCATCATATTGTCGCTCGCATTCCCAGTAGAGCTTAAAGCTGATGTACGGATATTGCAAAGTCGTAAAATCGAAACACGGACTCTCCAACCAGCTCTGTTGTCCGAACTCGTAATACGTTCCGCTTAAGCTACCCACGAACCAGCCCTTGGTACCTTCCGCTGCGGTATTAATGGAAGGATGTGAAGGTGTGCCCCATGCCCAATCGCTAGCGGTTCCGCCCGAGATCCATGCTGCGTTGGTCTCGAATCCTTCTTGGTACGGAAAGGTATTGATGGTAGTTGGGCACTGGGCAAATACTCCTACTATCGGAAAAAATGCACCTAGGATACCTGTAACGACTGCCCAGAACTGAAGCCCAGAAATCTTCAACGCCTTTGCTTGCCGATATTTTGGGTCATTATTCACTTTAGCTTAGACGCTAAGTACCTGAGCATTGGTGCCTGATGAATTGACAAATGATGTGATCGTTGCGGTTTCATGACGGTCCAGGGACGATAATATGCAACTTGAACCAAACTAACGCAAACCTTATCCATGCCAAGGTCCTGCACTTCTGCTTTGAATTATCGCAGCACCGTAATGGTTCCGTGAAGGTCGTAGTCCTTACCATCAACGCCTTTAGCGGCAAGCACATAGAAATAAGTCCCATCAGGAACACGCTCACCGGTCTTGGAGCGGCTATCCCAGACTTGTGAAGGGTTCGTGATCTCGTGTACCATTTCACCCCAGCGGTTGTAGATCTGCATATTCAGCGAAGTGATGCCTACGCTCTGCATCTGGAATACATTGTTCACCGCGTCACCGTTCGGTGTGAACACATTCGGAACGAAGAGGTAGCTATCCCCAACGAAAGGAGGCAGAACCGTGATCTGTATAACACTTGTACTGGTGCATCCTTGATCCGTGCTTGTCAAAATGACATTGTACGTACCAGGGGTGAGAAAAGTGTGTTCCGGATCGGTCTCCGTGCTAGTGGTTCCGTCACCAAAATTCCAAGAAACGCTCGCAGAAGAAGGGTCCGTTGTATTCGTGAATGGTACCGTCAAGGGTCCTTGACCGATCGTTATTCCCGCAGTGAAACTTGCATTTACCTGCACCTCCGTCACTGTAATTGAATCGCTCACTTGTCCGCAATCATTGCTCCCCGTCACGGTATATGTGCCATCGTTCTGCACAGTGATGGACGATGTTGTTTCTCCAGTACTCCACACGTAATCATCGGCACCGGATGCGGTAAGAACCGTGGATGTGCCCGGACAGATCACTTGGGTTCCAGCAATTGCTAACGCTGGTCCCGGGGATACGATAACATTCACGGAGACGGTAGTGCTGCCACAGCTACTTGTACCGGTAACGGAATAGGTGCCCGGAAACCCAACTGTAATGCCGGGGGTCGTTTCCGATGTGCTCCACACGTAGGTATCCGCACCGGAAGCGGTGAGCTGCGTGGTTGCTCCCAGACATAAGGACGTATCACCAACCACTGAAACTACGGGCCCTGGAGCTACCACCACATTCACTTGTGCCGTATCCGGACCGCAAGTCCCCGTTGCGATCACATAATACGTTCCACCGGTCTGAACGGTAATTGTGGGGGTTGTTTCACCGGTGCTCCACAGTAAAGAAGCACTACCAGCACCTGTTAGTACCGTGCTCTCGCCAGCACAGATCAGGGTATCACCGGAGATTGAAGCAACAACGCTCGAAGCTTGCGTGATCGTCAGCGAATCCATATCACTACCACACCCATCCGTACCTGTTACGCTATAGATGCCGGGAGCGGAGACAATAATGGAGGCTGTGATCTCACCGGTGCCCCACAGATAGGAATTCGCACCTGAAGCGGTCAACGTCAATTGTTGATTATCGCAGATCGCATTGGGTCCGTTGCTTGTGATCTGCACCGTAGGACCAGACGCAGTTGCAATGGTGATGAATGCTTGCGTACTACCACAGCTTGATGTTCCGACAACCGTGTAATTACCGGGGAACATGATCGTAATGGACTGGGTGGTCTCACCGCTGCTCCATAGGTAGGAAGTTGCCCCACTTGCTGAAAGCACAAGACTTTCACCTGGACACATCGCTAGTGGTCCATTCACATTGATGGCCACACTTGGTCCGTTCGAAGCAGCCACGTTGAGGCTGACCATGTCCGAGCCACAATCACTTGTCCCGGTAACGGTGTACGTACCCGGGCTGGAAACAGAGATGGAGCTTGTGGTCTCACCGGTGCTCCACACGTAGGTTGTTGCACCTGTTCCGGTGAGCACGATGCTTTCACCTGCACAAACTGTAGCTGGCCCAGCCGTTGTTATGGCCACGATCGGTCCTGTACCCGCCGGAACGAAAGCCGCTCCACAGACCGTATCATTGGCACAAAGCCCAACAACACAATACTGCAATACGATGTTTCCATTGTCACCAGGACCAGCGGTATAGGTAGTTGTTGAAGCGGTAGTGCTGCTGAACGTACCCGTTCCACCGGACCAAAAACCGGAATCGAACGGACCAGTGGCAGTTGCATTCAGCGTTACCGAACCTCCGCTGCACAAATTCCCGGAGCTGGTAACCTGAACCGCAGTGTTCTGTATAGGAGCTTGGCAACCGAAATTGATGTACGTGGCTTGCGGCACACCCGGCCATGAGAACACTACGGTTCCGCCATCGCTTTCCCCCATTTGGCCGCCGTAGCTGCCTAAGTTATTCGTTAGTAATTCCCGCTGATAGGTTGCGGTATCGGTGCAATTCGTAGGGGTGTAGGTAATGGTCAACGTGCGCAAGTTCATTCCCGCTGGCGGTGTAGGGCTGATCACAGCGCCCGCCGCAGGGCTATTGGCGAAATGCCCCGCGGTGTTGTTGCCATCCTGGTAGATGATGTAGATCGTATCACCCAAATTGGTGAACGGATTGGCGGCGGCGCAGAGAAACGCACTGGTCGCCAGAATTACAGTGGACCCCGGCGGAATAATGCCTCCGGCAGGCTCCAGGATCAGCCCACAACTCTCAACCGTTGCATTGAGATCGACTGTCGTTGCAGCAGTAACCGCATTCTGCACCAATCCCAACCATGAATTATTGGGCCAACTCACTGAAATATCACTGAGCGCAGTGGCTTGTGGTCCGGTAATGAAGCGGACCATTTCATTCAGTCCTTCGGCGCTGCTAGAGCAAATGGTTCCGGGATTGCATGCATCCACCAGAATACTCTCTATTTCCAAGCATTTAGTAGGTATTTGCGCAGATGCACCGAACGCAATCCAAGACACGATCGAAAGCAGAAAAGGCCGAGTAAGCATACCAATTGAAAAACGCAACATTCTTGAGCCAGTGGATTTTATGCAACAAAGGTCGGGTTTTTTGACCGGGGTTCGCAGTACGCACCGGTGGAGTTATCAGGTCGATATCCACGTCCTTGGGCGGATCTCTTCACGGATGACGCAACTTGATCCGCTGGCGACGTATGGCATGACCAGCAAGGCCCGCCTAACGGTGATGGGCCTTATTACGGATAAGAAATACGCGTTCCGCGCAGCCGCAGTAGGTGTGGTAGGCGTAGGACCAGTATGCGATGCCGTAACCGCAAAAGCTGCATAAGCCAAGCGCGTTAGCATCCCTTTTCCACTACCAAAGCCCTCGGAGTTCCGGGGGCTTTTGGTGTTCTATAGGTAGCAGTTGTAAAAGGCTTTCAGGTCAAGATCTTTGCCGTTCTTTGATATCGGATAAACGTATTACGTTTATCCGATAGTTAGCGGCAAGCTCAGAAAGGGGCACTGATGACGAATAAACTGGAGATGAGAACCAAAACATGGCGATACGTACTTCTTGGAATCATAGGCCTAGTTTTATTCATTGGTCTTGTCCTTGGAGTTGGTTTCATAACAGCAATGCTAAGTGATAAGCTCGATGAAAATATCATATGGACCTTTTTGATTCTTTTGATCCTTGCTGCGCTAATCAATCTATTCATTATAGGGTACAGAAACAAGAAAAATCTGAAGACTAAAATCCATCACTACTTTGACATAGGCAAAATCATATTCTCGCAATACAAAGCTGAATTCGAAGCCTATTACACCTATTACCTGAACAATCAGACAAGGAAGTTTAGACCAATAGATGCCTTGGCAGCCTTTGCAGACAATAAGGGTCTATCGCTGGTTATAGACTGGAGAGGCGAGGAGAATGAAGGTGAGATTGAAGAATTCATCAACTCAAAAGTTGACACACTTAGATGGCCTAACACAGTCGAACTAAGGGAGCAGTATTTAGGCAGAGAAACAAGAGATGGAAAATTCATCATCCGTCTATTCAAGGCGCTTGAGAAGGACCTGAAACAATTAAACCATCAATTGCTTTTCTTCGACCTAGGAGGCGATTCATATGTCTTCATTATTACGGACGCAACGACATTCAAGAATATCATGAAATCAAAAGACATTGATCTTCATGGAGCCGGAAAGCTTAGAATCTGACCCATTCATTGTACGGTCGATAAACATGCCAGCCCCCAATATGCTCTTGCCGCGAACCGCCCTCGTCCCGGTGACAACCCGCGTTGAAACATGATAACTTCGTTCAGGAACAAGATCACGAAAGGCGGCAAGCGCAGGACCGTTGTGAAAGACTTTCAGGTCAAGATCTTTGACGTCCTTTGATATCGGAAAAGGGATTACGTTTATCCGCTAGTTGGCAAGCATTTGAAAAAGTCCCCATCCATTAGAAAGCGCATTTCATATAACTGGGTCAAAGACTTCGCATATACCTTCATCTGGTCTGCGATTGGATCAGCGGTATTCGTTGGAGTCATGCATTTGTTTGTCGCACCGCAGCATGATGTATTGAAGTCAGCAGTGCTGTTGAGCTTCGCAATTACTCTACCGATCGGCATGCGTCCAGTATATAGCTTATTCACTATCCCTGATACCCTTTACCTAACGGGTGAAAAGCTACATCGGGCGAATGGCGAGATCATTGACATTCAGAACATAGCCGGTTTAACTGTGAACACGATAGGATTAGGCTCAGGCGAATTACAGTTTTATGAACTAGAGCTTAAAAAGCCACTTCCCAGTCCAAGAGTAAAATCACGACAATCCCTAGTTTTGGTGGAACGCTACGATCTGCGGTATTTGCTGCAAACCAGGTCAGAGATTCTAACCATCTTCAAAAGCGCTGGTCTTGACCAAAATCGCATCAAACAAAAGCAGGTCAAATGGTATCACGCATTGGGAATAAGGGATAGATTTAAAACTTAACGCCTGGTAACATGCTCTCACCGTAAACCGCCCTCGTCCCGTTGCCAACTCCCGTTGAAGGGTTAAACACTTCGTCCAGGAACAAGATCACGAAAGGCGGTATGCGGCAAGCGCAGGACCGTTGTGAAAGGCTTTCAGGTCAAGATCTTTGATGGCCTTTGATATTGGATAAACGTATTACGTTTAACCGCTAGTTGTAGTGAATTGATGAAGTACATCGCATTCCTTATTATTTTGATAGCTACTGGCTGCGTGTCAGTCAACTTGGGAGCTGGCCCTCACCCATCCATAGAACGTTATGGAATGCTATCGTTTGGTGATTCGATTCAAGTTGATCAAACGGAGGTGCGACTCGCGGAATGGATTGAATTCATGCAAAACTCCGATCCACAACGAATTGGCTCCTTCATAAATCGAAAGGAGCATTCTGAAGAAGAGCTTGAGCTGATCATACGAACCCCATTGGATGAAACCTTTCTACCAGCACCCTCATATCCCTACTACACTCTTTTACTGAACCTGTTGGACCTACATAATGAACAAGGAATTGCCTCTGGTGCGGGATCCTCCAGCAACACGAATCTGGTTCTTAACAGAGCTTACTTCAGTGATAGTACTGCTCAGATCTTGAACAGCCCGATTACGGGAATCACTTTCCAACAAGCAAAGGACTTCTGTGCATGGCGGACGCAAGTAGATAACCTGCGTTACGAAGAGTCATCTGGAAGACTTGAATTCGGGCTTATTTCAAGATCCATTTATGATGCACTAACTTTTGACATTGATAGCATTAACAAACTGGGTGAAAGAACGTTCAACTACGGAACCAATTCGCTCAGTTATTGGAAAGAATATTCTACTAATCTGGAGCACTGTCACAACGGCCTTTGGGATATGTATGGAAATGCAGCTGAAATGTTAAATACTAATGGCTTGGCGGTAGGCGGTTCATATAAAAGCACTGCGTCAGATTGTTTGGCCAGAGGCACTATGGAATATGCAGTCAGCTCGCCAGAAGTTGGATTCAGGTGTATTGCTAGAGAAATGAAATAACTCACTACAACATTACCTATAAAACAAAGCCACGCAAATCCACCCGCAATGCCAAGCTTAGTTTGATAGCTTTAACGTTGTGAAAGGCTTTCAGGTCAAGATCTTTGCCGTCCTATGATATCGGATAAACGTATTACGTTTATCCGCTAGTTAGCTACAAGCAAGAATGCCAGAGATCGAGTCAAATAGAGATTCGCCATTTAATGAGGAATTCTGCACTCAGCTGGAATATCACTTAGGTCAAACTTTTGCCAACTCAAATCGACCAGACCTGAAAGGATTTTGGTGTGATGGTGTATCATGGTTTCCAGCAATGGATACGCAGTTGACGCAAAAATGCGTGAATGATACTCGTAAAATTGTAACGAAGGCTTGGATTGGAAAGACTGGACAGGATGAATACCATATGACCATTCATTTCGGTAAATCCTCCCTTCGACGTTTTGCCAAGGGGACAGAATTGATTGACTGCATACCAAGTGAAGAAACACTGGATTGGATTGACATTGACACCCATAAGCGAACAATAGAATTAAGATTAAAATAAAAGCCAGCGGCTAACATGCTCTTGCCGCAAACCGCCCTCGTCCCATTGCTAACTCCCGTTGAAGGGTTGTACATTTCGTCCAGGAACAAGATCACGAAAGGCGGTATGCGCAGGCCCTTTGTGAAAGGCTTTCAGGTCAAGATCTTTGACGTTCTTTGATATCTAGTCGTATTATGTTTATCCGCTAGTTAGCCGTCATTAAAGAATGAAATACCCTCTCCTTCGCTGTTTACTAATTCTACTTCTGCAAGGCTGCTACTTTGGCGATAATCCATCCGTTTATCATAAGGAACTACCCGGTGGGCTCCGTCTCAACGCAATGTTCAGGATGGAAGAGATGGCACTATTTAAGAAGAGCAGTTCAGGGGCTGTGCTCAACAATACTATTACCAAAATTGGCTGGACCGATAATTTTGTCATTGCTCAATCACATCCGTATCCTCATGGAATACCAACCGATACGATTGGAACTCGGATACTTTTCAGAGAAATCAAGGACTCGGCTGATATAGCCTACTTCTTGTTTCATTACAGACAAGATGTTGTCAATATGTATGGCAAATGGCATCTTCGCTATCCATATGTAGAAATTAAATCAGACTCCACTACTGACTATAAGGTGCTTCCAAGGTGGTCAATTGTTGACGTTGATAACGACTGTAAAACGTTCAATACCTATTCATACAATGAATTCAGGGAGAAACGAAACGCCATGGGTGTTCCTGACACCTTATCGTTCTTTCTGAGCTTCCATTTCGAAGAATATAAATAAACGGCTGCTAACATGCTTGCCACAAACCGCCATCGTCCCGTTGCCAACTCCCGTTGAAGGGTTGAACACATTTCGTCCAGGAACAAGATCACGAAAGGCGGTATGCGGCAAGCGCAGGACCGTTGTGAAAGGCTTTCAGGTCAAGATCTTTGCCGTTCTTTGATATCGGATAAACGTATTACGTTTATCCGCCGTTGTGGTGCATTCAAATAAATGCAAGCGATAAAGAAAATAGGACTGGCAGCTCTCGGAGTTGTTGTGATTCTTTGGGGGTTGAAATTCACGTCTTCGAATCTGAGGATTGAAGGGTACTGGGGGTTGCTATTTGAATATCTGTCACCGAAACATGATACAGTGTTCGCTGATGAATACACGGACAAAGGATTTCTCAAAATCAACAAGGGAATGACCGAAAAAGAAGTTCTTGAAATTCTAGGTGAACCAATTGTGCGCTGGGAACCTAGAGACGAAATAGTCGGATTTCAATACAGTGAATCACCTAGTTCAACTCATTACAGACTGAGACAGGTCTACTTAAAAGATAAAATCGTGGTTGAACGAATTGGATATTATTACATTGACTAAAAAAAACGACACCACAACACCCGATTATAGACTATACCCACACAAATCCCGCGCGCAGCGGGCTGGAGAAAGCTCCGCTTTTTCCACGGTACAGACCATATCGATTAGTACGTTGTGAAAAGCTTTCAGGTCAAGATCTTTGACGTCCTTTGTTACTAGTCGTATTACGCTTATCCGCTAGTCGGCGGTAATTACTGGAAGATACATGTCTGTTAATTACAACATATTCATATTCCTTGGTAGAGTTCTCTTTGTATTGTTCCTCATTGCTAGTCTTGTTGTTTTAGCGTCGCTTGTGTTTCACGGCAAAATCACCAAAGAGTGGTTCTACGTTGTATTCGCGTTCATGTCATTTCCGATATTTCTCACATCCTTCATCAGGTCAATTCATCGAGAGACATTCCATCTGAAAATCAAAAACGGTAGCGTACTTCTGATTCGGCCAATCATAGGTAGTCAGAGAAAAATAGACTTTGAATCAGTTAGAGGATTTTCAACTTCAGAAATAAAGTTCGGTATCTACTGGGGCATCAGTATTTTCAAGAGCAAGTCGATTATATTATACTTGAATCAATATGAACCAATAGAACTAATCGAGTATAACTATTGTTCTTTCCAAACATTACACGACAAGTTTCTTGAACTTGGGTTTAATTATTTGGGACACGAAGAGTATAAAACCGGATTGTTCAATAGAAAATACACATTCTGAAAGGAACTACCGCCAACATGCTTTTGCCGCGAACCGCCCTCGTCCCGGTGACAACCCGCGTTGAAACATGATAACTTCGTTCAGGAACAAGATCACGAAAGGCGGCAAGCGGCAAGCGCAGGACCGTTGTGAAAGGCTTCCAGGTCAAGATCTTTGACGTCCTTTGTTACTAGTCGTATTACGTTTATCCGCTAGTTGTGGTGCATTGTGAAAGCAAGATGAAAGCCAAGCAGTTATTCATAGCACTGGTCCTAGTGTCAGCGTCATCTTGCACGGACTATTGTAAAGCTTGGGGCGACTACAAACTTGGTAGTGGATACAGTCTTATGGCTGGGGACGGCTACAATCAAACAATCCTAATCCTCTGTACATCTGATGAAAAATGCTGTTACGCTGGAATCGAACTGGTTCCAGCGAATGTGAGCGAAGTTGCTTTTGATGATAAATGGATAGTTGCGAAAACAAACACGGGAAGTGAAACTGGATTCTGGGTCATCGAAAAGCTTGACCTCACACATGGAAAACCTGACAGTCTGGATATCGAACAGGCACGACAAATGGTAACCGGTCCGCTTGACAAGACTGCCTTCGATAAACTGACTGCCGGGGAAAGCATTAGCCTGACCCTGAACAAGTTTGAATGGGAATAAAGAGAAACAACGACACCGCAACAATGGCTACACGCAACGCCTGCCCGCGCAATAAGGCCCACATACAAAGGGCGCTGCTCATAGCCTGAACGTTATTCACCATTTCCTACCCTCGGAACAGGAACGGATCGGACACGGCACAGCTCACTCCCCCTTCGCCCGTTGCCAATAGCCTTCCATTTCTTCCAAGGTCATCTCTCCCATCACTTTGCCGTCCTTGTGGCTTTCTCGTTCGAGGAATTGGAACCGTTGAATGAATTTGCGGTTCGTACGTTCCAGTGCTTCGTCGGGGTCGATGTTCAAAAAACGCGCATAGTTGACTAGTAAGAACAGCACGTCGCCGAGTTCTTCAGCTTGTTCCGGTGTGTCGTTATCCACTTCGTGTTTCAACTCACCCAATTCCTCGTGTACCTTTTCCCAAACCTGCTCACGGTTATCCCGATCGAAGCCAACGCCGCGAGCCTTGTCCTGGATCCGGATCGCTTTTACCGTGCTCGGCAGTGATCCGGTATCAGCTACGGTGAGCCCGACCGCACAACAGCACCATCCGCCCAACCACCGTTACGGCACGGCTACCGCACGCAAACCGCCTCTGCGTACGGCGTGAAGGTGTAGCTAAGGCGTACGCAACAGCCGCATGGGGTTTCTTCGCGGAGGCAGGTGGGGCGTACCAAGTTATCTGCCAAGGTCCAATGGGGGTGGGCCACCCACTGCAGGCGGTTGCCGAAGGGGTGTACGCGCGGCTCGCTGCCCTTGAGGTACAGCAGCACGGGATGGTGGTAAATGGGCTGCGGTGAATTCACGTACACCACTACTTTCAGATGATCGCCCAGGGTATCGTGCGGGGTAGGCAGGCCATTGCCGGGGAGCTTGGCACTGAAAAAATAATACGGCATGCGCACCCACGGCGACCAGACCAACCGTTTCGGTTGGTGGTGGCCGCGTTTGCGGCGCGCTTTGGCCAGCAGCGTTGTCAGGTCCGGCCCGAACGCCATGCGGGTAGGCAAGGTGCTGCGTACCAGTGGCAGCTTCGGTGCGGCATCCGCATCGTAGAAGATATACGCATGGATGTGTGGGCGCGTGCCGGCCATAAGCGCGAGCTCTACCCCGATCTGCTTCAGACACATACACCGAAGGTGAGGTAGTACACGCGATCCGGCAATACCCACAAGTGGGTATTTTAAGGACGCTATACCATACTACTATAGGGCAGGTATACCATACTACTATAGGGGGGTATACCATACTACTATAGGAAGGTATACCATACTACTATAGGGCACAGCGGAAACTACCATGCGGCCCTGCCCTACCCTTTGCCAAAATGAAAAAGACAGAGGAAGTTGCCGCAAGTGCAAAGGAGAAAATGAAAAAGACAAAGGAACTTGCCGCAAGTACAAAGGAGAAAATGAAAAAGACAAAGGAACATGCCGCAAGTGCAAAGGAGAAAATGAAAAAGACAAAGGAACTTGCCGCAAGTACAAAGGAGAAAATGAAAAAGACAAAGGAACTTGCCGCAAGTACAAAGGAGAAAATGAAAAAGACAAAGAAGAAAATGGCTTGAT
>JAGNUG010000133.1 GCA_017987115.1 Flavobacteriales bacterium | reverse complement strand
CAGCTCAACTAAGAACGTCCGAATAAGACCCTCGAATTAAAGGTTCTGGTTACTGATTAAAGGATACCATTGAGGTTCCTGCCAATGCATTGCTTTGAACGGGTTGATAAGCTTCATCGGCCCAGCCTGCCTACATTTGGCCGAAACCCGAATGAAAAGGCCTATTTCACTACCGCTGTCCTCGTCGAGTCTTATTCCAGGACCAGGTCCATTGAGATCGATCGGTATCGGAAATACGGAAAGAAGGTAGTGGCTATGGAACGCGTTTACGTACAGATCGAACCCGGTTCGGATAGCCAACATTATTGGCGAGATATCTGGCAATACAGAGGGTTGCTGCTTTTCCTTGCTTGGCGGGATCTGATGGTGCGTTACAAGCAGACCACCATAGGAATATTTTGGGCGTTGCTGCGACCGTTGATCACCCTAGGCGCTATGTATGCCATTGGTTGGTTATTCAGTAGCAATGTGCCGGAAGGAGTGCCGCGTATCCTAATGGTAGCTGCTGCAACATTGCCGTGGCAATTCTTCGCTTCGGCGTTTTCGGAATCAGCGAATTCGTTGATCGCCAATTCCAACCTACTTACCAAAGTTTATTTCCCGCGGCTTATCCTGCCGCTAAGTACTGTTCTGGTGAGCCTGATCGACCTGTTCGTGGCGTTCGTGATATTGCTCGTGCTCATGGCCATGCACGCCTATGTGCCCGGTTGGCAGATCGTCCTATTACCTGTTTTTTTGTTGCTTGCATTGGTCGGTGCACTTGGATCAGGACTGTTCATTGCTGCGCTCAACGTTAAATACCGCGATTTCCGGTATGTGGTGCCTGTGATCATTCAATTCGGGCTTTACATCACACCTGTAGCTTTCTCAAGTGCGGATATATACAATAACCCGAGCATTCCAACGGCCATAAAGACACTCTTCGCTTGCAACCCGATGGTCGCCGTCATCGATGGGTTCCGCTATTCATTGTTCGGTGGTAATATGGTGATCCATTGGCCCGGTTTCATCATTAGTACGTGCGTCAGTTTATTAATGGTCGTGCTCGGGGTCTGGTATTTCCGCCGCACGGAAAAAGGGTTTGCCGACGTGATCTGAATATGGCAGGAACCATCATAGAGGTCACTGACCTGGGCAAGAAATTCACCTTGCACCATAAGCCACAAGAACGCTATACCGCCCTGCGGGATGTACTTTCCAATAAGGCACGCGGCTTGTTCAAAGGTGGATCGACCTCAGCAACCAAAAGCGACTTCTGGGCACTGAAGGATCTTTCGTTCAACGTGAACGAAGGCGATAGAGTAGGTATTATCGGTCGGAATGGTGCCGGTAAGAGCACATTGCTGAAAATACTCAGCCGCATCGTTTCCCCAACGACGGGGAACATCAAGATCGGCGGTCGATTGTCTTCGTTATTGGAAGTGGGAACCGGTTTTCATCCGGAACTGAGTGGCCGGGAGAACATCTACCTCAACGGCGCCATTCTTGGCATGTCCCGCACAGAGATCAATGCCAAGTTCGATGAGATCGTGGCATTCGCCGAAGTGGAGAAATTTCTGGATACGCCTGTTAAACGGTACAGCAGTGGAATGTATGTGCGGCTGGCCTTTGCCGTTGCAGCGCACTTGGAACCGGAGATCCTCGTAGTGGATGAAGTTTTGGCCGTCGGCGATGCAGAATTCCAACGCAAATGCTTGGGCAAGATGAAAGAGGTTTCTGAAGGTGGCCGCACCATTCTCTTCGTGTCCCATAACATGGCCGCGATCCAGAATTTGTGTACCACGGCGATCTACCTCAAACAAGGTCAACTGGTTCAACAGGGGCCTACTGACCAAGTGATCTCTCGGTATTTGAGCGATGCAGCCGCAACCGCTAGAGTGGATCTTGGTGTAAGAAAAGACCGGCAAGGCAACGGTGCGATCCGTTTCAAGGAATTCATTTTGACCAATGAACGCAACGAACCTATCGCTGCCGCGCAATCGGGCTCACCGGTCGTGCTCCAGTTCAGTTACGAAGCAACGGGTCCGATCAGAGACCTACATGTTGCCGTGGGTATCGATGATCAATATGGCCAAAGGATCACACACATGAGCAATGATGTCGCAGGGATCGATCTAAGCACATCGAACAAGAGCGGGCATGTTTCCATTCGCATTCCGAAATGTCCGTTACGCAAAGGGAACTACGCGTTCACATTATTCAGTAGAGCCAATGGTGAGATCGCGGATTACCTCCTCAACGCCGGAACCTTTCACGTGGAAGGTGGTGATTTCTTCGGGACAGGTAGGGCTTCAGATGACGACCAAGGTGCCTTCTTCATTGAACATACCTTTGACGTTGTTTGAACGCAATGCTCCTCTTTTATCCGCAACAGATCCAATGGATCAATTGACGCTTGTACATACCTATAATGCTTCAGTTCTTTATGATCATTATTCATCTATGACGCTCATTCCTAGGAAACAGTAGATGGAACTGGCACCGATCGTTGTTTTCGCATACAAGCGTCCTGCTGAACTACAGCGGATGTTACGGTCGCTAGTCGCCAATCCTGAAGCTGCAGAAAGTCACTTGATCATTTTCTGTGATGGTCCAAAAGCGAATGCTACGGATATGGATCGGGCGGGGATCGAAAAGGTGCGCACTATAGTGAACAGCTTAGAGGGATTCGGGAAGTTGGAAGTGATCGAAGCTCCGGAGAATAAAGGCTTGGCCCGCTCAGTTATCGATGGTGTTACGTATGCCAACAATACGTACGGACGCGTCATCGTAGTTGAGGATGATGCTGTGCTTTCGCCGCATTTTCTGCATTTCATGAACGGTGCATTGAATGCATATGCTTCCCATGAGAACGTTTTTTCTGTAGGATCATGGAATTATTATGCGGATCCCAAAGCAACTGAGGAGACCTATTTCATTCGGTATCCGGATAGCTTAGCGTGGGCCACCTGGAAACGCAGTTGGGACCTGTTCGAACAGGACGGCGCCGCCCTCTTGTCCAAGTTGAAGAAGAAGGACCTGCTAAAGACACTCGACGGTGATGGTAATGTGAAGTATTTCAGTGAAATGCTGAAAGCCCAGGTCGACGGAAAAATTGATAGTTGGGCCATTAGGTGGACAGCGAGTTGTGTGCTACATGGGAAGCTTAACGTGTTCCCGCGCGTGTCCGTTGCTCTGAACCGAGGATTCGGTGAGTCCGCTACGCACGAAAAGGGAGATGATGCACACTTCGCTGGGTTGGAATTGGCCAATGCGCCGGTAGCCGCGTTTCCCCAAGCTATCAAAGAGTCGGAACAGGCATTTATGGATTGGGTCAGATTCGTTCGTCTACACTTTGAAGGAGGAAGTGATACCTCCTTGAAAACGCGCATTTGGCGCGTATTGCCTACCAGTGTACAACAATGGAATGCACGTCGAAAAATTTCCGCTTCCTGTAGTCCGAAGCAATTGGAATTCGAACCTGTAAGTCGATTATTCGGCTTTGATCGTGGCCTGCCGGTGGATCGGTTTTATATCGAAGCATTCCTACAGACCCACCAAGAACGGATTACCGGGCGGGTAATGGAGATCGAAGAGCCGTTGTACACGAATAAATTCGGTGAGAACGTGAAAAGATCCACCGTGCTGAAGTACACTGGAAACGCCTCTCAGGATACGTGGGTCGGGGATCTAACAAAACCAGAAACGCTTCCCGATAGTACTGTCGATGTATTCATTTGCACGCAAACGCTGAACTTCATCTACGAGCATCATGCAGCGGTTCGGGGTATATATCATGTGCTGGAAAAGGGTGGTGTGGCGATCGTGACCGTCGCCGGCCTGATCCCCATAAGCCGTTATGATGCCGACCGCTGGGGCGATTATTGGCGGTACACTCCGCAGAGTGCCTTGCGTATGTTCGAGGATGTCTTCGGAAAAGGGAATGTGGAAGTGGTCAGCTATGGTAATTCGTATGCCACAGCATGTTTGGCCAAAGGGTTTGCTTTTGAAGAGTGTGATGTTGATATACTCAATAAAGAGGATGCTGATCATCCGGTCGTGATCGGAATTCTAGCGAATAAACGAATATGAAAAGCTTGATCAATCGCATCGTTAGAGGTAAGCCTTCGGAAGAGGCTGCGTTGATCGATCTGGCGAATGGATTTCCACGGTACACGCCAACAACGGTGAATTATCGGCACTACACGCTACAGGTCACGGATATGCTGTCGGTGGCTTGGCAGATCCATGAGTTCTTCACAGATGAACGGATGAAGTTCATTTCCACCAACGACCAACCCTTGATCGTGGATTGTGGTTCGAATGTTGGGGTTTCATTGATCTATTATAAAGCGCTGTATCCAAGGGCCCGTGTTATCGGTTTTGAGCCTGCCCCGGAGGTCTTCGAATGCCTAGAGGCAAACGTTGAGCAGAACGATCTACATGGGATCGAACTCCATCAGAAAGCGGTCTGGGTGAATACCGATGGCGTTTCGTTCAGCAGCGATGGTGCGGATGGCGGTGCGATCGACAATGCGAAAGGGAATTATGAAGTTGCTACGGTGCGTTTGCGCGATGTACTGCTTCAACATGAGCACATCGATCTCTTGAAGGTGGATATCGAAGGTGCTGAGACCAAGGTTCTGCAAGATTGTGATGATGCATTGAAGCGCGTTCATTATCTATACGTGGAGTACCACTCGTTCAGCGATCAGGCTCAGGAATTACACGCTTTGCTTGCCGTTCTAGCGAAGAATGGATTCAGATATTATATAGAACGGGTAGGGCCTAAGCATCAACATCCGTTCGCAGGTATGAAGCCTGCGGAAATGGATGTGCAACTGGATATCCATGCCATTCGCAACTAAGTTGAAAGATCGGTTACGGCCGGTGGTGCGTCATGTAAGGGCCAGCGTCAATACAGCTTTTCAGGGTAATTGTTCCGTATTGCTCTATCACCGTGTCATCAAACTGGAGACGGACCCGCAACAACTATCCGTGGATCCTGATAAATTCAATGATCACTTGGTGGTTCTCAAAGAGAATTACAACGTTCTTTCAGTCCAACAGTTCGATCGCTATTTGATCGATCGGACCAAATTCCCGGAAAACGCTGTACTCCTCACCTTTGATGATGGCTATGCCGACAATCACACCTACGCCCGACCATTGCTTGAAAAACATGGGATGCAAGCGTTGTTCTACATCGCCAGTGGATACATCGGTAGCCAGCGAGAATTCTGGTGGGATGAATTGGAAAGGCTCCTTTTGCTGAACCCGGACCTGCCGGAAACACTCGCTTTTGGAACGGAACGGATCGGACCATTTTGGGACATTAAGCCCAGTTCAACGGAACTTCGCTCGATCTATGAGCGATCGTTGGAAGAACTGCGCGGTTTACCCAGCATACAGCGCGATGCATTGCTCGATAAGCTGCGTGTGGCAATGCACGATAGGGGACATCGCGCAAGTCATTTACCAATGACGGAAGTTGAATTGCGTGAATTCGCCACTTCTTCCAGCGTCGTGATCGGTGCACATACTGTTGGCCACCCTTCATTAGCTAGGCTGGCAGAAGACGAGCAACGTGCAGAGATCACACGGTCCAAACAGCAACTGGAAAAACTCCTGGGCGCTGTGGTTCCGTATTTCTCTTATCCGTTCGGCACGGGTGCGGATTTCGACAAGGTGACAATACGGGTGGCCACCGAGGCAGGCTTTGATCACGTAGCAGCGAATTATCCTGGTGCTGTGCATGCACGTTCTCCACGATCCGCATTCCCTCGTTTCCTAGTGCGTAATTGGGATACGAAGGAGTTTGCTCGGAATATGTCCGAATTTCGCAAGCAATGAAGGTGGTTCACCTCAATACCAGTGATTTTGGTGGAGCCGCTATGGCAGCCATCCAATTGCATCAAGCGCTATTGGATCAAGGTGTTGAAAGTGATCTGCTCACATTGAACAAGACCCGGAATGATATCCAAAGACATCATCGTGTTACGCCCTTCTCGCTATTTACCGTTCCCCTTGTTGCGCGTATCGCGTACAAAGCAAGACGGTTGTTCGAAGTGTCAGGGCTAATTCGGGACCAACACAACGCTCCGGACAATAAGAACCTGATCGGTAGGCCGGAAAGGCGGGAGATATTTACCGTGCCCTATTCGTTCTTTCCCATTTGGAGGCATCCGCTGATCAAAGACGCAGATGTGGTCCATTTGCATTGGGTGAGCTACGGGATGATCGATCACCGTGATTTCTTTCGCAATTGTGATAAGCCGATCATTTGGACGATGCATGACATGAACCCGTTCACAGGAGGGTGTCATCACGCCGATGAATGCTTCGGCTACCAGTCCGATTGCCCCGTGTGTCCGCAGCTCAAGGATCATGCGCTTGCACAACATTATTGGACCTACAAGAAGCGTGGCATGTATAGTGTTGAGAAACAGAATATGAAGCTGGTCGCGCCTTCCAAGTGGCTTGCGGATAAGGCCAAGTTGAGCGTGATGCTAGGGAGCCGATCCATCGAAGTGATACCGAATGGCTTCGACATCGCGGTTTTTCGCGTGCAGGATAAACAAGTAGCACGTGAAGCATTGGCCCTTCCTGCGGATAAAAAGATCATCCTGTTCAATGCGTTGGATGTTGATAATACACGGAAAGGGGCAAGCTTGCTCAACACAGCACTGGATCAACTCGGCCAGAATGATGTGGTTCTTGTTCGCATAGGAGGTAAGAACGGTAGGTCGCGAGCGGATAGGACAATTGACACCGGATACATCCAAGACCCTGCGACGCTGGCCCAATACTACGCAGCTGCTGATCTGTTCGTACTTCCTTCGTTGGCTGAGAACCTGCCCAACACCATCAGCGAATCACTCCTCTGCGGAACACCTGTAGTGGCTTTCAATGTTGGTGGCATACCCGAACAGATCCATGAGAATAATGGCGTGCTTGTAGATCAACAGAGCAGCGCAGGTCTTGAAGTTGCGATCAAAGCCGCACTGGGAAAGAACTGGGACCGGTCCAGCATAGCACAACAAGCAGTGCAGCGCTACGATCGCAGGGTCATTGCCAAGGCGTATGAACGTCTATATTCTGGAACGGCATGAGCAATAGCCTGTCCGTAATCACCATTTGTCTTAATGACCGTGCGGGCTTGGAGCGCACGTTCGAAAGCGTTTTTTCACAGACCACTCAGAATTTCGATCTCATCGTAGTGGATGGTGGAAGTACCGATGGTAGCAAAGAATTGATCGAACAGAACAAGGAGCGGGTAACGCGCTGGGTGAGCGAAAAAGACAATGGCATATATGATGCACAGAACAAGGGTTGGCTTAGGGCAGGAACGGAATTCGTTCAATTCCTGAATGCCGGAGATGTGTTCGCGGAAGTGGATGTGTTGGAAAACGTACTCCCATTACTTACGGAAGAAGTGGATACAGTGTATGGTAATGCTGCTTTGGCCGACCACAGAGGGCGGTATGGGCTAAAAGTGCATCCCGATCCGATCACGAGCGCATGGCTGATGAAGGAGGTGATAAGTCATTCGGCACAATTCATTCGTAGATCGTTGTTGCAACAATTCAATGGGTACGATACACGCTTTGGGATCGCTGCCGACTATGCGTTCTTTGCTCAAGCCTTTTGGAACGGTGATCTCCGCTTGAAGAAGTGGGATCAAGTGGTCACTATCTTCAATACCGAAGGAGTAAGTTCAGATCCGATCCAGAAGGAACGGATCGCTCGAGAACGTAAGATGATCCAGTGGCAATTCGCCCCGGCCTTTTGGTATTGGCTATATCATACGTATGCAACGATAAATAGGGCAGTAGGGCGATGAGAAAGGAGAAGGTCACTGTCACCATTATTACTGCGACCTATAATTACGGAGAGTTCATTCGGGATGCGCTTGGATCCGTGAATGCCCAGACATTCCGCGATTGGGAATGCATCGTTATCGACGATGCTTCCACGGATGGGACTGCGGACATTGTGCAAGAATTCGTTCAACGCGATGATCGATTCAAATACCTGCTTCTGGATAAGAACGGTGGTGTTTCTGCTGCCAGGAACAAAGGTCTGGAACAAGCGCGTGGCAGATACATTCAACTGCTTGATGCGGACGATGTGCTTGCCCCTCAGAAGCTCGAGCGACATGTTGCCTACATGGAGCAGCACCCAGAAGTTTCTGTGGTATACTCGGATTTCGTCCATTTTATTGGCTCCCCGGATCTAAATAAAGAAGGAGAGTATGCCACATCAGAAAAGATCAATGGAAGTGGGAACAAGGTTATTGCAAGATTGCTGAAGGGGAATATATTTCGTCCTGCTACTGTCATGTTCCGAGCATCGGTGTTGGCTACGGTAGGCCTGTTCAATGAACGGTTTCGATATGTGGAGGATCTGGATCTTTGGTTCAGGATCGCTGCCGAGGGCAACGAATTCAGATTTTTGAATGACCCTTCATGTATATCAGGAGTGCGCGTGAATCACAGAGGCCTTAGCAAGGACGTTCCGCGTATGCGCAGTAGCTACCTGCCTGTTCTTCAGAGCCTTTGGAACACGAAGCGCGTGTCGGCCCTCAACAGGCTACAGCTCATTGCAAGATATGTCGATGCTGCTTTGGAAGCCATCTTGGTCAAGCGGTATGGGATCACCGTGCTACCTGGTGGGTCTTTTCTTTTTCTAATGATCATCTTTCCGCTCGCCATCATCGTATTGCCTATCTGGCTACTTTCACGACCATTCCGTAGTTTATAATGATCTATGACTGTTTCACCTTTTTCAATGAATTGGATCTGTTGGAGATCCGGTTGAACGAATTAGACCATGTGGTGGACCGGTTCGTGTTGGTGGAGGCAACGTTGACACATCAAGGCAAACCGAAGGAATTGCATTACGAGAAGAACAAGGAGCGTTTTACTCAATTTCATCATAAGATCGTACATGTGGTGGTAGATACGTACCCGAGTGATGCGGGCAGCGATGCATGGGTCTATGAAAAACACCAGCGCAATTCCATTATTGAAGGCTTGAAAGAGTGCAGCGGTGAGGACTTGATCATGGTTTCTGATGTCGACGAGATACCGCGACCAGAGAAAGTTCTGGAGGCGGCAACACAGAGCGGGATCCGGATCTTCCGACAACGGATGTTCTACTACTTCCTGAATTCCTTGAACGTTACTGTGCGTATTGGCGAGAACTACGCATGGAACGGTACAGTAATGG
>JAGNUG010000031.1 GCA_017987115.1 Flavobacteriales bacterium | reverse complement strand
CGATCAGCCAAGGCAATAACGGATCAGTCCGCATTTTAGACCTAACAGGACGTACGGTTTGGAGCGAACGGTCCACGGAACGTGCCACAATTGATGTAAGTGCATGGCCTCGTTGCTGGTATATTTTCCAAATGGATAGCGATAAGGGCTCACTAACAGAACGGATCATATTGCACTAGTCCGAAATGGTCGCAATGTCTTTCAGAACGGCCAATCTCCACCCAAACGCAACGAGGTTTCCAATCCTGCCTTGATCAGTCGCTCGCGTAATTGGTCATTTGCAAAATGTGGTGGCAGCTCTTTAGTGGCTGCCAATCCATAGACCAGCGCACCAGTAAAGCGCACGTTGTTCACCATGGCTTGTGGGTCCACCAAGTGGATATCATCGCAACTACTGTGGTAGCACCCATAAATATGTTTGCCGAGGTCGCTTAATGGATAAAGAACCGGAACACCGGCCATGAGAAAGGGTTGGTGGTCACTGTGAAGCCATACTTCTTCGCTCATTTTTCCTTCGAAGGCCGCACTATCCATTTTATGCATGGCCGGCAATAGGTTAGCAACCGCGGTGCTCCAACCTTCTGGCCCAGCAACGCCAAACCCTTGCGGATGACCGCTCATGTCCAAGTTGATCATGCATTTGATGTTGTCCAACTCCCCGGTTTCCTGGTAGTGTTTTACCAGAGCCCGTGAACCCAATAAACCTTGTTCTTCTCCCATGAACAATACGAAACGAACGGTGCGTTCCGGTAGGAAGGGCATTGATCGCATGGCCCGTGCAAGATCAAGTATTGAGTATGAGCCAAGGCCATTGTCCGTTGCACCGGTGGCCAGGTCCCAGCAATCCAAATGACCGCCTACAATGATCACCTCGTTTGGATGTGTTGTGCCCTTGATCTCTGCTATCACGTTGTTCGCCGTCACCATGGCGCTGGTATTCTTCATGGACAATTTCGCTGTGTAGCTCTTGCCTTGTGCGAGTTGTTCCCGTATGAGGATCCCGTCTTCCGTGGCAATGCACGCGGCCGGTATCGGTATCAAATTCCCATCGATGGAGGCCGACCCGGTCAATAGAATGTGACCTTCTACCTGATTGACAAAGACCACGCCCGTTGCACCTTGTTGCATGGCCAACGCCACTTTTTCGCTTCGATGCAGGTTCTTGGCACCTTCGTTCGCATTTAACAGGCCAAGGTTCACAAGAACGATCTTGCCTTTGAGTGATCCGTTCACCGATGCAATATCTGATTCCAGGCCGTTGCCGATATCCACTACTTGGGCTTCAATGGAAGCATCCAGAGGTGTGTTTGCCAGCGCTACAGCAGAAAGATGCAATACGCCCTCGCCATCGTTCATTTCCAGGGCAACCCGGTCACGACCCCATGCCTGAGCCGTGAAAGGGAAGAGTGAAACCGTTTCAAGTCCGCTTAGGCGGAATAAACTATCAGCGGTTTGTTCGGCCAACACACCCTGAGGGCTTCCGGTAAGGCGATGCCCTATAGCACCTGTACTCCAACGCAACCATTGGTATCCTTGGGCTTCTTGCTGAACTTTCAGGTCGAAATAGCCAAGGTCTATTTTCTGAGCAGCCAAGTCAACAGTAGAATGTTGACAGATGATCCATAACATAAGCCAACGCAACCCATGGGCAACGGTACTTTGCCGCTTGTAGGAACGGATCGGCACGAGAATGGCTAAGAGGTGCCCCAAGACTACAATTCGCTTCATGACAGTGGGTCGCATAGTTCGTATTATTCTGGTTCTTCCTTTTCTGGTGTGCGCTACGGTGCCACAACAGCAGCGGGATGCGGACAAGGATACGACGGCTATCCTTCAGGCCAACTATGTGTACAATATCGCAAAGTTAGTGGAGTGGAAAGAGGGGGAGATGCGCAATGGTAATTTCATCATTGGCGTTATTGGTGGCAATAATCTATATCAGGAACTGATCAAACAATATTCTACGCGCACGATCGGTAAGCAACCCATTGAGGTCAGGAAGTTACCGAACTCGCCTGATATCGAACGGTGCCACATCCTTTTTGTAAGTAGAGATAACCTGGCTTTGTTGCCCGATATCTACAAGCGCTTGGCCAATAAGCCGACCATGGTGGTCACTGAATATGCTGGCGCTCTTGATGATGGTTCAGTGATCAACTTCGTGAAAGTGGATAACTTGCTGAAATATGAACTAAGCTTGATCAATGCACATAAGCATGGACTCGTGGTTGGCTCAACTTTGAAGAACTTGGCTCAACGTGTTGAAGAATGAACCGGGTAGCACGCATAACCTTAACACTATTTCTGCTTTTGAGCGGCGTGTTCGTTCATGCCCAAGCGGATTCTTTGGTGGATGCGTTACAGAAATACCAAAGCGGCGACCTTCCCGGTGCTCGTTCATTTGTGGACGATGTGGTGAATAGCCCCAAACACAGAACGAACCCAGAAGCCTGGTTGCTCCGCGGCTTTGTGTATAAAGACCTCTATAAGGATGCTGGTGTGGGAGCTGAAGCAGATATACTGCGCGATGAAGCCATAGGCAGCCTGTTCACATGTGTTTCCTTGGACGATATTGGTACATACACTGAGAATGCCAAGCAAGCGTATGAATTCTTGGCGCGTACTTATTTCAACGATGCAGCCCGTGCACTGAATGATCTGGAGGCGGAAAATGCCGCGAATTTGTTCGAAAAATATCGCAGCGCTGTATTGCGCATGGACCCTAAGGCGCCGATATTATCTCGTGAGATCGAATTCAAGAACGCGCTGGGCACGGTGTACACGAAGCAGTTCATCAAAGACCGCGATCAGCTGGACCGATTCCAGAAGGCCGTTGATACATACATGGAGGTATTGGCTATGGACCCGGAGAATTACGGGGCGAACTATAACCTGGCCACGCTTTATTTCAATCGTGGAGTATTCAATATCCGTGCGATCACCGCAGACGATGAAATTCCAACGATCCTGGAGGTTCAGCTCGCAGCGAAAGAATTCTTTCAAGCGGCATTGCCATATATGCTGAAGGCGCATGACCTGAACCCGAAGCGGCGCGAAACGCTGATGGGCTTGGAAGGGATCTATTATAGCTTACAGGAACAAGCCGATGCCGATAAATTCCGGCGATTGTTCGAAGAGCTGCCACCTGAGGGATTCGAAGATTAGGGCCTGATGTCAGTGCGAATGACCATCGGCGGGAAGATCGGAATGGGCTTCGGCATGTTCATTTTCTTCGCATTGATCGTGGTGATGCTTACGAACCGCACTCTGGGGCGATCACGAACCATCAATGATCAGATCAATCAAGTGTATTCACCTTCAGTAGATGCCCTTGTGCGCTTGCGCAATATGACTGTGAACTCCCAAATGCTGATCAAGCATTGGGCTTTGCTGGAAAGTCGCGCGGATGCACCGGAAAAGACCGCATTGGTAAAGATCACCGAGCAGGACCTTCCACAGCTCCTGGATCGTGTTGACACCCTTATGGCCAGCTGGGACAAGGACGAGGTGGCTGCAATGAACCAGATCACGACCGAGATGCATGGACTCTTCGATCTGCATGAACAGATCAAAGAGCTATTACCCTCGTTGGAAAGTTATAGCGACCCGTTCATTCACTTGCAGCGTAATGACATGGCCGAGGAGGGTGGACCGCTGGATCAACAAGCGAAACGTGTTCTGGATAAACTGGATGGACTCCTGTTGATGCAGGAAGGAAAGCGCAAAGAGCTCGGTGGTGGTATGATCCGAAGTTTCGACTCGTTGAAATTCTACGTGCTTTATATGGGGATCGCCCTTGTGGTCATTGGCGTTCTGATAGCGGTGATCATAATCCGTGGGATCGTTTCTCCGGTGCAGCGGTTGCGCACCGTATTGCTCAGTTTGGGCAGGGGTGTTTTCCCTGGGACCAAGGTGCGAACAACGAATGACGAAATCGGCGATATGAGCACTGCGCTAACCTCATTGGTCGAAGGGCTTAAAAGGACCACCGATTTCTCGCACGCCGTTGCCGCGGGTGATTTTGAGGCCACCTTTGAACCCCTGAGCGAGGATGATATGTTAGGCCACGCATTGTTGAAAATGCGTGATGAGCTCGGCCAACGTGAACGCGTGTTGGAAATGAAGGTGTTGGAGCGTACCGAGGAAGTTATGCGTCAGAAAGAGGAGGTTGAGAAACAAAGCAAGAAAGTCGAAGAACTCTACATTAATGTAACGGACAGCATCAAGTATGCTAAACGCTTGCAGGAGTCGATCCTTCCTCCTGAAAGGCGCATCAAGGAGCTCCTGCCTGATTCATTCGTGTACTACAGGCCCAAGGATATCGTCAGTGGCGATTTCTACTGGTTCGAAAAGGTTGCTGATCGGGTCGTGTTCGCAGCTGTTGACTGCACAGGCCACGGGGTCCCGGGAGCATTCATGAGCTTGATCGGCCACAACGGGTTGAATCAAGCGGTAAAGGATAAGGCCCGTGCCCGCCCATCGGAAATGTTGCGCGACCTGAACCGCATTGCTTATGAAGCATTGCACAAGGATCGGGAGGAATACGTGGTCCGGGATGGAATGGACATGGCGCTTTGTAGCTTCGATCCGGAAAAACGGATCCTGGAATACGCCGGGGCCAACTGTCCGCTATACTTGGTTCGCGATAATGAAGTGCTTCAGTTCACACCTGACAAAAATGCGATCGGTAGTTATGATCTGGACGGTACCCAGTTCACGGATCACCGTATCACGCTTATGGAAGGCGACATGGTCTACATCTTTTCAGATGGTTATGCCGATCAGTTCGGAGGGGAGAAGGGAAAGAAGTTCCTGTACCGCAGGTTCCGCGAGCTCTTGGTGAGCATTGCCAAAGAGCCTACACATTTGCAGCGCGATCAATTGCAGGATGCCTTCATGGGATGGCGTGGCAACCACGAACAGGTTGATGACATACTCGTGATCGGAATGCGCGCTTAAGTAGGCCGCACTGGAAGAAAGCTTTGCCTGGGCTTATTGGAATGACCAGCCGGAATTGGTACCGGTCTCACGAGGATTCATGCACATTACCGGAATATGCGCCTTGTTCGTAAGGATCTCCTGTTCGTACGGAAGTCCAAGAGCACCAAAGATGTTCCCCTTTGAAAGGTTCATGATGGTGATCAGATCTGCATCAACGGCCAAAGCGTGTTTTACTACGGCCTTTACGAAATCGGTGCTGTCCTCTTCGCTAATAGTAGCATCGTGTTCTATGCCACGTTCATCCAAATACTGGTTGGCGAACTTGATGTTATTCGCCAATTCCTTGTGCAGGAATTCATCATCTTCCTTGGGTACGATCAAATGTACCTTGCTTCCGAAAGTTCGGGCCATATCAGCCACGATCGTCAATTTTTGGCGGGTCTCTTTGTGTAGGTCCAATGGCACAACGATCGAATCATAACCGCTCTCTTTGATCTCCCGGTCCTGAACTACGATGAATGGAACTTCCGAAGAGGTGATGATCCTTAAGATCCGACTGCCAGTGAACATAAGTACTCCGCGCATTCCGTGGGTGCCCATTACGATCAGGTTTGCATTGATCTCTGCTGCTGCATCACCGATATCCTTGTAAATGGAACCTACGCGTACGACCTTATGGGTAGCAATTGCTCCATTGAGTGCCTTTGCCTTTGCTTGTTCTTTTTCAAGCTTAGCCCTTGCAATATCGACCTCTTCCTTCTTGTCTACGACATGCAACAAATACAACTCAGCGCCATTGTGCTTTGCTAGATTAAGCGCATGGTTCAGCGCAACGTCGGAAACAGGTGTAAAATCGGTTGGAATTAGGATCTTGTTCTTCTTAGGGATCATGTTCTGGTCGATAGGGGTTGCGCAAAAATATTGCTCTGATATAAGGTAAGCAAAGTTAAACGCTGAAAGGGCTTTTGGTTCTCCAGCGGCAATTTAGCGGATCCTTTGTGCACATGGAGTCCAAACGTGCAAAATCGTAAAACAAACGGTTGTAAACGCCTGTAAATGCTTACTGACCGGATCATTGGATCGAACGGTCCCTGCTTTGCCGTCGGATCGGAAAACAAATCCCCCGGTCTTAAAACAAACCACGAATGATGGCAACGATGAAGAACAAAGTACAGCTGATCGGTAACCTAGGCAGTGATCCTGAACTAAAAGAGATGGGTAAAGGCCAACACATGGTGCGTATCAACTTGGCAACGAACGAACGCTATAAGGGTGCTGACGGTGAGTGGAAGGATAATACCCAGTGGCACCCGATAACTGCATGGGGCAAACAAGCCGAGCGCTTGGCTGAATTGACCCGTAAGGGAAGCGGTCTTGTCATTGAAGGGCGATTGGTCCACCGCTGTTGGGAAACCGCTTCGGGTGAAAAACGCTACAGCACGGAAGTGGCGCTCAGTGAATTCCATTTGCTGGCGAGCACTACCGGAAAAGGTTGGGACGACGATGCTTCAATCACGAATAAGAAGGGTACGCTTGCTTCCCAGGACTGAGTTGACCTCCAACACATAGGCCCCGCTGCGCAGATCGGGCAGGTTAAGGTCCATGCGTTCCGTGACATGTTGTTGCGAACGGTGGATCTCCCTGCCCGTTGCGTCGGTTAGTCGGGCAATGCACGTACCGGAAAGCCAAGGTGCGGACAGGTGCAGTTCATTCTGGAACGGCACGGGCCAAACATTCAGTGAATGTTGTTCGGTTTCGGTGACCCCCACTAGCGAAGCCCCTACGGTAATGGTCCGGCAAACGAACGCAAAACAGGTGTCGAACGAACTGAGGTTGGTGGCACCAACGAACAAGCAAGTTTGATATTCACCGGGCTCAGCGTATGTATGTGTGCTCGCGAATGTGGTATCGGACAGACCATCTCCGTAGCTCCACAACGCGATCACAGGAATGGATGCCAAAGAAGTCAACTCGGATTGAAAAACCACTTGACCTCCCATTTCCTCACTGGTAAAATTCACGAACAGATCTTGCCCACATGTGCTTGCGTTGCCATCTACGGTAACCCAATGTGCGTCCGTAACAACGCACTCACCCAGCCTACGCGTAAGGTGTACGAGGTGTGAACCAGGTAGCAGCCAGGTATGCGAAGGAGATTCATCGGTGGAGACCGCCGAAAGGTCTCCAAAGCCCCATTGGCGGGAATCAGGGGTGCCGGAAGTGGAAATATCCGTAAGGGTCAATGTGTTGGTACCTGTTTGGCTACTGGAAAAGGTTGAATTCCAAGAGCCGTTACAATCATTCTCCGGAACAACAACATCCCTGCAATAGGTGGAGCTGCAAGCGCCATCCTGTGTACTCAGTGTTAGACATACAGGGTAAACGCCAAGAGTGGTGTATTCATGATAAGCATAACTGTCGGAAACGGTTGCATCACCATAACTCCACAGCTCCGTAGTTCCCGCAGTAAGCGGTGTCGATAGGTTCGAGCACGTGATCACATTGCCGTTGAACGAAACATCGAACGCTGGTCGAAGCAGAATGTCACAATACGGCTGCGCACTCACTATGCCGCCTTGAAGCAATAGCGATAGAACAGCCGTAAGGCTCTTATTTTGAACGTTGTATGTGCGAATGGATATCATATTGAAGCCTTAATTGTATAGTGGGCCGTGAAAGCGAGAGGGACGTGTTTTCATTCCCTCTGTACAACGGCGCACTGATCATTGGTTCGGCAAGGAGGGTCAGTTGCTCACAAAACATAAAGCCCAAGCTTAAACCTGCATTTCCATGTAACTGCATTCCGTACCGTGGTTCGGTTTCCGGGCTTGAAAGTGCAGTTGGTGCAGGTTCAGCATCCGTGGTTGGTCGTACTAATGTCAAGCCCTGTCTTTTCATCGGGATCCAGCCCATGACACCTGCCGTTGCACCAACTTTCCAACGCCTAATGTCCTTATGCCACCACAGTGAAAGCGGGACCTGAATTGCCGTGTACTGATTATTGGCCGACCTACGTTCCTGTGGTCCAACGATCGGCGCAAAGGTGGTGTCGATGGACCAGGTGGATATCACAATTTCTGTCCCAGGATAGTTCGACGTGGTCCATGCCGTATCCAGGTCGGCGGCTTCTCCTGAAACAGAAGAACGTTCGTCCGAGAATGTGCTGTGAATTCGAGCAACGCCGGCTCCTATGCCAACGCCAAAGCCGGAACGCCAAGTTCTACCTACCAATGCACCAGCTTGCCAACCGCTTTTCCAGTCTTCCGATCGATCAAGTGCCTCTGCATCCGCACCCGACCATTTGCCTTTGACGGAACTCAATCCGCCATAAATGCTCACCCACCAATTTCCATGGGGAACTACATAATCGGCGACACGTTGTGCGGTGAACGGCTGTTTTGCCGACGCTTCCGTATCGATCAATGCAAAGCGCGTATCCAATCGGTTAATGTTCACAGCAGGACCGACCCAGGCTTCAGTGCCAGAATGTCCTACAGTAAATGCCGGTTCATCTAGTTCGTTGGCCTTTGCTACCGCATTACTTGCTTTTTCATCATCGGAATTGTCGGCAATAGTTCCAGTGTTGCGTGATTGCCCATCGTTGATCGCCGGTGACCCCGGTTCAACTCCTTCAGATGCAATACTTCCGCGATCCGTTCCTTGTTTCTTGGAGGCCAGGGTTGAACCTTCTTTTTTCTGAACAACCGGTCCAGACCTTGCCTGCTCGCCAGACCCTGCTGATACCGTGCTTTGCTTATGACCAGGCGTTGCCAACGCTGGGTTTTTCGTATTGGCGGAGACAGCGGTCGGTCGAGATGCTGTGTTGCTTTTTGCAGTGTTTACCGCTTCAGTGTTCTTTGTGATCGACCCTTCTTGGTTTTCAGGTACCAACGTTGCCTGTTCAACAACCCCTGCTTCTGCAGTAAAAGTAGCCTGATCCGTCGCACTTTCAGAGGACGAGGCGGCCGGTTCAGCCGTGATGGGCATTTGCTGTTCCTGCACAGCGGCAAATTCTTGTCGTGTGGTCGTGGTATCGCTCCAATGATACCAGGCCAATGCTGCTCCGGCCACACCTACCAGCAACAAAAACGTAGACGGGAACGAAACCCCGTTCCCTACGCTTTTGTTCCAGCCTAAACGGTGCCCGATGGCAGCGCGCACTTCTTCCGGAGGCGTGGCTTCTGCGTCGTACAGCGCCTTGAATCGTTCGTCAATGGGATGCATTTCCCGCATGGGTGTAATTTTCTTTTTGTTCTATTCGGTCCTGGAGATACTTCCGGGCCTTACTTAATTGGCTGCGCGATGTGCTCTCCCCACATCCCAGCATTTCCGCGATCTCTTTATGATCGTATCCCTCTATCGCGTAGAGATTGAAAACGTGTCGATATCCATCGGGTAAGGCCGCTATCAACGCCATGAGCTCCCGTTCGCCTAGGCGATCCACGGCCAATGAGTCTACTTGGCCCTCTGGCAAATGCTCCAGACCGAATTTCTCGTTCTGGAACGCTTTTTTGCGATAGTGGTTTATCGATGTGTGTACCATGATCCTGCGCACCCACCCCTCCAGCGACCCCTGCAATCGGAAACTGCTAAGTTTTTCGAATACCCGGATGAATCCTTCCTGCATAAGGTCCTGCGCCTCCAGCTCATGACGGGCATAGCGCAAGCACACTGCGTACATACGCCGTGAGTACCGCGCATACAGGTCTTCCTGGCAGCGACGGTCTCCGTCCAAGCAACCTTGGATCAGTTCCGGTTCGGTCAATTCTGGCAAAAGTGAATGGCCTTTCAACCTTCTAGACACAGATGCTGGTGCAAATGCTGCCTATGGTGGGTTATGCTAAGATACGGGGATCGGGACGGAGTGGAGGCGAGAGCAATACGAGAGGACGTAATGATAACTAGTGTCTATAAAACATGCCAGAAAATCAATTCAGCGGAAATGCCCTTCGCCCTAACAATTGTAAGTAACGAGCAATCGATCAGATCACAGCATCGACACCATTCCAATTCCCGCAAAGCAACCGACAGCACACGGCTATGAACGACTACATACGGGTATTAACCGATTAAGGAATGCGCACCGGTGAATGTTTGCATCGCCGTTGGGATAGTCCCTCGGTGTAACGAAAACAAAACACTAAAACCCAATTCCCATGAACACGCTAAAGAACAGAGTACACTTGATCGGTAACCTTGGATTTGACCCTGAAGTACGCGAAGTAGCAGAAGGTCGTAAGGTGGCTCGCCTCTCATTGGCCACGAACGACAGCTACCGCAATGCACAGGGTGAGCGCGTTACTGACACACAATGGCACACCGTGGTTGCATGGGGAAGTACTGCGGATGCCGTGGCCCGCATTCTTCGTAAAGGTTCACCCGTTGCATTGGAAGGGCGTTTGGTACACCGCAGCTACGAAACCAAAGACGGTAGCAAGCGCTACATCACTGAAGTGGTACTGAGCGATTTTCAATTGCTTCCACAGCGTTCAGAGGTTGCCGCTTAGGACATAACATTTATCTCAACAAGAACGGCCCCGGGAAACTGGGGCCGTTCTTGTTTTGGGAACAACCATGTTGTAAACAGCCGTCGCTACCCACACTTCACCTTCACCCTCACAGCATCAAACTTATCCCAGATCTGATCATCAAACCGCTTGGGTGATATCCGGAATTGGATCAGTTGCTTGTCGGTCTCTGCGCAATGTCCTTGTTCGATCTTCATGTTCAAGAGCATCATCTTTTTCTTGACGAAGTTGTCGAAGACGCGGATCTCTGCGCGTTTTCCTTCCGGTGTGTTCTTGATCGTGCAGCGTGTTTTTTCAGCGCCATGATCGGTAGCGTATTCCACATCCATCAGCCCATCATAGTATGCTTCCAAGTAGTGCGCCAGTTGTTCATCGGTGAGGTCGCCGCTGGGTTCTACGTACCAGACATACATGAGCGTCCACAAATTCTGGCTGGTGGAATCGCGCCAATTCGGTGCGAAGCTCAATTCTTCAAATCCCTTCAGGTCAATGGTCGGTGCGAAGTTTATGGGGAACGGAATGATCTCGCTGGCCCATCCATCAGGGGCGTCTAGGATGCTGATCGGTTCTACATACGGAGGAACGTGAACACCTAGTTTTTCAAGTACTGCGCGACCATTGTCATTTAGTGGATTCAGATCCATTGATCGCGTATAATTCTTTATTGCACCTGCCGTATCTCCCTTAACGAGCAACGCTTCCCCATAGCTGTCAAATGGATTAAAGGCGTACGGGTTTTCTTCCACATTGAGTTTGAAGATCGCCAGAGCATCATCGAGTTTATCGTCCCACATGAGCTGATAGGCAAAGAGGTTAACATCCGCCTCATTGAAATTGTATGCTTTTGGAGCCGTGGCTTTGGCTTCTTGATACGCCGATACCGTAGCGTCGATCCCACCCTCTTTATACTTCCTTACCATAAGTGGAATGATCGGCTTCCGACGCATCCGCTCTTCGTTTATGCCGTAGTTCCATTGGAGCCAATCAGCGCATGCCTGCATGTAGACCGCATGGCCCGTTTCGCCGTTGGTGATCATGATGAAACCATCGCGTGTTCGTGGGTCCAGTTGCAGGATGCTATGCCACCCATCATTGGCACCACCGTGACCAACCAGTACAGTTTTGCTCCCGCCGATCTCTTCAATACTATATCCCAAACCATAGCGCCCATCGGACGCCGGGGCGGCGGTCATCATGCTATCGATGGTGCTTGCTTGCAAGACTGAGCTTTGCTTTCCGGTTACTTTCAAACTGGCCAAGGCGAATTTCGCGAGGTCCTCAATGGTGGTATGAAAACCCGCTGCAGCTTGTGCGGTAAAGAGTTCGAACGGGATCACTTCACCATAACTATTGTGTTCCAACGAAGAGGCGTTCATGATCGTTTCGTTGATATCGAAACCGCTATTCGTCATGCCAAGCGGATCCAGAATGGCCGATCGCATGTACGCCGCGAACGACTTACCAGTTACCCCTTCAATGATCAATTGCAGCATGGTGTAACCACCTCCGGAATACTTCCACCGTGTTCCCGGTTCCATGATCAGTTTCACCTCGCCGGCACCATTGGTCTTGCCCGATAGAGATTCCTCGATAGTGGGCAATGTGTCCGTTGGCGCCCAACCCGGATAACCGTGCAACGATAGCCCAGCAGTGTGACTCAATAACCTACGGATGGTAACCCCGTTCGCATCGAATTCGGATCCCGGCAGATGCCATCGCGTCAAGTATGTATCAGCAGGTGCATCCAGTTCCAACTTGCCTTGTTCTACCAATTTCATTACACCCCAAGCCGAAATCGTTTTTGAGATGGAAGCAATGTTGAAACCCGTTCTGTCGGTCACCTTGAGCTGCTTCTCCACATTAGCAATCCCATAGCCTTTTTGCAGGATCACCTTACCATTTTGGATGATCGCAATAGCGGCTCCGGGTACAATGAATTCTTCCAAATACGCGGGTACTTTCTTATCCAACTCCGCGATGAATTGCGCGTTGCTTGCGCGTTTTACTTGGCTGTAACCGGGCAATGCCCATAGAAAAGCCAGGGTGAAAAGAGCAGCGGATTGGAAGGTGGAGAGGTTCATGCGGAGAGACTATTTGTGCTAAACAAGTATGCTCACGAATCTAGGTCAGCCGTATTTGCAGAGGCATTCATTAACAGCGACTTCACAAGTTTTGGGATGAAGGAATTTAAGCCAATGGGGTATTGTAGGTGAAGCGTCAGTGCTTGTCTGGGTGGGTTCGCTAGCCAATGGTGCTGGGCTTGGCGGAAGGTAAATAGAAGTCGAAAGCCGTTACTTATCAATCACCGTTTCCGCTATACATTCATTCCTCACCGTCACGCCCTTTGCTTCTAAACGACTCTTAAGCCTATGCCAGGTTTTATCTCGTAATGTACCTGCAGGATATAGTTTATTCCTAAAGTCTTTTGTTATCACTCTCATGCAATTCGGCCTGTTCCTATCGGTCTCAAAAACGACTTCTTTTATTTCGGACAGGCCATAGACGATTGACTTCCAAATAAAATTATGGTTTCTAACGATCAGGTAGTCTTTTGAAAGACCGAAATAATGCATCTCCCACGAAAACGACACGAAAAACAACGCTGCCATCAGACCTATAATGATCAATCCCGCCACGGAAGGAATTTGCGCACTTACGAATAGCTTAATTGCCAAAAAGCTGATTGCCCCCCAAAGCAATATTCCCCTAAAGTTAATAAGTTGAATGCCTTTAAAGGTTTCTTCAAGTTCCAAACGAACACCATTCCGGCCTTTATGATCCAAGAAGACGGAGTTGTATTCCTGCTCGTTCACAATAACTTGTTCTAGCATTGACTTCACTTGGTGAAGGTTCGAATACATATCATCGTATAGAAATCGTTCAGATCCATTATTTAAGAGCAGAGCCATACCCTCCATTGGAAAGTTGACAAAATAAGGGAAGGGCACTTTGCCTGTTAGCGCAATGCCCTTTATGTCATTCAGAGAATAAACCTGATTGCCAATTTTTATTGTCTGGTCGTTGATAGAAACATGGGGAGAATTCCTCCAATAGAAATATACCGATGCGAACGCAAAGCAGTAAATCAATAGGCAGAAAAAGGAAAAGAAGTAGGCTTTCGTTTCAATTTGCTCCTTTTGCAGAGTGTCTATGCTTTTGATCAATAAACCGGTCGCCATTACACATAAGACCAGGACGCTAACGATCAACAGAGTATAAAATTTAATCGGATGTCGCCTTGTTGAGATCGTTGTCATTGGTGTTGAATCTTGTCGTCACGATCGGCGCTTGTTTTGCGGAATAAGAATGCGCAACAGAGCGAAAATAGCCAATTGATACTGAAGTTGATACTTGCAGTTGGACACTTGACTTGCCCCATTATCACATCTTAACCACCTTCAAACCACGCTCCCCATTTATCCGCAACCAATACACACCAGCGGGTAGGTGCTCTATGGAAAAGGTTGGGCGGTCGGTTACGAAACGGTTGGAATAAACAAGGCTGCCGGTTACGTCGAACAGTTGAACGCGGTAGTCGTGTACTGATGGGGCATAAACGGTGAGTGCACCTGTGGTCGGGTTTGGAGCGATGCTATACAAATTGGCTGCTGCATTCTCGATCAAACCAGCATTCGTGATCAGTACACACGCACTGGTATCTGTGCATCCGTTCAGTTGTAGCGCCACAGCGTAAGAGCCGTTGATCGTTACGTCATAGACCGCATTGGTTTCACCTGGGAGCGCCATCAAACTATCGCAATTGAACCACTGGTAGGTTGCGCCTTGCTGCGCCGTTGTTAGCATTGCTCCGGATACAATGACCGTTGTGTCGATGTTGGTTACGGTGATCAATACACTGTCCACAGAAGCGCAACCATTGGCGTCGATATGCCGTGCGTAGAAGGTGGTTGATACACTTGGTGTGGCAATTACGGAATTGCCGAAACTTTCGGAAAGTCCCTCTGAAGGATTCCATCTGCATTCAAAACCATCGTTTACTGTAAGCAATACGCTATCAAGACCGCAGTTGGCGGCACTGTTCGGTAATAGGTCGATCGGGTCGCGGTTGCAGCCATCGAACTTTATGATGAAGCCATCACCCTGACCGCCATCAAAAGTGGTATCGTGCGCGCCAGGAGATGCGATCTGTGTACTTGAATAGGTGTAGCCGATCATGTAAACAACATCACCGCCCATCGCAACGCAACCTTTGCCTACGTCATTTCCCGGGCCTCCATAGTAAGTACTCCAGTGAAGTGCTCCCGTGCTGGTGAACTTGGCTAGAAAGCCGTCTTCCACACCTTCATGGATGGTATCATAACTACCGCTGCTTGCCATGCCACTAGTAGAACGGGACCATCCTGTAATGAGAACACTTCCATTGCCGTCCGTTGCCACTCCGTTCAAGGCATCGCCTGCCATACCCCCGAGGTAGGTGCCCCAGTTGCGCTCTCCAGTGTGTTCGAATTGGATCAGGAACGCATCATCGTCGAAATTCCCGGGAGATGTAGCAATGGTCTGGTACGCACCGGGCGTTGCGATCCCGGTATCCGATAAAGTGGTGCCTGCCAAATACACATGGTCATCATCTACGGCGCAAAAGCCCCAGGTATCCAGGTCGGGACCCCCATAGTAGGTGCCCCAGGTCAGGTTTCCATTGCTGTCGTACTTCTGCAAGAACGCATCAACGAACCCACCAAAAAAAGGCTGGTGGCCCCCCGTTGTAGCGCCTACGGGAAGCCCCTGGGTCCTGCCGGAGAGATAGACCGATCCTAGTCCATCGACCTTGCAGTCGTAGGCCCGGTCTTCGTTCAAGCCGCCAACATAAGTGCCCCACTGGCGCGTGCCGGAAGTATCGAATTTTACCAAGAACGCATCCATTGCATTCGGGCTTGCGTGCACAGGTTGAAAGGATCCCGGTGTGGCAATTGAATCTACCGAGAGGGTCCAACCGGCCATGTAGACATTCCCGAACTGATCTACGGAGCAGGCATTGCCTTCTTCTATGTCGGTACCACAGTAGTAAGTGCCCCACGAGCGAAGCCCAGTGGCGTTGAACTTTACCAAGAACGCATCCAACGTACCACACGGGTTTTCTTGGTGAGCACCCGGAGTAGCAATACCGAACCCCGACAGAGTTGCCCCAGAGAGGTATACATCTCCGTTCATTGGCGATACCGAACAGTCGCGACCGAAATCATCTTCATTGCCGCCGTAGTAGGTGCTCCACATCGGCATGCCGTTGGCTCCGAAGCGGCTAAGGAATGCGTCGTATTGTCCCGCATACGTTACTTGGTGAGCGCCTGTTGTGGCGATGTTCGCGCTGGAAGATGTTACCCCTGCAACGTAAAGACCACCGGTTCCATCATTTTCTGATGACCAAGGAAACTCATCGCCCGTGCCTCCTAAGTACGTACCCCAAAGTCGGGTCGGCGGATCAATGATCAAAGGCACGTTCGCATCTAACCCTGTTGCGCTGATGGAGACGGTATTCCCGAATACGACCCATTGCACGTTGCGCGCTTCGCCGTTTTGAGTAGCGATCAGTTGTCCTTCACGGATGCTGCCCAATGGTGTGTTAAGGACCAAGTAACCCGCTTCATCTACACGCAGATCAGCACCACTGACCGTGAACTTTATCTTCGTATGATCCGCTGGGTCGTGTACCGTCCAATCGCTTTCCAGAACGCCATTGCGCGCGTGGTATTCCAGGTCTACACCCGGCCATATGTTACTAAAGTTTACAGCACTGTATGACTTTACCAGTAACGCAGGTGCCGTGTGCTCGGGTATGTTGTAATAATTGGTGTAGCTGGGAAGTTCACCATTGGGTTTGATCGCAGGATCACGTTCAGATGCGACCCAATCAATGTCGATCCGGTGGCTTGTGATCGTAGTAGCGGCCGGTAATTCGTCATGCTTTTTGCTCGCAATACCATGCGGTTGTTGAGAAGCATCAGCGACCAATGGCTTTTGTTCCAAACGCGACAATTGGTAGCTGATCCCATTCGCACGAATGTGGAAGTTGATCCCCTGCGTTGAACCGGAGAACAAAACATCTTCCCGTGGCTGCCAGTTCTGATCCTTTACTTGACCCCGGTTTTCTTCGAACCGAACTTCATTCGTCCGTTGCGGTGTTGTTGTGGTCTGCGAAAAGCCTGCAAAGGAGCTACAGGCGAGTAGTGCTAGAAAGATCGGTTTCATGGGGACGTTAGCGAACGTGGCTCTGAAAAGCGCCCGCCAAAAGTAGGTTGCTTGGGTTGGGTTTTGCTTTGGGTGGTAGAGGGAGACGAGAGTGTTTGCCAGCGGAATTGGTTAACAACGCCCTATATCGATCAACCTACGGATAGTTGGGGCGCCCGATGAAATGTAAGGTAGGATCGAATTAAACCAGTGTCATCAGTACCAAAAACTACCGTACAGCAACCGACAGCAAACGGCTATGAACGACTACATACGGGTATTAACCGATTAAGGAATGGGCACCGGTGAATGTTTGCATCGCCGTTGGGAACAATCCCTCGGTGTAACGAAAACAAAACACTAAAACCCAATTCCCATGAACACGCTAAAGAACAGAGTACACCTTATTGGCAACCTTGGTTTTGACCCTGAAGTACGCGAAGTAGCAGAAGGCCGTAAGGTGGCTCGCCTCTCATTGGCCACGAACGATAGCTACCGCAATGCACAAGGTGAACGCGTTACCGATACACAATGGCACACGGTTGTTGCATGGGGAAGTACTGCGGATGCCGTGGCCCGCATTCTTCGTAAAGGTTCACCCGTTGCATTGGAAGGGCGTTTGGTACACCGCAGCTACGAAACCAAAGACGGTAGCAAGCGCTACATCACCGAAGTGGTGCTGAGCGATTTCCAATTGCTTCCACAACGTGCTGATGTTGCGGCGTAACACATAACCAACTTGAACGAGAACGGCTCCAGGAAACTGGGGCCGTTCTTGTTTCAACACTCCGTTTTCAGTACTATGGTCGGAACATGTCAGCGGGATGGTGCTGAGACCCGGATGTAGCGGGTATCCAGTGTTTTTTTCTCCCCTATCGGATCGACCAGCTCGAAACTACCGGATCGCGTTGCAGTGGCCGAGGCTTTAACATCAAGTCTTAATTTGCTGTGGCAGCGTGTTGCATTGATGCGCGGTGCACTAACGCGTGAAACGATGCGGTGGTTATCGGTCCACCAACCAATGTCGGATAGGTTCAATTGGCCGCGCATGTAGCGGATCACTGGCGCTGTTGAGGCACTGTTCCAATAAATATTGATCAGGTTTACGGATGCTTGCGGAGTCATATTTACGAGTATGCTCTCCTTGCGCACATTGTGTTCCACATGAAAGTTCTCTATGGTGAAGGACTTCATCGTTGGGTTGGACCCGAACCGCTCTTGATCATTGTGCATTTCTGCAGAAAGTAATAGGTCACGATCGGCTTCTCCGCCCTCTGAGATGCAATCGACCATTCGAACACCTCCACAATTAAGCACGCTGTACGCGTTCGTAGTGGTGTTGCTACAGTACACGCGGCATTGAGAAAGTACCGTGCTGTTGCTCTGACTGTTTGTTGCGGAAGCACCGGGCCAATCGCCAGTGCGAATTACGATCCCTTCCGCACGCGGGTTGGTGACCAATACATTCTCGATCCGGGCCATTAAACAAAAGCGCAGATCAACTGCGATCTCGGTCTGGTCATGGAGCCGGCAATTGCTCACGATGCTGCCCAATGTTGCTTGCAGATCGATTGCTTTCTTACCGCCCTTGATCTCAGAAAAGTCGCGGATCACATAACGGGAGGTCAATTTTTTGTCAACCATATTCTGGTTCAGGACCTGCCGGGTGAAGCCGTTCGAATTCGGACCTAACGCAAGTGATGCTCCTTTGCCATCGACCACACAGAGCTGTACATCTGGCAATACGATATCTCCAGAACTTCTGTAAGATGAACTCGCAGAGAACGAGATGTAGGTCACATCAGCCGGTAGTGTTTCGAAGTATTCGCCCACATCAACCCCGACCGGAACGATGTATTCCGTGGCTGCCACGCTGAACACCGAACACCAGAAAAGTAAAAGCCCCAAACCTGCACGGTACATACCGCCAAGTTCGGGACTTTTACGAAAAGAGAAGACCCTATTGGATCACGATGCGATAATTGTACCGAACACCATCCAACTGGATCTGCATTAGATGGACCGCAGGTTTTAATTCAGAAATATTCAATTGATGGGGCAGTGCCGTGATCCGTTCTTGGTGTTCCAGACGACCATCCATGCTGAACAACTCCACTGTCGCATCTTTCATGGGTGTTGCGCCATCGATGGTGATGACATCCGTAGCGGGTTGCGGATAGATGCTGAATAGATCCTCAGCGTTCAGGTCGGTGATGCCGTTCGGACCGAAAGGCTCAACCGTTTGGCAGGAAGTGGACCAGCATGTGTCCTGTGTATTCTGATTCCAGTAATACGTGCTTAGGCAAACAGTGTATGGTCCCGGTGGTTCGAAAAAATGGATCTCTTCGCTATTGTATCCTTCTGTTCCATCGCCGAAATCCCAAACGTATCCATCCACGCTTTGGGATGTTTGTGCCTCGAAGAATACATGTACGTTCCCGTACGTCACATCGAACCAGGTCGCAAAACTATCGCAGCCCATGGTGTTCCCTACGGTGATGGTCGTACAGATACTGTCTACACAATTCTGCCACTCCGCGATCAAGCAGACCGAATATGCACCTGCTCCAGCGGGGAAAGTATGCACCGGTGATGCATCATTGCTTTCGGTGCCATCTCCAAAGAACCAAGTGTATACGGTGCCCTGTTCGTTCGGTGTGCAGTTGTTGAAGAACACGACATTGGAGCTGGTCTGGGTCGGTTCGAAACAAGCGATCAAGAAATCGCACGGGTCCCCGCCTTGGATCACCAGTGTGTGACATGTTGAATCGGAACAGGTTACCAAATTGCCGCCGGGTTGTTCATAGATGCTGGTCGCCGTAAGGCAAACGGTATAGGTGCCGGCCGTGTACATATGGTTCGGCTGCGCGTCGTTGCTGGTGCTGCCATCGCCGAACTCCCAAAACCACGTGGTCTGTAGCCCAGCGCCAGTTGTTGCGTTACTGAAGAACGTGCCGTTCGGTGTGGTCGTGGATACGAATTCGGCATTCAGGTTTTCACAGGGATCACCGATGCCGCTAGCAATGACCGTTTCACAATGGTCAGCAAAACACGTGTCCTGATTCACAGGGTCCCATGTCCATACGGTCAGGCAAGTTTGGTAAGTACCCGGTGCTGGGTAGGTGTGGTAGGGGTTTGGGCCATAATCCGTTGTGCCGTCCCCGAAGTCCCAGAAATAGGTCCATGTGCTATTGATCACGGCATTCGCGAAGTTCATACCTGAGGCACCACCAGAGTAACTGAAGTTGGCGTCAAGCTCGTCGCATGGGCTTCCACCTCCCACGACCAATGAAAAGCAGTCTTCAACAATGCATGTTTCTTGAGAAACTTCATTGAAGTACATCCCTACAACACAGACCCAATAGGTACCAGGGTCGGTAAATATGTGTTGCACGTTCTGGCCAGTTGCATCAGGGGTTCCATCATCGAATATCCACGTGTAAGTAACGTTGGGCTGGTTCGAAGTTGCGTTGAAAAAATAGGTGTCGTTCCCACCTTGGTTCCATGCGAGGTATACCGCGAAGTCATCACATGGGTTGCCTTGCCCAACAGTTATGTACGTGCATGTGCTGTCGAAACAATTCTGCCATTCGGCAACTAAACAAACTTCATAAGCACCTTCGTTCGCGTAGGTGTGCGTTGGTGCAATGTCGTTACTGGTCGACCCGTCCCCGAAGAGCCAAGTGAAGACCGTTCCCGGTTCGTTAGGAGTGCAATTATTGAAGAACACACTAGTGGCGCTGGTTTGTGTTGGAATGTGACAAGCCTGCAGGAATTCACATGGGCCGCCGCCGATCACGATCAATTCACAATGATCGGCGAAGCAGGTGTCCTGGGCAATGGGATCCCATGTCCAAACGGTAAGGCATGTTTCGTAGGTGCCAGGCCCAGGATAAGTGTGGTAGGGGCTCGGGCCATAACCCGTTGTTCCGTCTCCGAAGTTCCAGAGATACGTCCAGTCCAATTCTACGTTCGGGTGTCCGAAATTCACTCCCTGTGTACCTCCGGAGTAAAAGAACTCGGCATTCAGGTCATCACACGGGTTCGCACCTTCTACTATGATGTTGGTACACGTACTATCCACACAATTCTGCCAATACATGGTCAGGCAAACGGTATAGCTACCTGCTTGCGAATAAATATGGTCCGCGATCATGCCATTATCAGAAGTGCCATCACCAAAGTCCCATTCGAATTGTGAGTTAGCGATCGGTGTGGAGCAATTCTCGAATAGGAATGTACCGTTACCATAATCGTTGGCCAAAATGCAGGCCTCCACATCGTCACAAGCTCCAAGTTCTTCGATCGTGACATCAATACAGACAGAGTCTACACATGTGATGACCTGCCCTTCATATTCGTATTGGCTGTTAACCGTTAAACAGGTGTAATAGATTCCGGGCTCAGCATAAGTGTGAATGGGTTGTGGGTCGTCGCTGGTGTCTCCATCTCCAAATGTCCAAGACCAGATGCTTTGGAAACCGGTTCCCGTTGTACCGTTGGAGAAGATTGTTCCGCTGGGTGTTGTGCTCGCACTAAAGTTGGCACTCAGGTTTGCGCAAGGGTCACTACCTACTGCGATGTACGTGCACGTGCTATCAAAACAATTCTGCCATTCTGCAACCAAACAGACTTCATAATTTCCAGCGTTCGCGTAAGTGTGTGTCGGTGCAATGTCATTGCTGGTCGTCCCGTCTCCGAACAGCCAAGTGAAGACCGTTCCTGGTTCGTTCGGGGTACAATTGTTGAAGAAGACACTTGTGGCACCAGTTTGTGTTGGAACGTAACAAGCTTGGAATAGGTCGCATGGGCTACCATCGATCACGATCAATTCACAATGATCCGCGAAGCATGTGTCCTGGGCAACAGGGTCCCAGGTCCAAACGGTAAGACATGTTTCGTAGGTGCCGGGCCCAGGATAGGTGTGGTAGGGACTCGGGCCATAACCCGTTGTTCCATCCCCGAAGTTCCAGAGATATGACCAGTCCAATTCTACGTTCGGGTGTCCGAAATTCACCCCCTGTATACCTCCGGAGTAAAAGAACTCGGCATTCAGGTCATCACACGGGTTGGCACCGTCAACCACGATGGTGGTACACGTACTATCCACGCAGTTCTGCCAATACATGGTCAGGCAAACGGTATAACTGCCGGGTTGTGCATAGTAATGATCCACGACTTCGCCATTCTCGGAAGTGCCATCACCAAAACTCCACACGAATTGTGAGTTTGCCGTAGGTGTTGAACAATTCTCGAAAAAGAACGACCCGTCATTGTTCTGGTTAACCACCATACAGGCCTCTACATCGCTACAAGGCTGGGCCTTGCATGTTAAGAACAGGGCAATACTGATGAATAGAAAGAGTGGACGCATGTTGGAGGTGTTTATGCGTTAGTGACGGTGCAGTAGCGTGTATTAGTTGTCCCATACGGGTTTATCCGGCTGAGATTTTCGAAATTCCTTGATCACTGAAGAGACAAGCCGAACTTGCTGGTCCTGGTTTACAGGACTAATATGAGAGTGCCGATAGCGTGTGGTCAACCCTAAATATTGATCAACGTATTGCCATATCCACCGATCGTCCTACTTTTGCCGTCCCTTAATCGGGAAACCTTCCCTGGTAGCTCAGCTGGTTAGAGCACATGACTGTTAATCATGGGGTCGCTGGTTCAAGTCCAGCCCGGGGAGCATTTGGAGGCCGCACGTCGCGGTCTTCATTGTTTTGTATGGGATGTTCGAACACTGCTCAAAAGGAATGGTTGTTCATAGTCGCATCGACCCAATTTGGAAAACTTAGACCACCATGGAACTTATCACTGTAGGTACGGTTGCTTTTGATCGCATTGAAACCCCTTTCGGCGTTGCTGAAAAAACCGTTGGTGGCGCTGCCACATATATCTCACTGGCGGCTTCGGTCTTCTTGGAGAAAATGGGCCTTGTAAGTGTTGTTGGAGATGACTTTCCTGAGGCGGTTATGCAGGATCTGCGCAAACGCGGGGTTGACCTGAGTGGTTTGGAGGTGCTCAAGGGTAAAGAAAGCTTCTTCTGGAGTGGTAAGTATCACTACGATATGAATAACCGTGATACGCTTGAAACGCGTTTGAACGTGTTGACCGAGCTGGATCCGATATTGCCAGCAGCATACAAAAAAGCCTCGTACGTAATGCTCGGAAACCTCGACCCGACCGTGCAGGGTAAGGTGTTGGACCAAATGGATGAGCGGCCAGCCATGGTGGTCATGGATACCATGAACTTCTGGATGGATATCGCCATGGATAAGCTGAAGGAGGTGATCGCCCGGGTGGATATTCTCACGATCAATGATGCCGAGGCGCGCCAATTGAGCGGCGAGCATAGCTTGGTAAAAGCTGCTGCAAAGATCATGGCAATGGGTCCCAAGTTCCTTGTTGTGAAGAAAGGGGAGCACGGGGCATTGCTGTTCGGTGGTGACAGGGTGTTCTTCGCCCCTGCATTACCGCTCGAAGACATCATTGACCCTACTGGAGCAGGCGATACGTTTGCCGGAGGGTTCATCGGTTACTTGGCCCACACCAAAGACCATAGCTTCGATAACTTGAAGCGCGCCATTATCGTGGGTAGTGCCATGGCCAGCTTTACGTGCGAGAAATTCGGCATCGAACGCTTGACCGAATTATCCCGTGAGGATATCGATGATCGCATTCGTCAATTCGTGGAATTGGTCGATTTCGACATTGAGTTAGTGGCCGATTAAGAGCGGTGTCATGTGGCACTGAGATTCCGCATTGGCGGGTATCCCCCGAATTTGGTATTGTACTCGGTTCAACATTGTAATAGCTTTGCTCTGTTCCGAACTCTACTATCAATCCCTATTTAAATGAATCCCAAAGGATACTCCCACGTTCGTTCTTCAGTTATTTCGATCCCGGCGCTGATCCTCGCGCTTGCATTCAGCACAGGACTACAAGCGGCACAGGTGCAAGAGGAGGTAGCCCGCACAGTGGCCTATCGTTTCCTGAACACGCAGTTGCCGGATGTTCGAAGTGAGACGCTGGAATTAGTGATCGAAAAGGTCGAGAGCGGATCAACCCTTTATCGAGTATACAATGCCGCCGATCAAGGTTACGTAGTGGTTGCGGGGGATGATGCGGTACTACCCATCCTTGCATATTCCACGGAATCCACCTTCCCAACAGGACAGTTGCCCGTGCAGATCTCGAAATGGTTCGATGGCTACTCGATCCAACTACGCGATGCCATCCAAGCAGGACTGGAACCAGTAAGTGAGGTAATTGCTGCATGGGACCGGATCCTTCATGACGCGCTTCCTTCTGATGTGCCGGAACGTGCCGTGAACCCATTGATGCAAACGTTGTGGGACCAGCAGCCGAATGTGAACGCTCTATGTCCTGGTGGTTCGGTAACAGGGTGTGTGGCCACGGCCATGGCCCAGATCATGAAATACCATAACAGCCCTACTGCCGGGGTTGGTTTCCACAGCTACAACGCGCCCAACTACGGCACACTTTCGGCAAATTTCGCAAGCACCACCTACGAATGGGGAAGCATGCCCAATGTGGTATCGGGCCCGAATAATGCGGTGGCCACGCTCATGTTCCATTGCGGGGTCAGCGTGAATATGCAGTACAGCCCGCAGGTGAGCAATGCGTATGTGGTCTCTGCACAAAGTCCAACACAGAACTGTGCTGAGTTCGCCTTTGAGACCTATTTCGGTTACAACAGCAGCTTGCATGGGGAGTTCCGGGACAACTACACGGAGCAGACCTGGATCAATATGTTGCGCAGTGACCTTGATGCCAGCAAGCCGATCTTCTATGGTGGCTTTGGCTCTGGTGGTGGGCATGCGTTCGTGTGTGATGGGTATGATGATAATAACATGTTCCACTTCAACTGGGGTTGGGGCGGGCAAGTGAATGGTTATTTCCAAGTGGGAGCGTTGAACCCTGGTTCCACAGGCACCGGCGGCGGCAGCGGTGGCTACAATAGCGGCCAGGTAGCGATCTTGGGCATAACGCCGGGAACGGGCGGTGGCGGAGGTGGTGGCAACACCAACACCATGGAATTGTACAACTTCGTGAACATCTCGGCCAATCCGCTCTATTACGGCCAGGCCTTCAGTGTTTCCACGAACATTGCAAACACGGGCACCAATGCGTTCAGTGGCGAATACGGCGCTGCGGTGTTCGATGCGGACAATAATTTCTACGGTTTTGTAGAGACCCTTTCCGGCTACACCTTGGATCCGGGCAACGTCTACACCAATGACCTGGTCTTTTCCACCACGGGCCTGTTCAGCATGGTTCCGGGCACCTATTACATCGGCATTTACTATAAACCCACAGGTGGCGAATGGGCGGTGGCAGCGAACAGTGGGAGTTACCAGAATTTTCCGCAAGTGACGGTGATCAACCCAAGCGAAATGGAAATGGCGACTGCGATGGTGCTTAGTCCCGGTACTTCGCTGACACAAGGGGGGCAGGTTTCCGTGAACCTGAACATCCAGAACGATGGATTCAGCACGTTCATAGGTCAGTATGGTGTGGCCATGTACAACCTGGATGGCTCTTGGGCACAGGATATCGGTGTACTGAATGAGAGCCAAGGCTTGCCAAGCGGTTATTCCTATTTAGCTCCCTATCTCACATTCGGTCCCGCGCCTGTTACGGTCGGTCCCGGCACTTATTTGATCGCTGCGCAACACAATCCGAACAATACCGGCTGGTACCTAACAGGGTCAAGCTATTTCTCGAACCCGGTGTTCGTTACGGTTACCGCGGCATCCGAACAACCCGATCAATACGAGGTGAACAATGCGGTCGGTCAAGCTGCTGCATTACCCGTCAACTTCAGCGGCAACACGGCGGCGGTGAGTACAACAGGTTCAACTCTGCACACTGGAACGGACCAGGATTTCTACGCGATCGTTCTGCCAGGCGGCAATAACTACGCGATCGACGCACGTGTCCATGACGAATATAACAGCGGGAACGGCAATACATACACTGTAGATTGTCTGTGGTCCTATTCCACGGATGGTACGACTTGGTCACCCGCATTCGATGATATTTCGAATGGGCCGATCGTAGTGAATGGCGGTGGTACGGTCTACTTTCACGTTGCGCCTTATTTCGCTGGGCAGGTGGGAACATATCTGCTGCAAATGAACATTCAACGGGGTGCATCGGTCGGCGTGGAAGGGAGCATTGGAACCACAGGGATCCGGTTGTTCCCTAATCCTGTACAGGACATTTTCCAGATCGATCTTTCTGAGTTCAACGGTTCGCTTGAGCAGGTTGAATTGATCGGACTGAATGGGCAAGTAACAGCCAGACCGAACCGGAATGTGTTGGCCGGGACCCGAGTTACACTGGACCTAAGTGCGTATGCAGAGGGGGCCTATATGTTGCGGATGATCACGGATAAAGGTGTACGGAACGAACGCATCGTGATCGCACGATGAGGGTCCATCTGTTCAGTGCGATCCTGGTCCTTGCATGTGCGTGTTGCGGCCAGAAGCAGATCAACAGCACGGATGCTGCCACATCATCTGAAAGTAACGAGCTGACCGAAATGCCGGAAATGGCGGATACCGGACCCCAAGTTCTGGTGTATAGGACGAAGGACGATCATACGGACCATGTCCCTGTTCTGTTATCAGTGGATGGAAGCACCATTGTTTCCTATCCTGCACCGAGTGATCTACGTGCGGAAAGTGGGCCACCAATACCTACCGAGCTGGGTAAGGGATACTTGCTGGATAATCGTGGGATCGGTCTGAATGTCGCTTTCTTGAACATGGACCATGCGGCTTATGCAGCATTGGACAAAGCGCCTTCCATAGAAGAACTTATGGGTATGATCACCGATAAGGATCCCTTGTTAGAATTATACACCTGTGGGCCACGGACACGCTTTACGGATATCGCCGCGGAACTGTCCACCATCATCAAGAACGATGCATTGGCCACGCGGTGCAAGAAATTGAAATAGGGCGTTCACATCATCCGTTGCGCGACCGCATCCCAATTCACGACGCTCCACCAATTCTCGACGTATTCGTTGCGTTTGTTCTGATAATGCAGATAGTAGGCGTGCTCCCAAACATCCAAACAAAGGAGTGGCTTGCCTTTGAATTCGCTGACATCCATTAGGGGGTTGTCTTGGTTCGGTGTACTACCGATCTCCAATTTACCATTGCGCTCAACCAGCCAAGCCCAACCACTTCCGAACCGTTTCATGCTGGCTTCGGTGAACGCGGCTTTGAAAGTATCCATGGAGTCGAAACCAGCAGTGATCGCATCGAGCACTTTGCCCATTGGTTCAGCTCCTGTAGCAGGTGCCATTACATCCCAGAACATGTTATGATTCCATGTGCCACCAACATTGTTCCGGATACCCGCACCATATTGACCGATCGTGGCCATAAGCTCCATTTCATTCACGGCTTTGACATTGCCCTCCTCAATGGCGGCATTCCCCTTCTTTACATATCCTGCATGGTGCTTGGTGTAGTGGATCTCCATGGTCACGGCATCGATCGCGGGTTCCAATGCATTGTAAGCATAAGGTAAGGCAAGTTGTGAAAGCACAACCGGTGCATTTGAAGCTTCCGGTGTTCCGTTCGAAGGACTCGACCCACTTTCAGTTGACTCTGGCGAATTGCATCCGGAAGAAGAGGCTAGCAAGGGTCCGGCAACCAAGGTGCCAACCGTTGCTTTCAAGGAGCGAGAAAGAAATTGTTTGCGGTCCATTCCGTAAAGATAACGATCGCATCACAGAATGAATTGAGAACCGTCAATTCATTTGGCGCTATTCATTCAAAACTTACTAGGATCTGCCCTTTCTCAACAGCCTTGCCTTGTTCGGCATGGATGGATGAAACGATGGAATCGCCAGGGGCTTTGATCATGTTCTCCATTTTCATGGCCTCCAGAACAAGCACAGGGTCATTCTTTTTTACAACGTCCCCAGGCTTTACCATAATGTTCAATACCAAGCCCGGCATAGGAGCTTTGATCTCGCGTACTTTTTTTTCCGCCTTGTCGAAACCCAAGGTGTGCATCATACGGCTCTGTTCGTCCTGCAATTGAACGGTGTACGTGCCACTTCCAATGCGCAACCTTACGGTATTGTTCTCGCGATCTTCCTTTAAGACCAGAACGCGGTAACTGCGACCATTGTGAACTAAACTGTAACTGCTTGGGCCCGTCTTTACAAGATCGGGCGCCCCCTCTCCGGCAAACGACCATGGGGCTGAAAGGGTTTTCCGTTCAAGTTCCAGTGGACCTTCGGCACTGTTTATGGTTGCATATAGTTTGGCCATGGGTTGCGAAGATAGGTTCAGGTGTACGATTCGCTCAACACAGTAAATGCAATGGCATTTGTACTGAAATTGGGCCCTAGCAAAAAGTCAATAACAATTTCTGGGTTCAACCACCGTCGAATAGCTGACCGCCAGCAATGGACTCTTCATACCCTTCATCGGCCTCGAGCTTCTTCTGCTGGGAAGCGGCCACGGCCAATTGGTCACACAACTCATTCAATGGATGACCGTTATGGCCTTTGATCCATTCAAACTTTACGCTGTGTTGGCGATAGACTTTCAAAAAACGTTTCCACAGATCCGGGTTCTTCTTCTTGGCGAACCCTTTCTTTTCCCACCCAAGTAACCAACCTTGCTCCACAGCATCAACCACGTACTTACTATCGCTTACGACCAATACCTCCGTTCCTGGGTTCTTCAATGCTTCCAACGCAACGATCACAGCCAATAATTCCATTCGGTTGTTGGTAGTAAGCCGAAATCCGCCCCATAGCTCCTTGCGGTATTTCCCACTTTCCAATACTGCACCATAGCCACCCGGACCTGGATTGCCGCTTGCGGCGCCATCCGTATGGATCGTGACTTTCATTTAATTGCTCGGGTGCCTTTTCGTTCTTAGGTAGTAGGGAATAGGAAGGTAATGTTACCTGCAAATAGTTTTACCGCTATGGCAAGCAGAATGATCCCAAAGGCCTTGCGGATCACGATCAGCCCAACTCTGCCCAATAACCGTTCGATACGTGAAGTGAGCAAGAGCACCAATACGACAGGGATCATGTTCAGGATTATCGCAACGAGAATGTTCGGCCGATCGAACTCAGCGCGAAGAGATAGTACGGTCGTGATAGTGCCTGCACCAGCAATAACAGGAAATGCTAAAGGCACTATGCTGTAAACCTTGTTATCAGAAGAAGCATCAGTGAGCCCCGGTGCAGAAAGGTCTTCTTTGAACAGCTTTAGGCCGAGCACCATTTCCAAAGCAATGAAGAAAAGGATCAGCGCTCCAGCGACTGCAAAGGAACGCACGTCGATGCCAAGTATGGAAAGAATGGTTTCACCTAGATAAAGGAACACGATCATGATCCCCATACTTACTAGCGTGGCACGCGCAGGGTAGATCTTTCCCGCTTTTTGGCGCACATCAAGGATCAGGGGTATCCCACCAACTATGTCGATCACAGCGAAAAGGATCAGAAAGGCTTTCCCGATCTGTTTGAGGTCGAAGTAGTGCATTCCTTAATATTCGTTCGTGTTAGAAGTTCATTGGATGTGATCATGCCTTGGGACCTTGGCCAACGAGCGCTTTCTCAACCTGCTCCAAATACCCTGCTACGATTTTGGGATAATGCTCATGTTCTAACCGGTGTATGCGCTCCGCTAATGTTTCCGGGGTATCAGAAGGCAATACAGAGCAGCGTATCTGTAATAAGTGCTTACCCTGATCATACTGCTCATTCACCAAGTGGATGGTGATCCCACTTTCTTCTTCACCCGATGCGATCACAGCGCGATGTACGTGTTCGCCGTACATGCCCTTACCACCATATTCGGGCAATAGCGAAGGGTGTATGTTCACTATGCGATCCGGAAATGCAGCTACTATTTCTTTTGGGATCAATCGCAAGAATCCTGCAAGTATGATCAGGTCAATTCGTTGCCCTTGTAGTTCGTTCAGAACGGTGCCATCGTTCAGCAAAGCGCCATTGAACAAATAACTCGGAATACCCAGATCCCAAGCTCTTCGTAACACGCCAGCGTGCGGTTTGTCGCAGCCGACCAACTTAACTTCAACGATGTCGCTCGTCTTGAAGTATTCGATGAGGCGCTGGGCATTGGTGCCACTGCCAGAAGCCAATATCGCCACACGGAACATAGCGCAAAGGTGAGGTTTTAGCGTGATCCATGAATTCCTCCCGAACTTCATCCCATCATGGAAGACAATGCGCCCCACATACCACTCGATTTTGTGCGATATGGTCCTACTGAAATGTTGGATCGTGCAAGGCAATTCCATGGCCTTATGGACCGTAGGCGTACCATTCGTTACTTCAGTGACGAACCGGTTCCGTTCGATGTGATCGCAGAGGTGGTGCGCACTGCGAACACAGCACCAAGTGGGGCCCATAAACAACCATGGACTTTTTGCGTGGTGGGAAACCCGGCCCTTAAGCATAAGATCCGCGAAGCCGCAGAAGAAGAGGAAAAGATCAATTATGGGAGCCGTATGTCCGAGGAGTGGCTTGAGGACCTGAAGCCATTCGCTACCGATTGGAATAAACCGTTCTTGGATATCGCTCCTTGGCTTATCGTGGTATTCAAACGTGCTTATGAAATAGATGCGGATGGTAAGAAGCACCAGAACTATTATGCTACCGAAAGTGTTGGAATTGCTACCGGTATGCTTTTGGCGGCTGCGCACAATGCTGGATTGGCCACGCTGACCCATACGCCCAGCCCAATGAATTTTTTAGCGGGGATCCTGGACCGCCCATCGAATGAGCGACCATTTTTGCTGATCCCGATCGGGTTTCCGGCAAAAAACTGTCAAGTTCCCGACCTGAAGCGCAAGGGGTTGGATCATGTGTTGGTACCATTCAAATAAGATCGTGCGTGCGCATGTCGAAAATGCTTTCCTTTGCACCCTGTTCAACAAACAACAACAAGAACATGTCGGATATTAAGTCAAGGGTCATCGCTATTATCGTGGATAAGCTCGGAGTAGACCAGGCCGAGGTAACGCACGAAGCTAGCTTCACCAACGACCTTGGCGCGGATAGCCTTGATACTGTAGAGCTCATTATGGAGTTCGAGAAAGAGTTCAATATTGCTATCCCGGATGATCAAGCAGAAAAGATCCAGACTGTGGGTCAGGCTGTGGATTACGTGGAAAAGAACGCCAAGTAAACTTATTAAAGCATGGAGCTCAGACGCGTGGTAGTCACTGGTCTGGGTGCGCTCACTCCACTCGGGAACACCCTAAAGGAGTACTGGGAGGGCTTGGTGAGCGGCCGTAGCGGAGCTGCGCCTATAACTCGCTTCGATCCAGCTAAATTCAAAACGCGATTCGCCTGTGAGGTCAAAGGGTTCAATCCCGAGGATTTCATGGACAGGAAAGAAGCGCGTAAAATGGACCCGTACAGTCAATTCGCCGTCGTTTGCGCGGATGAGGCAATGAAGGATAGCGGTTTGGACCTTGATAAGGTGGACCGCGAACTAATTGGAGTGATCTGGGGCAGCGGGATCGGTGGCTTGAAAACCTTCCAGGACGAGTGCATTGGTTTTGGGCAGGGTGATGGAACACCGCGCTTCAATCCGTTCTTCATTCCAAAGATGATAGCGGATAGTGCTGCTGGGTTGATCAGTATGCGCCACGTTTTATACGGACCGAGCTATGTTACGGCTAGTGCTTGCGCTAGTAGTAACAATGCAATGATCGATGCGTTCAACTACATCCGACTTGGCACCTGTGTAGCCGTAGTAACGGGTGGTAGTGAAGCGGCAGTATATGAGGCTGGTGTAGGTGGTTTCAATGCATTGCATGCTATGAGCACCCGTAATGATGACCCGGGAACCGCTTCACGTCCATATGATATGGATCGGGACGGATTCGTATTAGGCGAAGGCGGCGCAGCGATCATCCTTGAAGATCTGGAACATGCCAAAGCACGCGGGGCTACCATCTATGCGGAAGTGATAGGTGGTGGCATGAGCAGTGATGCTTACCACATTACGGCTCCACACCCCGATGGCCTTGGTGCCGAATTGTGTATGAAGCACGCCATGCGCGATGCAGGAATTGCTTCAACGGATATCGACTACATCAACACGCACGGAACAAGCACGCCGATCGGCGATCCACAAGAAATAAAAGCGATCCAACGTTTATTCGGAGAGCATGCCTACAAACTGAACATCAGCTCAACGAAGAGTATGACAGGTCACTTGCTTGGAGGTGCTGGAGCTGTTGAGGGTGTTGCGGCGATCATGGCGGTAAAGAATGATATTGTTCCTCCAACGATCAATCATTTCACTGATGACCCTGATCTGGATGCTAAGTTGAATTTTACATTCAATAGAGCGGAGAAGAGAACAGTGAACGTGGCACTGAGCAATACCTTCGGTTTTGGAGGACATAATACCTCAGTGATCTTCCGTAAGTACCATTGACCCACGTTTTGTTCCGCAGCCTTTTCAGCCGAGCACGAAATGCAGAAGAGCGTCGTGTGCGTGCATGGTGCAGGTCCACATTAGGCCTAACGCCAGGTGATCTGCCGCTCTACCGTCAAGCTTTGCGCCATGTAAGCGCCGTTACCGAAAACAGACCCGACCTTCCGGATAACGAACGACTTGAATTCTTGGGCGATGCGATCCTGGATTCCATTATCGGCGAATTGCTCTTTAATACGTACCCGGAAAAAGGCGAAGGTTTCCTTACGCGAATGCGGAGTAAGCTCGTAAGCCGTAGTCAATTGAACCTATTGGCCCAACATACCCAGATCGAACGGGTGATGGAAAGCAATGTTGCCCGATCCCAAGAATCTTCGGTGCCCGGCAATGCAATGGAAGCGCTGATCGGTGCCATGTTCCTGGATCGCGGATATGAGCGAACGCGTAAAGTGGTCGTAAAGTTGATCCATGTCCACTTCGACCTGAAGGAACTTGAAAAAGAGGACCGTGACGGCAAAAGCCGATTGTTGGAATGGGGCCAAAAGCGGCGCAAACGAGTGGAGTTCATAATAAAAGAAGAAGGTGGAAAAGGGCGCGGTAAACAATACGTCGCTGAGGTGCATATTGAAGGGAAGTTGAAAGGCACAGGTAGAGGGATCAGCAAAAAGAGCGCGGAGCAGGAAGCAGCACAGGATGCTTTTTCAAGTATGCGGTCGCGAAAGCCACGTGCGCCAAGGCCTATTAAGGTCAATGAACCTATCGCACCAAATGGTTCCAAGGAATTCAGCACCGAACCCAAGCCACGTAGACGACCGGGGCCGACGAATCGTAGGCCGAAGCGAGACCCTTCCGGTGATGGAGCATAGGAGAGTTCTTTGTAAGTGACCGACCAGAACTTGCTGTTGTTGCCCTTTTCAGCTTGGCAACAAAACCTTCACCTTGCTCCGGGTTCAAGCTATGTCACGACTACCTTTGAACTCGATTCACTTTAAAGAGTCCGCCCCAAGCGAATGGCCAAAGTCAAAATTAAGCTCGATGTTGAACCCGATCCGGAAGTAACGGTCATCGGGATCAGCTGCCATGAGCACGATTATAGGTTGTGCTGGGCCATGAACAATGCAATGGAGTTGGAGCTGACCCGCCGAAGAGATGATATTATCGATATGGTGGGTGGCCACGAAGCACATTTCGGCGTGTTCGATCACGTAGTTCATCCGGATCGAGGAGGTTATACATTGATAAACAATCATGGCGAACAGGGAGTACTGATCGCCGACCAAAAGAACGCTGACTATTTTCTGGTAGTGGACAATGACGTTGCGGAAGACGTGCCTGATCTAATGGATCGGATACGCGCATCTGAATTCGTTCTCGCTGCTTTCAACCTACCATTTGACCAATTGCGCAATGGTCATAGATTATTGCGGTAAAAAGACTCTATGAACGACCCGAAAACCAAGATCGTTGCCACAATAGGACCTGCATCGGCAGCCAAAGAAGTGCTGCGTGAAATGATGCTGAGCGGTATGGACGTGTGCCGCTTGAACTTCAGTCATGGCAACTATGAATTCTATGTGAAGTTGATCGCGACCATTCGCGGATTGAACGAAGAATTGGGGCATACGACCGCGATACTCGCTGATCTACAAGGACCCAAAATGCGCGTGGGCGATATGGAGAATGGCCCAATAGACCTTAAGGATGGTAGCGAGCTGATCATTACCAACGAGCAGATCAAAGGGCGTCCAGGGATCGTGAGCACAGGCTATTCTCAATTTCCGCAGGATATAAAAGTGGGTGAGATCGTGCTATTGGATGATGGCAAATTGCGATTGGAGGTGACCGCGACCGATGGCAAAAAGAATGTGACCACTAAAGTGCTCCATGGTGGAACATTGAGCGCAAACAAAGGATTGAACCTGCCGAATACGAAGATCAGTTTGCCCTGCCTTACCGAAAAGGACATGGAGGATCTGGAATTCGCGCTTGATCACGATGTGGACTGGATCGGACTCAGTTTTGTTCGTAATGCGAACGACATTGTGGAACTAAAGAACATTATCCGCAGTCGAGAAAAACACGCACGTGTTGTGGCCAAGATCGAAAAACCCGAAGCACTTGCGGAGATCGATGGGATCATTGAAGAAGCCGATGCACTGATGGTGGCGCGTGGAGACCTGGGTGTTGAAATTCCGATGGAGAAAGTACCGTTGGTGCAAAAGGATATTATTGCACGTTGCTTGAAGAAGCACCGCCCTGTGATCGTAGCCACACAGATGATGGAGAGCATGATCACCAGCATTACACCTACACGAGCTGAAGTGAACGACGTGGCCAATGCTGTTCTTGATCATGCGGATGCCGTTATGCTCAGTGCCGAAACAAGCGTTGGTAAGTTCCCGGTTGAAGTAGTAAAAGCCATGAACAAGATCCTGGTAGAGATGGAGACCAGTGATATCATGTACAATGTGCCGGAACCTAAATTGGAGCAGAATGAACGCATGGTGACCGATGCGATCTGTAAAGCCAGTGTGCGCATGGCAGCGGGTATCGACATCAAGGCGATCGTTACCATGACCCATAGCGGTTACACAGCATTCAAGATCAGCAGCATGCGCCCTAAGGCACATATCTATGCCTTCACCAGCAACAAAAAGATCCTGAATATGCTCAATCTTGTATGGGGGGTTCGTGCTGAGTATTACGATAAGACCGTGAGCACCGACCACACCATTGCTGATATCAAACACATCCTTCGCAGTAAGAAACACGTTGCTAAAGGCGACCTTATCGTCAACGTAGCGAGTATGCCAATTGCCGAACAAGGCATGGCGAACATGATCAAGTTGAGCGAGGTGTAAGGTTGAATTCCTTATTACCTCCAATTTGGGGTTTCGTCGCGATCTTTATTCGGGAGGTTTTGATCTTCATTTTATGTTCGATCCGGATCTATTTCTGATTCCTGTGGATTTTCTGTTTGCTATCATCTGGCTTAGAGAAGCTCCCTCTTCGGGAATGAATGATCGGAATTTCATTCCAAGACTCCCAACATCCCAAAGGCCAAGCGTAACCTACTCAATAATCGTGGGGATCAGGAATTAGAGCTCCCGTCGTTTTGAGCGGGCGTTTCAGGAATTTGAGATCAACCAATACCACCCCATCAACGTAATAAGGGACAACGGTATTCCTATACCCACCATCATGTTGGCCAACCGGGGTTTCAGACCGTATGTTG